>CAYVJP010000162.1:0-6427 GCA_964451745.1 uncultured Anaerolineaceae bacterium | reverse complement strand
CGCCGCTCGCCGACGGCATCGGTGAGCGCCCAGACGGATCCCGGCGTCGACTCCGCCACCAGGGCCCGGACGTCGTCCACGGTCACAGGCCCGCCATCAACGGCGTGGCGCAGCGTCAACTTGTCCAGCTCGCCGGACGCGATCCTCGTGACGTAGCGGCGATCCACG
The DNA here is from genome assembly GCA_964451745.1 of uncultured Anaerolineaceae bacterium. Taxonomy (GTDB): domain Bacteria; phylum Chloroflexota; class Limnocylindria; order Limnocylindrales; family CSP1-4; genus SPCO01. The sequence continues at coordinate 6,259 of CAYVJP010000162.1, read as the reverse complement.
TCCCCGTCGGTCACGCGCGCGCCGAGGCGGTCCGCGATCTCGCGCGCCGCACCGGGCGCCAGCGTCAGGCCGCGCCGGCGTGCTTCGGTCTCGATCCATGCGCCGATCGCGGCCGGTCGGGGCGCCATGGCCGGCATCATCTGCCCGCCCGCGGCGAGCACCGCGTCCGAGAGCCGCTTGGGGCCTGGGCCCTTGGCGTTGGCTCGCGTCTCCTCGACGAAGACCAGCGCGTTACCCGGCGCCATGTTCGCGATCGCGTCGAGGACCGTGTCACGCGTGTCGTTGCGACGAACGAGCGCTCCGGGTTTCGAGACGATGGCCAGCGTCCCGCCGCCGAAGAGGACGGCCGTCGCGAGCCGTTCCCGGAGCTGGGCCGCGCCGGTGGCCGCCGTCGTCAGGTCCCCGACCAGGCCCCACCGTTCCAGCGGCATGCCGTGGGCCGCCACGAGGTCGCGCTCGAGGTCATCGATGAGGCGAGCGGCCGTCAGGTCGTCGTCACCGTAGATGTAGCGGATCGGTGCCGTCATGCCGCCGGCGCGCCCACGCCGTGCGCGCCCACGGCCACCCATGACCGCGGTGCCGGGGAGTGCCGGGGGCCGGTCGCCACCAACGAGAAGACCGTCATCGCCCCGATGGTAGCCGAGCCGACGGTCGAGCCGGTCGGTGCCGTCCGCGTCGGGTGTCGGCGCTGCGGCGGCACGCGCGGCCTCGGCCCGGGCTGCCGCGGCAACCGGGGCGGGAGGCGGGATCGCCGGTCGCGTTAGCCCGCTGACGGCACCGATCGCCGCCGGGACGGCACACAGGAACGACCGGGCGGGCGTGGCCGCGACCGACGGTGGCGAGGGCGTCGCCGTGCCGACGGCGGTCCGTTGCGCGTCGATCCGCCGCTCCGCGAGCGACCTCGGACGGGTGCGGATCGTCATGCGCTCCCGCTCGAACGTCACGGTCACGGCCCCATCGCGGTCCGTGCGGTACACCCGGGCACCCGATGCCACGAGGCGATCGAGGGTCGACCGTGCCGGGTGGCCGTAGGTGTTGTCGGCCCCGGCGGACGCGATCGCGACATCGGGATCGGTGGCGGCCACGAACGGCGCCGTCGTCGCCGTCCGGCTGCCGTGATGCGCCACCTTGAGCAGGTCCACGCGCGGGATGCCACGAGCGAGGACGACCGGATCGATCTCCTCCTCGATGTCGCCGGTCAGGAGGAACCGACGGTCGCCGATCTCGCCCAGGAGCACCACCGAGACGTTGTTGATCCCGGTCCCCGCGTCGGCCGGCTCGGCGGGCACCGTCCCGCGATCGGGCCACAGGACGCGAAGTCGGATGTCGTCGATCGCGAGGCGATCGCCGGTCGCGAGCGCCAGCCGGGTGGGCGCCCCGCCTCGCGCCAGCCGTTCCATCCACGCCGCATAGCCGGGACCCGGGCCGCGCATCCCCGGCTCGAAGACCCGACCGACCCGGTACCGATCGAGGAGCAGCGCGAGGCCCGCGACATGATCCTCGTGCGGGTGCGAGAGGATGACGGCGTCGAGCCGGCGGTCCCACGGCGGCAGATGGCGATCGAGCGCGACCAGGAGCCGATCCGGATCCGGCCCGCCGTCCACGAGCAACCGACCGCCGTCCGAGCCCTCCACCAGGATCGCATCGCCCTGCCCGACGTCGAGCACCGTGACCCGGGCGACGCCCGGCGGACGGACGGCGATGACGCCACCCGTCACCGAGACCGCGACGACCATGGCGATCGTCGCCGCCCGGACGACCATCGGGGACGCCCGAACCGGCCGGCCCGTCGCCGCCAGCGGGGGCGCGGCTCGGGCGGCAGCCGCATCGGGCCGACGGACGCGACGCCGCCATATCAGCGCGCCCACGAACGTGACGAACATCGCGGCCGCAAGCGTCCCGAACGGTGGATCGAGTCGCACGCTCGCGAGCGGCAGGGTCGCGGCCGCCTCCACCAGCGAGATCATGAGTCGCAGCGAGACCCATGCCGGAGCCGCAAGGATCGCCCCGAGCGCCGGCGGGGACCCGGCAGCGACCGCCGCGCCGGCGAGGAGCGCGACGATGCCGGCGGCCATCGCCGGCGCCACGAGGGGGACCACGACGAGGTTGATGACCGGCGCGACGAGGGCGAGCCGACCGAACGAGACGAGGACGATCGGCAGGGTCGCCGCCTGGGCAGCGAGCGAGACCCCCAGGCTCTCGGTCAGCCAGCGCGGCAGGCGGCCGCGCCCGACCCGGTCGATGCGTTCCGTGAGCGGCGTGGCCCACGCGATCAATCCGGCCGTGGCCACCGTGGAGAGTTGGAACCCGGCGTCTCCGATGAGCCCCGGGTCCACGACCAGCAGGAGGGTGACCGCCCAGCCGAGGGCCGCCGCCGCGTACCCGGCCCGTCCGGTCTCGCGCGCCAGCAGGACCACACCGGCCATGGCGCCCGCGCGGAGCACGGACGGCGATGCGCCCGCGAACGCGATGTACGCGGCGATGGCCACGATCGTGACGATCGCCCGTCTTCGTCGGCCCAGGCGACCAGCGACGGACGCGATCGCCGCCGCGACGATGGCGATGTTCCACCCGGAGATCGCGACGACGTGACTCACCCCGGCCGTCGTGAATGCGGCGGCCACCTCGCGGTCGACCCGATCGCGCAGGCCGATCAGGATCCCCGCCGCCAGCCCGGCCTCGGGTTCCGGCAGCGTCACCGTGAGTGCCTCGGCCGCGGATCGGCGCAGTCGTTCGAGCACCCGGCCCGGGCCGTCGCCGCTGTCCGTGATCGTCAGCGTGTCGGCATCCAGACTCCCCCAGGCGCCGAGTCGCTCGAGGTAGGCCCCGTACGGCGATTCCGGGCGGGGGCGCACGCGGCCCTCGACGGTCACCTCGTCGCCGGGTTCGACGCCCGGATAGCGTGGCAGGGTCGCGGCCACTCGGAAGCCGATGGGTCCAGCCGTCGCCGTTCGCAGGGTGGCGACCTGGTGTCCCTCGCGCGGCGATCCGACCGTTTCCACGACCATCACCCATGGCCCGCGGCCTTCCGGCACTCCGGCCAGCCCGTCCGGCGCCGGCCCCGTCGTGCTCCGTATGGCCACCGCGGCCAGGCCGACGGCCGCCGCGAGGCTGATGCGGCGAGCTGTCGGCGACCAGATCGCCGCGAACAGGAGTGCCGCCCCGACCATCGCCGACGCGCCGACCGCGGCGGCACCCAGGACGCTTGCGGCGATGGCCGCACCGACCGCACCGACCGCCAGCCAGCCGCTCCGCGGCATGTCAGCGCACCACGACCGACTCGCGGATCCGTTCGAACGTCTTCTCGCCGAGCAGGCCCCGCGTCCGCAGATCCTCGACCGAGGTGAACGGCGCCTCCTCGCGCGCGGCGAGGATCTTCTCGATGGTCACGGGGCCGATCCCGGGGAGGGCATCGAGTTGGGCGGCGGTCGCCTGGTTGAGATCGATCGGGCCGTCGCCAGCGCCCCCGCCCGCGGAGGGCGCCGGTGCCCCGGACGCCGCCGCGGCGCCCTCCGGGTCGTCGCGTGATGGCACCCGCACCTGGTCGCCGTCGTGGAGCAGGGCGGCCTGGTTCAGGTCCCGTTCGGCACGCGTCGTGTCCACGCGGGCGCCATACCCGCCCGCGACGGCCACGAGGTCACCGACCCGCGACCCCGCGGGAAGCCGATAGACGCCGGGTTCGACGACCGCGCCGACGATCTCGACGACGAGTACGCCGCCCTCGACGGCCGCTCCGGGGTCCGACGACGCCTGGGCGGACGAACCCGGCAGGTTCGAGCCGCCGTCAACGACGACGTCGGTCGCGGCACTGCCGCTCGTGGCGAGCACGAACGCGATGACCGCACACGCCGCCGCTACGCCGACCGAGACGAGGACACGGGTCGATGCCGGGAGCGTGATCGAACCGTCCCCGCCTGCGGGAGGACTCGCGGGCGCGTTGGTGGTGGATGAACTGCCGGCCTCGCTGGCGACGGCGGGGGCATCCAGGCTTCGCCACGGCGGGGTCGTCGATCCCATGTTCGCGCTCCGCGGCGGGCGGGCCGTGGGGGTCGCCGGCGGAGCGCCGTGACGTCTCGCCACGTAGGGGGCACTTCCGACGCGGCGAGACGTCGGGCGGACTCTAGCGCGGCTCGCTTAGCTGCGACTTATCGCCACCGCGGCACGATGCCCGGAATCGAACGACCCGACGCTGATGCGTCGGGTCGGATCGCGGGGGGCGGGAACGCGATCAGGCGCTGGTGGCGCTATCGGCGGTCGAGCGGACGCTGGTGGCCGCCGCAAGGCGCGCGGCGTTCGCGGCACGGGCCCACGGCAGGTAGACGAGCTGTGCCACGGCGACCGCGAGGACCCAGACGGAAAGCATCTGGAGGAGTGGGTAGATCGAGTCCGCGGAGATCCCGGCGAACGCCACGGCGTCCGAGATCGTCCGCACGGGATCGATCCCGGCGTTGGACAACATCCGCATGGACAGCGTGACGCCGACGAAGGCGACCGCGATGGAGCCATATCGGACCACGTAGGTGCGCACGTTGGACTCCTGGTAGGGCGAAGTACTGAGCGGACTCTAGGCCGTGCTGGGCCCTACGCCTGTGGGCCGAACGTGTGGGGTCAGCAACGCTGAAGTACTGGCCCGATCAGGCCGACAGCTGCTCCCAGTCCACCCACCGCGTCCCGTCCCACCAGCGGTGCCAGGTGCGTCCGTCACGACCCGGAGCGAAGACATCGATCCGGTCCGCGGACCATGACGATGCCGTCGGCGCCCCCGTGAGTTCACCGCCGAGCGACTCCCACGCGTGCCAGGAGGTGCCGTCCCAGTAGCGGTTCCACAGGGCCCCGTCGGGGAAGATCGCGAAGACCTGCAACTGGTCCACGGCCCACGCCGCGACGGCGGGAGCGGATGCGAGCGTCCCGCCGAGGGATTCGGACGCCATCCACGTCCCGGACACAAAGACACGGTGGACGAGGCCTGCGTCCTCATCCACCGTGAAGAGATCGATTCGATCGGGTCCCCAGGAGACCGCGGCGGCTCCCCGGGGAGTGGCATGTTCGGACATGCCGGTCAGGTTACTTGCCGGTCGCAAGCGCCCGGCTGAGATCGTCGGCGGCGTGTGCATCGAGCCGCCGGGCGGTCGCGGCGCTGCCGCGGCTCACCAGGGCGAAGCCATTCGCCAGGCTGCGGCGGACGATGCCGGGTCGGGCCTCCTGGCCAGCTCGGGCAAGGGCTGCGCGACGCGACATGTCGGCCTCGCGCGTGCGGTCGCGTGCGATGTCAAGCGCGACCATCGTGTAGAAGTGGTTCATTGGTGGATCCTCCCGCCGGTATCGGACCGGCGACGCGATGACGAGTGCTCAGCGGCGGTGATCGTCCGGGATGAGGTCCCGCGAATCCGCACCCCACTTGAAGGAGGCGAGGTCCAGGGCCATCAGGCCGACGATCAGAGCCAGGAACATGACGAGCGCTTCCATGACCGGCTTCCCTTTCCGCTGTAACCCGTTTCTTGGGTCTAATAGGTTACTGGTGTAATGTAGCCCCTTGCGCGTAACCTGTCAACCGTACTAAAGTGGTTATCACGATGTTGACAAATGACCTGCCTCCCGCCGCCCGGGGCCATGCCCACGACGTTCGGCTGGAGGACACGCTCGACTTCCTGAACACCGATGACACCGAGAATGGTTTCCCGAGGGATCGGTTACCGACGCTCGACGTTGCGCTCGACTGGTTCGTGGATCGTGGCGTGATCCACGGCGAAGGCGCCGATCGATTGCGGGTCCAGGCGACCGCCGACCCGGTGTTCGCAGCGAGGGACGTCGCTCGGATCCATGCCGTCCGCAGCGCGCTGCGCGAGGTCGCCGATGCCATCGTCGAGCACCGGCCGCCGCTTCCGGGTGCGCTCGATACGGTCAACCGGGCGCTCCACGCCCGCCAGGTCATCGAGCTCGTGCCGTCGTCCGACGGATGCGTGGCTGTCGATCACCGACACGTGGGTGACCCGATCGACGACGCCCTTGCTCGTCTCGCCGACCCGCTCGTGAACGAGCTCGTCTCCGGTCGACCGGAACGGATCAAGATCTGCGACAACGACCGTTGTCGGTGGGTGTTCTACGACACCTCGCGCACGAGCCGTCGTCGATGGTGCGACATGTCGACCTGCGGCAACCGCGCCAAGGCGGCCCGCCATCGGGCGCGATCGAAGGGCGCCGGAACCGAACCGACGGACGGCGTCGCCCAGACCGAGATGCCGGTCGCGACGGCTTAGGC
>CAYVJP010000161.1:0-6444 GCA_964451745.1 uncultured Anaerolineaceae bacterium | reverse complement strand
AGAGCTGATGGCCGAGCTGCGCGAGGAGTACACGATCATCATCGTCACCCACAACATGCAGCAGGCAGCACGAGCGTCGGACTTCACGGTGTTCATGAACATGGCCGAGGATCGCGCCGGGTACGTCGTGGAACAGGGTGAGACCATCGGGATCTTCACCAACCCCAAGAACCAGATGACCGAGGACTACGTGTCCGGTCGGTTCGGCTGAGCGAGGCGACGACGATGACCGAGCACGACAAGACCGTTGGGAACACCGCGATGGACGAGGCCCAGCAGATCCTCGATGCGTCCGGCGACGTGACCTCGGCGCCGCTGTCGCAGACGCCGCGCGATGCGCTCGACCGCGAGGAGCGTCTGATCAAGGATGCCGTCCTGCGCATGGGGGCGCTGGTCGAAGATGCGATCCGCAGCGCGAGCAAGGCGCTCACCACGCACGATGCCGCCCTCGCACTCGACGTGATCAAGGGTGACGCGCTCATCAACGAGGCCCAGCGCTCGGTCACCCGATTGATCTCGGTGACGATCGCGACGCAGAGCCCGGTGGCGCGCGACCTGCGCTACCTGCTGACCCTGGATCACGTGGTGTACGAACTCGAGCGGATCGGCGACCACGCATCGTCGGTGGCGAAGCAGGTCATCAAGCTCGCCCCCGAGCCGCCCCTCAAGGAGTACGTCCACCTCCCCGAGATGGCCGAACGGTGCGCCAAGCTCGTCCATGGTGTCCTCCTCGCCCTGGTGGACGCGGACGCGGTCGCCGCTCGCGAGGTGGCCGCCCAGGATGACGAGATCGACACGCTCTATCACGCGACCTTCGACGAGGTCGTGGCCTTGATGCGAGCGGATCCCGCGAACGTGGAGCGTGGGACCCGGATCATCATCGCGTCGCACTACCTCGAGCGCATCGGCGATCGCTCGACGAACATCGCCGAAGACATCGTGTACCTCGTGACCGGCGACGTGGAGGACCTCAACCCTTGATCGACACCGCGCCAGCTCCCATCCGCGTCCTCTTCGTCTGCACCGGGAACTCGGCCCGCAGCGTCATGGCCGAGGCCCTGTTGCGCCACCATGGCGGCGACCGATTCGAGGTGTTCAGCGCCGGAACGGAACCCAAGGGCGTCAACCCGCTCACGCTGATGATCCTCGCCGAGGCCGGGATCGATGCCTCCTTCGCCCGCTCCAAGTCGGTCACCGAGTTCCTCGGCCAGCCGTTCGACTACGTCGTGACGGTCTGCGACCAGGCGCGCCAGACATGCCCGGTGTTCCCGGGCGTCCACGAGTCGCTGCACTGGGGCTACGAGGACCCGGCGGCCGCCGAGGGCACGGAGGAGGAGCGCCTCGCCGTGTTCCGCCGGGTGTTCATCCAGATGAGCGAGCGCGTCCTCCAGTTCGCAACCGTGACGAGGCGCCAGCCGGCCTGATGTTCCTGCACCTGCTCCGTCATGCGCATGCCGGGGACTGGTCGACGTGGGAGGGCGTGGACGCGGCGAGGCCGCTGACCGACAAGGGTCGCTCGCAATCGGAGCGCCTGGGCCGGTTCCTTGCCGGGATCGCGTTCCGACCCGATCTGCTCATCACCTCGCCCAAGGTCCGCGCGGTCGAGACGGCGGAGATCGTGGCCCGCCTGCTCGACGCCTCGCTCGCGGTCGACGATCGGCTGGCTGGCCGGCTCGACCTTCCCGGCGTCGACGCGATCCTGGCCAGCCACGGCGATCCGGAGCGCCCGGTGCTGGTGGGTCACGATCCGGACTTCAGCGACCTCGTCGCGGCCCTGTGCGGCGCTGCGGGCGTCCCGATGCGCAAGGGCACCCTGGCCCGGATCGAGGTGGACCGTCCGCTCCAGCTCGGGACGGGGACGCTGCGCTGGCTGGTCCCCCCGGACCTGCTCAAGCCCGAGCGCTGACCTCCGTCGCCGGGCGCCGGCGGGCCGTCACGTCGCTGACGGGGATGAGGCCTCCGGGCACGAGCGAGGTCGCGATCCGGGCGAGCCGCTGCGATGCCTCCGGCGACAGGCGGTAGAAGATCCAGTTGCCCCGCCGCTCGGAGGTCACGATGCCCGCCTCGCGCAGGACGCGAAGATGGTGGGAGACGGTGGGCTGGCCCACGTCGCAGCACGCGGTGAAGTCGCAGGCGCAGGTCTCCTGCTCACCGGCGAGCTGGCGCAGGATCGCGAGTCGCGTCGGGTCGGCGAGCGCGGAGAGCAGTCGGACATCGGGGTCCAGGCTGGTGGTCTTGGTTCGAGGCATGCCGCTACCATATCGGCGAAATTCGATATTGACAAGTGTCGATATGGAGCGCATATTGATGTCCATCGATACCGTTGCGGAGGACCGAAGGACATGTACCACAACACGATCTCCTGGATGATCGCCGGCGGAGACGCCATCGCATCCGACGAGGATCGGCGGATGTCGCGACACCTCGCCGACCTGCGGGCCGCTCAGCACGCCGACGAGGCCCACGCTCGACTCGGCTTGCTCGACCTCGTCGCCCGGTTCCGTGGCGCGACGTCGCGGCCGGCTTCCCCGGCGCTGGACTGCTGCGCCGCCTGACCATCCGGCACCGCCCACCGAGGCGTGCCACCAGCGGAGACGACATGACCACCGAATCGATCACCGACGACGTCCGCGCCCGCTATGCCGATGCGGCGCGGGCCGTCCTGGACCGCGACCCGACGATCGCCGGCCAGGCTGCCTGCTGTGCCCCGGACGGCGATGCCGTCTTCGGCGAGATCCTCTACGACGCCGACGAGCGTGCATCCCTGCCGGAAGCCGCCGTCCTGGCCAGTCTCGGGTGCGGCAACCCGACGGCCGTGGCCGACCTGCAACCCGGCGAGACGGTCCTCGACCTCGGGTCCGGTGGCGGCATCGACGTCCTCCTGTCGGCCGCTCGAGTGGGCCCGACCGGGTTCGCCTACGGCCTGGACATGACCGATGAGATGCTGGAGCTCGCGCGCCGGAATGCGGCAGCGGCCGGCGCGACGAACGTCGACTTCCGCAAGGGCCGGATCGAGTCGATCCCGCTCGGCGACGCCTCGGTCGACGTCGTCATCAGCAACTGCGTCGTGAACCTGTCCACGGATAAGGCCGCCGTCCTCGCGGAAGTGGCGCGCGTCCTGCGTCCGGGCGGACGCATGGGCATCAGCGACGTCGTCGCCGACGACGCGCTGTCGCCCACCGAGCGCGCGGAACGCGGCTCGTTCGCCGGCTGTATCGCCGGCGCCCTCTCGTTCTCCGAGTTCCGCGCCGGCCTGACCGCCGTCGGGCTCACGGATATCGAGATCTCGCCCACCCATGCCGTCGGGGACGGGCTCCACGGGGCGATCATCCGCGCGACGAAGCCCGCCGACTGGTCCGCGAGCGACATCCGCGCCGTGGATCTGCCGCGACCGGTCGCCGGTCTCCCGGTCGTCGACGGTGCGGTCTGCTGCGGCGGCACCGGCTGCTGCTGACCTAACCCTCCAGCGCCGCCGCCTCCACGCAGACCGCGGTCACGCCCAGGGCGGCGAGCCGCTGGAACGTGGTGCGCCGCTTGACGGTCCAGGCGGCGAGGACCAGCCCGGCGGCTCGCACGCGTTGAGCGCTTCCCGGATCGATGGATCGCCAGTCGGCCGCGATTCCCTGGCAGCGGAGCTCCAGCGCGTGCGAGATCGTGGCGGGCTCAAGATCCACCGTGTTCAGCCAGCGCGGCCACGCCGGCGCGAGTCCGGCGACGCGCTCCAGTGGCTCGGGCTCGAACGACGACACCACCGCGGCGTGCAGGTCAGCGCCGCGTCCCGCCGCCAGCACTTCGACGACGGCGCGACCAGGGTCGCCCTTGAGCTCGACGTCCAGGAACGCGCGCCGCGGAACGGCTGCGAGCACATCGGCCAGGGTGGGAACGCCAAGCTCGCCAAGGACCTCCGCCGTGAGGTCGCCCGGCCGCTCGGGTCGGCCCTGGACACGCTGCAGCGTGTCGTCGTGGAGGAGGATGGGCACGCCATCGGACGACGCCTGGACGTCGAACTCCAGGCCGTCGCAGGCCGGATGGTCGAGCGCCGCCAGCAGGGCGGGGATGGTGTTCTCCGGTGCGCGGCGAGCGTCGCCACGATGGGCCAGGCGCAGGGGGGTGGGCATGGCCCTGGTCAGCCGATCTCGAGGTGGGCGCTCAGGCCCAGGTGGTCGCTCGGGTAGAGCGTCGGGTCCTCGGGATCGGGCCGATCGAAGGCGAGCCGCGCGCTCGCGACCCGGACCGCGCCGCGGATCCAGATGTAGTCGAGGCAGCCGGGGTCGCCATCGGTGTCCATGGCCGGTGCCTGGAGGCCCGACGGCCAGGTCACGGCGGGATCCGCGCCGTTGGCCTCGGCGTAGGCGGACCGGAAGCCCGCGGCGGTCATCCGGGCATAGGTGGGTTCTTCGGGCTCGGCATTGAAATCGCCGACGACGACCTGGGCGTCGGTGGGCGGCGCCGTCTCGAGCCACGCGAGCAGGTGCCTGGTCTGCTCATCGCGCTGGGTCTCGTCGGGTACGAGATGGTGGAGGTGGGTCACGCCGACGAGGACCCGCGTCCCACCTGGCATCGCCACGAGGGCTCGATGCGCCGCCCGGTTCAGGCCGAGATCGAGCCGCACGATGTCCGCGGCGGGCAGGGGCCGACGGACGAGCAGGCTGTTGCCGTACTCGGGTCGGCCCGCCCAACCGCGGAAAGCGTCGTAGTGGCCCTCCCCCGCCGCCCCGATGAGGCGGTCCTGCTGCATGACGTACACGACTTCCTGCAGACCGAGGAGATCGGGCTGCAGGGCCGCCATGTCCGCGAGGATCAGGGGCAGACGCTCCGGCCAACGATCGGCCAGGTTGAGGATGTTGAGCGTGGCGACGTGCAGGCGATCCAATCGACGACTCCGCTGCAGGGGCTCGTGGGTCAGTGTCCGACACGCGGGACGAGCGGAATCGCGAACGAGAACGTGGAGCCCGCGCCTTCCTGGGAGCGCACCCAGATCCGTCCCCCGTGCTGGTCGATGACGTGGCGGGCGATCGCCAGGCCGAGTCCGGTCCCGCCACCGGCCTCGGCGCGCAGCCGCGCCCGGTCCACCTTGTAGAAGCGCTCGAAGACGCGGTCCTGCGCCGCGCGCGGGATCCCGACGCCGTGGTCTTCCACGCTGACGACCACGTCCGCTCCATCGAGCCCCGCGCGGACCGTCACGACGCCGCCATCGGGACTGAACTTGACCGCGTTGTGGACCAGGTTGACGACCACCTGCCCCAGGCGCGCCGGATCGCCTCGAACGGGGGTGACGCCAGGTGCCGCCTCCACGTGGAGGTCCACGCCCTGGCGTTCGGCGAACAAGCGAAGCCGTTCGGCGGAGTCGGCAGCCAGGGCGCCGAGATCCACGCCATCCACCAGGCGCAGCGTGCCTCCGCTTTCGATCCGGGTCAGGTCGAGGAGCTCGTTGACCATCTGGACGAGGTGGCCGGTCTCGACCTCGATCTTGGCGATCCGGTCGCGCATGCGCGGCGGGACGCCATCGCCTGCCGCCGATGCCTCGCGAGACAGCGTTTCGGCGAGCAGGCTGACGGTCGTGAGCGGCGTCCGGAGCTCGTGCGACAGGTTGTCGATGAACTCGGCGCGGATCCGCTGCAGCCGGCGCAGTTCTGACACGTCCTCGAGGACGAGCCACGACCCACCATCGGCGGACCGCCGGGCACGAAGCGCGATGGCCGGTCCGTCGGGCCCGGCTCGCCGGATCTCGCCCGACGCGGATCCGCTGGCGATGGCCGACCGGACGATCGATTCGGCCTCGGGATCGAGGAAGGCCTCCATGATGGAACGATCCTCCAGTGTCCCGACCGGGCGGCCCAGCAGATCGTGGGCAACGGTGTTCGCCTCACGGATGCGCAGCCCGGCATCGGTGCCGACGATACCGACGCCCACGGCCTCGTCGAGCGTCGCCCGGTCGGCGCGCAGATCGACGAGGGCGGCCGAGGCCCCCTCCGCCTGCTCCCGGAGACGGGTGACCGCCGCGGCGACGTCGTCGTCGACGGCCATGGGCTCGGCCGAACGCACGGCGCTCCTGACCCGGTCCAGCGTCGCGCTGCGACGTGCGGCGACGGTGACCGCGATCACGGTCGCGACACCGAGGGCGATCGCGAGGACGAACCAGGGATCCACCTCGCGAGCATCGCATACCCACGGCCAGGCCTGCCGTGCCTAGCGGCGGTCACGACCCGTCGTGGACCACGGCGTCACCCTCGGGATGAGATCCCCCAACCAGGGCTCCGCCAGCCGCCGGAACTCGGTCTCATGGACGGCATGGCGCAGCACGAGGAGATGCGCGACCCGGGACGCGGCACGACGCGCCGCCGCGGGCACCGTCCGCCCGTCCGTCGCCGAGGCGGCGAGGGCAGCCACGGCGTCACGGCTCGCGAGGTCGGAGGAGACCCGCAGCGCCTCGTCCTCCTCGGG
>CAYVJP010000160.1:0-6477 GCA_964451745.1 uncultured Anaerolineaceae bacterium | reverse complement strand
GCGAGGTCCTCCACGTCGAGCGGCGGGGCTTCTCCGTGGACGGCCAGGAGTGCGTCAAGGACCCGCTGGGCATGAGCGCGTTGCGCCTCGAAGTGGAGACCCACATCGTCACCGCGTCGGCGACCGCGATCCAGAACCTGTCCAAGTGCGTGGCCGCGGCGGGCGTCAAGATCGATGAGCTGGTCGTCAACTCGCTGGCGTCGGCGGAGGCGGTCCTCAACGAGACGGAGAAGGACCTCGGCGTGGCCGTGGCCGACATCGGCGCAGGCACCATCGACCTCGCGCTCTTCCAGGAAGGGTCGCCCTTCCATACCCGGGTGCTGCCGGTCGGCGGCAACAACGTCACCAACGACGTGGCCATCGGCATCAAGACGTCGCTCGCCGTGGCCGAGGAACTCAAGGTGCGCCACGGGTCGTGCGATCTGCGCGCGGTCACCGAGGACGAGGAGATCAGCGTCAGCGTCCTCGGCGATGACGCGGGTCGGACGGTGGGCCGTCTCGAGGTCTGCCAGATCATCGAGGCGCGGATGCGCGAGACCTTCGAGCTGATGCGCAACGAGATCCGCGCGGCGGGGGTCGGGATGCTCCCGGCCGGCGTGATCCTGACCGGTGGGGCCGCCCAGCTGTCGGGGATCGCGGAGCTGGGGCGTGACGTGCTCCAGATGCCGGTCCGGGTCGCCGGGCCGTCCAACATCGGCGGGCTCGTCGACACCATCATGAGCCCCGACTACGCGACAGCGGTCGGCCTCCTCCAGTGGGGCGCGATCTCGCTCGCGGGCGGCGAGCCCGTGCGCTACGAATCCGCGCCGGCCGGCGGCGGCCTGGGCCGCATCCGCGACGCGCTCCGGAGCATCTTCCCGTAGAGACCCGCACGCTCAGCGTCCGGACGGGTTCGGCCCGCGGGATCGCCGACCTGACGGCGGCCTGCGCTGCCTTCCTTGACGATGTCGCCGACGAGGGGGATGGGCTGCTCTCGATCTTCGTGCCGCACGCCACGGCCGGGCTCGTGATCGTCGAGGTCGGCGCCGGCTCCGACGACGACCTCCTCGACGCGCTGGATCGACTGCTTCCCCGCGAGGATCGCCTGTACCGGCACCGACACGGATCGCCGGGCCATGGCGCCGATCATGTCCTGCCGTTGCTGGCCCCACCGTCGCTCAGCGTGCCGGTCCTGGCGGGTCGGGCCGCCCTGGGGACGTGGCAGTCCATCTGCCTGCTCGATCCCAATGCCGACAACGCGACCCGGACGGTGCTCCTGAGCTACCTGCCCGGCTGAGGCCGTTGCCCGGGTGCACCGTCGAGTCGGGACGCCGCGGCGAGATGCCTGACTTCGGATATCCACGTCGGCGGGTCGGCGCTATACTCCCGTGACTCCGCCCGACCCCGGGCCAGGACGAGTGTCCGACCGGGACCGCCGGACGACCACGCCAGACACGCGACCCCGACTCGCACACGCCACGACCACCGACAGGTCACCGGAGGAGAGCCCGATGCCGCTGCGTTCCGATTCCGAGAACTTCGCGCTGATCCGCGTGATCGGTGTCGGCGGCGGCGGGTCGAACGCCGTCAACCGGATGATCCGCGCCGAGATGATGGGCGTCGAGTTCATCGCCTGCAACACGGACGCTCAGGCGCTCCTGCAGTCGGACGCGCCGCACAAGATCCGGATCGGCGACAAGGTCACGCGCGGGCTCGGCGCCGGCGGCGACGCCACCATCGGTCAGCGCTCGGCCGAGGAGGACTCGGAGAAGGTCGCGACCGCCCTGGCGGATTCGGACATGGTCTTCATCACGGCCGGTCTCGGCGGCGGCACCGGATCGGGCGCAGCGCCGGTCGTCGCGCAGATCGCCAAGGAGTCGGGCGCGCTCACGATCGGGGTCGTGACCAAGCCGTTCTCGTTCGAGGGCAACAAGCGCAAGCTGGTCGCCGAGAAGGCGGCCGAGGAGCTCAAGGCCCAGGTCGACACGCTCATCACGATTCCCAACGACCGGCTCAAGGACGTGGTCCAGAAGAACACCAGCATCCTCGATGCCTTCCGGGTCGTGGACGACGTGCTTCGCCAGGGCGTCCAGGGCATCAGCGACATCATCACGATGCCCGGGCTCATCAATCTCGACTTCGCCGACGTGCGCGCGATCATGAAGGACGCCGGCTCCGCCCTGATGGGCATCGGGCGCGCCTCCGGCGAGAACCGCGCGATCGAGGCGGCGCGGATGGCCATCGCCAGTCCGCTGCTCGAGGTGGATATCGCCGGCGCGCAGGGCATCCTGTTCAACATCACCGGCTCATCGACGCTCAGCCTGCACGAAGTCACCGAGGCGGCCGAGGAGATCCGCGCTGCGGCGGACCCGGAGGCCAACATCATCTTCGGGACGAGCTTCAACGAGCGCCTGGGCGACGAGGTCATGATCACGGTCATCGCCACGGGGTTCGACGGCGGGCGCAAGCGACAGACGGCCCGCGAGGCGACCGGGGTCATGGACACGACGATCTCCAACCGCGCGTCGCACGAGCGCGATTTCCTCGAGGAGCTCCAGCGCCAGCGCGAGCAGATCGTCGAGAGCCCGTTCACCTCGCCCCTCCACGACGAGGAGGCGGCCGCGGTCGTCGCCGCCCCGCGCGTCGAGCGATCGGTCGGGGATACCACAGCGGCCGCCCGCCGGCCCGTAACCTACGACGCCGACGACCTCGAGATCCCGAGCTTCCTGCGCCGCAGCAAGTGAACGGCGCCGGCGGTCGCCGGCGTACCTGACATGACCGAGCCCGGCACGGGCGTCGTGGCCATCCACGCCGCGCGGTCGGCCGTCCTCGAACGCATCGCCGCAGCCTGCGCGCGCGTCGGACGCGACCCCGCCACCGTGACGCTCGTGGCCGTGTCCAAGACCGTGGAGCCGGCACGCCTGCGCGATGCCGTGGCCGCCGGGCTGACCCGGCTCGGCGAGAACCGCGTCCAGGAAGGTGTCGCAAAGGCGCCCGAGGTCCCGGGTGCCACGTGGGAGCTCGTCGGGCCGCTCCAGTCCAACAAGGCCCGGCGCGCCCTGGAGACCTTCGAGCGGATCCAGACCGTGGACTCGCTCGACCTGGCGCAGCGGCTGGACCGCCTCGTGCCGGACGTGCGACCCGGTGGCCGCTACCGGGTGCTGGTCCAGGTGAACGTGGACCTCGACCCGGCCAAGGCCGGGTTCACCCCGGCCGCCGCGGAACGGACGATGGAGGCGCTCGCCGTGCTCCCCAACCTGGAGTTCGGGGGGCTGATGACCGTCGGCCGGTTCGCCGTCACCCCGGCCGAGGCCCGCGCCACGTTCGTCGCCTTGCGGACCCTTGCGGAGCGGCTCCGGTCGCGCTGGCCAGCCCTCGGTCCGGAGCTGTCGATGGGCATGACCGAGGACTTCGACGTCGCGGTCGAGGAGGGTGCGACCATCGTGCGGGTCGGTCGGGCGCTGTTCGGCGAGCGACCGCACCAGCACGCGGCGGGGGTGGGCGACCACGAACACTGAAGGTCGCCGCGCCGCTGGTAGACTCCGGGTGTGGGCGGAGCCTTTCTGACGAACTTCCTGCAGTTCCTCTTCATGGCGCTCTGGCTGCTCGTGTTCGGGCGGATGATCATGTCGTGGGTGGACCCGCAGGGGCGCAACCAGATCTCGCGGTACCTCTTCCAGGCGACTGAACCGATCCTGGGTCCCGTGCGACGGATGCTGCCGCAGTCGGGGATGATCGACTGGTCCGGCTTCGTCGTCCTGATCGTCCTTGGCTTCCTGTGGCGCGCCTTCTGATGTCTTGAATCCGTCCGACGTCCGTTTCGCCGTCCGCCTCACGCCTCGAGCGACGGCTGACCGCGTGGACGGCGTCGTGGATGGGGTCCTGCGGGCGAGGGTGGGCGCCCCGGCCGTGGAGGGAGCCGCCAATAACGCCCTGATCCGGCTCATCGCCGAGGAGCTGGGCGTGGCCAAGCGCGATGTACGGATCGTGGCCGGCGCCACCAGTCGCCAGAAGCTCATCGTCGTGGACGGCACCGACGCGGCGACCGTCGCGACGCGTTGGCCCGGCTTGAAGCTCTGATCCGATCCGGGCCGGCTTTCGGGTATCATCGCCCGGCTGTGCGCGGCCGCGCGACAGCGCGTGGTCCCTCGCGACCGCCCCGGGGCGATTAGCTCAGTTGGTCAGAGCGCACGGTTCACATCCGTGAGGTCACTGGTTCGAGCCCAGTATCGCCCACCATCTTTCCCCGGGTGGGCGCCGGCTGCGGTACCGCTGGCCGCCCGCTACGCTTTGGACGTCCGCATCCGTCCATCGCCCGGAGGCTTCCGATGACCGACACCCTCATCCCCGAACTCGACGAGGCGACGGCCGAGGTCTCCCGGCTCGACCTTCGGACCCGGATGTTCATCGATGGGCGGTTCGTCGACGCGCTCGCTGGTGGTCGCTACGTGACCGAGAACCCGGCCACCGGGCGACCGATCGCCGAGGTGGCCGAGGGCGGCCCGGCCGATGTCGATGCCGCGGTCGCGGTGGCCCGAGGGGCCGCCGACGACGGACGCTGGTCGCGGATGAGCCCCGGTGACCGCAAGCGGATCCTCATCCGCTGGGCGGATCTGATCGAAACGAACGCCCGCGAACTCGGCCTGATCGAGACCATCGACGCCGGCAAGCCGATCGTCGACACGGTCGGGCTGGACATGCCCGAGACCGCGACCTGCATCCGCTGGCACGCCGAGGCATCGGACAAGCTGTACGGGGAGGTCGCGCCGTCACCGGCCGGGACGGTCGCCACGATCACCCGGGAACCCTGCGGGGTCGTGGGCGCCGTCATCCCTTGGAACTACCCGGCCCAGATGGCGGCGTGGAAGCTCGGCCCGGCCCTCGCGACGGGCAACACGGTCGTGATGAAGCCGGCATCCACGACGTCGCTCAGCCTCCTGCGCCTCGCCGAGCTCGGGTCGGAGGCGGGGCTCCCGGACGGGGTCCTCAACGTCGTCACGGGTCCTGGCGACATCGTCGGTGAGGCGATCGGACGGCATCCCGACATCGATTGCGTCGCGTTCACGGGATCGACGGAGGTCGGCCGGCGATTCCTGACCTACTCGGCCGAGACCAACCTCAAGCGGGTGTTGCTCGAGCTGGGTGGCAAGAGTCCGCAGCTCGTCTTCGATGACGTCACGGACCTCGCCACCGTGGCCGAGAACGTGGCCGTCGCCATCTTCTGGAACATGGGCGAGAACTGCAGTGCGGGGTCGCGCCTGATCGTCCATCGCTCGAAGCGGGCAGCCCTGCTGGAGGCGATCCAGGCGGAGCTCGCCGCCTGGCCGGTCGGTGACCCGCTCGATCCGGCGACGAAGATCGGCGCGCTGATCTCACGTGGGCACATGGAGCGGGTGCTCGGGTACATCGCGGCCGGGCGGGACGAAGGGGCCCGCGTGGTGACCGGTGGCAGTCGGATCCTGGAGGAGACCGGTGGCTGGTTCGTGCCGCCGACCGTCTTCGATGGCGTGCGCAACGACATGCGGATCGCGCGCGAGGAGATCTTCGGCCCCGTGCTGTCGGTGATCGAGTTCGACACCGAGGCCGAGGCCGTCGCCCTGGCCAACGACACGCCGTACGGGCTGGCGGCGTCGCTCTACACCCACGATCTGGATCGTGCCCATCGCGTGGCGCGCGACCTCAAGGCCGGCGTCGTCGGGGTGAATGCGTACTCCGAGGGCGACATGACGACGCCCTTCGGCGGCTACAAGCTGTCCGGCTTCGGTGGGCATGACAAGTCGATCCATGCCCACGACCAGTACACCGAGACCAAGACGATCTGTATCCAGCTCCGACCCGCGGGGTAGGGGAACACCGGTCACGCCATCGCTGACGGCCCGACCGGTCCCCGGCCGCAGTCGACGTCGAGGGACCTGACGACTGACTCGAACGCCCGGGCCGCCCGGCCACGCCACGCCCGCGACGAGACACGAAGAAGCCCCCGGGGGAGGACCGAGGGCTGCTTCGCGGAGGAGGAGATTCGTTCCTGAGACGCGCTCGCTCCCCGAAGCGTGACGGCCCCGACTCAGGGTCCGGGATTCGGGGCCAGGACCGCCTCGTTGGCACCGTCGAACGGGGGACCGCACGGAGGGTCGGGTTCACGCCTCGAGGCGGCACGTGGGAACCGCCAACGCCCCGGACCCGGTCACCCCTCCCGCGCGAGGCGGCGCAGGACCGCGTGGAGGATGCCACCCTGGCGGTAGTAGTCCACCTCGATCGGACCATCGAGGCGGACGATCGCCTCGAAGCGGACCTCCGAGCCGTCACCACCGGCCGCAACGTCGCGTTCGGCGACGACCGTGACCGACTGGCGCGGCGACGGCCCGCCGACCAGCCCCGTGATCGCGTACGTCTCGCGTCCAGTGAGTCCCAGGGATGCCGCGCTATCGCCCGGCCGGAACTGCAACGGCAACACGCCCATGCCGACCAGGTTCGAGCGATGGATCCGCTCGAAGCCTT
>CAYVJP010000159.1:0-6491 GCA_964451745.1 uncultured Anaerolineaceae bacterium | reverse complement strand
AGCGCGCCCGGTCCTCGACGACGGCCATGAACATCGTCCGCGTCCGGGCGAGGTCTCCCAACGCCCAGGCGAGCCACACGACGAGCTCGGTCTGGATCAACCCGGACAAGGCGTCGGGCAGCCCACCCAGGCCGATGATCAGCGCAGCGAACGAGCCCGAGACGACCGCGGCCGCGATGAGCGAGGTCCGCCGATCTCGTCGCTCGGCGACGGTGTAGACCGCCACGAGCGAGCCGAACCCCTCGTTGACGCTGGTCTCCGTCGCCGCCAGGAGGAGGTGGGCCGTGGTCGCACCGAACACCACGGCGAGCACCGCGACCGGGTAGCGGCGACGGAACAGCAAGGGCAGCGATTCGAGCAGCAGCAGTGCGACGCTGAGCGGATCCCTGCCCCCGATATCGGTCGCTCCGCCGAAGACGGCGACCAGCGAGAGTCCGGCCAGACCGAAGGCGATCACCGCATCGACGAGCGGTGGCCTCCAGCTGGCGCGGTCGTCACGGGCGCGTGAAGCAGCGGCAGTCACGGTGTCAGCGTAGGCGGCGCGTCCGTGGCCGTCATCAGTCGGCGGATGTGATCGGGCATCAGCCGATGGGATGAGACGGGCCATGCCCCGGTGGAAGAGCCGTTGTGGCGCGCCCGGTCGTGACCGATGGCCCTGCCCGCGATCCCTGCCACGCTCGCATCATCGAGGCCAGCCCGCTCGGACCGGCCGGACGGGTCGTTCGGGATCGGAGGTGCGCGATGGTCGCGAAGGTCGGCGACCGGATCGTCGTCGAATCGGAGAAGGTGGACGTGCCGCCGCGCATCGGGGAGATCCTGGAGGTCATCGAGCACGAGATCCACACCGAGTTCCGGGTGCGCTGGGAGGACGGCCACGAGAGTGGCATCCGGCCCTCGGCCGGCAGCTACCGGATCGTGCCGGTCACGAGCACGGTCAACGCCTGATCAGCCGTCCGCGCTGCCCTGGCGTCGGACCGGCGCCTTGCGCGCCTCGAACCCGAGCGCTCGGGCCTGACGGACGGTGAGCGGCTCCGTGCGCCGCCAGGTGAACGCGGTCGCGATCGCATCCCACACGGCGGGGATCTCCCAGTACGCACTGTGGGACTTGGGGAAGTCCTTGCCGGAGCGGACCCGGAGGTCCACCACGCTCGCCAGTCCGTCGCGTCGACGGAACAGCGGTTCGGCCACGAACGAGAGGAAGTCGCGACTGTCGTAGATGTTGAGCCACGGGACGGCGAGCCGCGGCGGATCGATCTCGTCATAGGGCAGCGCGGGAATGGCATCGAACGCGTAGAGCAGCGGTGCCTGCGACCCCACGGTCACGCAGGCCTCCACCGGCGCCTCCGGCCAATCGGCCAGCAGGTCCACGAGGGCGATCCCGCCAAGACTCAGGGCGACCGGCAGGACCGGCCCCGTATCGCGCTTGCGCGCCGTCTCCGCGGCGCGCGTCAGTTCGTCCCGGATCGCCGCGTGGATCGAGTCGCGATGCCGGTGATAGCCGATGACATCAGCCAGCATCTGCGCGCCGACGATGTCGAGGAGCGCCTCGCGCCGGTACTCGAAGTACGAGGTCACCATCTTCATCACGGCGTCCTTGCGGATCCCGGCGCCCAGGCTCGGGACCGCGAGGGTCGGCGGCCGGCCGCCGCGGAAGATCGCGGCCCGCCAGTTCCCCAGGCGCAGGTCCGACCGCCGGCGCCACTCTGGCGCCACGACCGTCACGTCCCAGCCCCGCCGGCTCACCTGGTCCGCGATCCGGCTGGCATGCTGGGCGAGGCCGGTCGAGGTCTCGTTGGCGCCGTGGATGAAGAGCAGCGTGCCGCGGGGAGCCGGCGGCGTCGGTCCCGACCGTCGCGCCGCGGTCGAGCTCACCCTCGCACCCGGCGCAGGAGACTGTGCGGGAACGTCGGCCCCGGCGGTGCCTTGATCGATGCAGCAAGGAGCGGGTCGCCCGCGACCTTCCGGCGCGCGAGCTCCAGGCGCAGGCTCTCCTCTCCGCGTCGCATCGCCCAGTGGTGATTGGCCGAGAAGACGGGCTTCATGACGCGGGAGAAGCGCTTGAGCACGCCCTTCTCGGCGATGACGGTCCAGTCGTAGGTGACGGTCGTGAGGGCGCCGCGGGCATCGCCAGCGGCACGGACCGGTGTCAGCGTCCAGATGCCGATGCCCACGAAATCGCCTCGCGCATCGAGCCGGAAGCCGTGCGGCGGATCGGACCGGGTGACCTCGAACGTCCAGCGCAGGGTGTAGGGCAGAAAGCCCTTGGTCCAGAGCTCCACGACCTTGCCGAGTCCCTGCGCGTCACCGGGCGTCACTTCGCGGACCTGCAGGTACACCGATGGCCACCAGCGCGCCAGACCCACGGCGTCACCGAGGATCGCGGTGACCTCCTCTCTGGTGGCCGGGACCTGCCAGGTCGTCGTGAAGTGGTACTCGTTCGACGCCATCGCGACCAGTATCGGGAAACCGGCGACGGGCTGCCGAACGTAGTCGAGGGTGTACCCCAGCAACCCCGCCTCGTGGAGATGTCCTGATGCCGACCACCTTCCGTCCCCTCCTCGTCGTCGTGCTGCCGCTGGCCTTGGTCGTCGCCGCCTGTTCGGGCGCGGGCGCCTCCAGCGCTCCATCGGCCGACGCGCCGACGATCGCGCCCAGCGTGGAACCCTCAGTGGCGCCGTCGGAGGCGCCGGTGAGTGAGGCGCCGTCCGAGGCGCCGGCCTCCGAAGCGCCCGCCGGCGATGCCGTCACCGAACTCGCCCTCGCCGAGAGCGACCACGGGATGATCCTCACCGACGGAGCCGGGATGACCCTCTACGGGTTCACGCCCGACACCGATGGGACGCCGACCTGCTACGACGACTGCGCCGCCGCGTGGCCACCGGTCGTGGGTGGCGACACGACCGGGATCACGGTCGCGGACGGCCTCGACGGCGCGAAGCTCTCGACGGTCGAGCGGACCGACGGCATCCGCCAGCTCGTGTACGGCGATTGGCCGCTCTACTACTTCGCCGGCGACAGTGCCCCGGGCGACACCAACGGCCAGGCCCTCAACGAGGTCTGGTTCGTCATCGGCGCCGACGGCGCCCTGATCGGCCAGTCCTAGCGCCTTCCCCCTGATCCGGCCGCCCGACATGGGGGCGGGCGGCCGGATCCCTCGCCACCGCGAGGAACCCGCTCCCTAGGATCGGGCGGCCGCACCCTTCCGACTCCGGTCCTTGAGGATCTGCCCCGCCGCGAGCTTGCCCGGCGCGCCCATGACGCAGCCACCGGGGTGCGTGCCGGAGCCGCACTGGTAGTAGCCGTCGATCGGCGTCCGGTATTGGCTCCAGCCGGGCGCCGGCCGGAAGAAGAACATCTGGGGGGCGAAGAACTCGCCGGCGAAGATGTTGCCCTCGGACAGCCCGACCGTTCGCTCGATGTCGAGCGGCGTGCGGACCTCGCGCTGGAGGACCAGGTCGCCGAACCCCGGGAAGAACGACTCGAGCGTGCGCTGGACGGTGTCGCCCAGGTTCTCCTTCTCGGTGTCCCAGTCGCTCCCGCGCAGGTGGTAGGGCGTGTAGTGGATGAAGCAGCTCATCACGTGCTTGCCCGGGGGTGCCATATCCGGGTCGATGGTCGACTGGATCGCGCCATCGATGTACGGGCGTGAGCTGTACCAGCCGTACTTGCCTTCGTCGAATGCGCGCTCGAGGTAATCGATCGAGGGCCCGATGTTCGTGAACCCGCGGAAGATGTCGCTGCGGCCTGGCAGCGACGGGTACTGCGGCAGACCGTCGAGGGCGAAGTTGACCTTGGACGAGGTGCCCTGGAAGCGGAAGCGCTGGATGCTTTCGACGAGGTCGTCGGGGAGCTCGCGCGGGTTCACCATCTCGAGGAAGGTCCGGCGCGGGTCCAGCGCACTCACCACGGTATCGGCGTAGAACTCCGTGCCATCGGTCAGGGCCACGCCCGTGGCCCGTCCGCCCTTGGTGATCACCGAATCGACGGGCGATTCCAGGCGGATCTCGGCCCCCAGCGCGGTCGCCGCGCGGGCGAGGACCTGGGTGAAGCCGCCGTTGCCCTTCTTGTGGAACGACCACGCCCCGAACTCGCCGTCGTGCTCGCCCATCGAGTGGTACAGCAGCACCAGCCCCGATCCCTGCGACCGCGGCCCGACGTTGGTCCCGATGATGCTGGAGCTCGCGAGGTAGCCCTTGACGATGTCCGATTCGAAGTAGTCGTCGAGGAAGTCGGCGGCGCTGCCGGTCAGCAGGCGGACCGTGTTGTGCAGGACCCGCTTGTCCATCTTGCGGAACCGCTGGCCGAGCTGGGCGAGCGCAAGCAGCTCTTCGGGGTCGTCGCTGAAGATGTCCGGCGGGACCATGTCGAAGAGCGGCTTGAGGGCCTGGCAGACCATGTTCATGTCATGGCTGAACTGCTCGTAGGCGTCGGCGTCGCGCTTGCTGTGGCGCGCGATCTCCTTGAGGTTCTGCCCGTGGTCCTGGGTCAGCCACAGGTGGTCGCCGTTCTCCATCGGGGCGAACGTGGACGACATCAGCAGCGGCATGAAGCCGTACTTGGTCAGCTCCAGGTCCTGCACGATCTGCGGTCGGATCAGCGACAGCGCGTACGAGAACGTCGTGAACCAGAACCCCGGGCGGAGCTCCTCGGTGATGGCGGCGCCACCCACCAGGTGGCGGCGCTCCAGGATCAGCGTGCGCAGCCCGGACTTGGCGAGGTAGGCCCCGTTGACGAGGCCGTTGTGACCGCCCCCGATGACGATCGCATCGAAGGTCCGGTCGTCGCGCGAGGTGGACTTCGTCGACTTGGTGCTCGTCGCCTTCGGGCTCGACGACTTCGGGCTGGCGGCCTTCGCGGCCTTGGTCGGGGTCTTGGTCGTCATCGTCAGGCCGTCTTTCGCTCTGGGTTGTAGAGCGGCAGCCGTGCGACGTGCGCGGCGACCTGCTCATAGTGGTGGTCCACGGTGAACTCCAGCTTCACCCGGGTGCCGAGCTTCGAGTAGTCGGGGCGGACGCGGGCGATCGCGATGTGGCGCTGGAGCATCGGCGAGTACATGAAGCTCGTGGCATAGCCCACCTGCTCCTGGTAGCCGTCGTCGTAGACGATCCAGTCCTCGACGACCGGCGTGTGGTCCTTGGGCGGGATGAGCCCGGCCTCGTTGTACACGCGGTCGTAGTCCTCCCAGTCGACGACGAGGCCGCGCATGTGCCAGCGCGACGTCTTGTCGGCGATCTCGCGTTCCAGCGCCCGGCGCCCGATGAACGCGCGATCGTCGTTCGCGAGGTCCTTGAACATCCAGCTCCAGCCGAGCTCGATGGGCGTGGAGCGGTGGGCGTCGTTCCAGGCGAAGCGGCTCGAGTCGAAGTCGGCCTCGAGGAGGAGGAGCCCAGCCTCGATGCGGAGCATGTACAGCGCGGCGAGACCGAACGGCTGGACGCCGTAGCCTGCCATGCTGTCCCACAGCGTGTCCCACACGTGGATGGCATCCGGGGCGTCGATCCAGATCTCATAGCCCAGGTCACCGGAATAGCCGGTCCGGCTCACGGTGACCGGCGCGCCGCCGATCTCGCCCTTGGCGACCCCGAAGTACGGGATGTGTTCCATCTGCGGCACGAGCTTGGCCAGCAGCGCCCGCGACCGCGGCCCCTGGAGCGCGAGCGTCCCGATGTCGTCGCTGACCTCCTCGATGTGGACGTCGAGGCGGCCGATCCGGTCCGCGAAGTAGGCGAAGTTGGGCTCGGCGCTCGTGAGCAGGTACTCGTTCGCACTCGGATGGAGGATGACCCCGTCCTCGATGACGAAGCCGCGGTCGTCGAGCCAGCACGTGTACTGCGCGTTCCCGGGCGTGCAGGCGCGGATGTCGCGGGCCAGGACGCCCGCCAGGAACGTCTCCGCGTCACGACCGGTGATGCGGTACTTGTACAGCGGGCTGGAGTCGAACAGGCCCGCCGCGTTGCGGACCGCGAAGTACTCCGCCTTGTCGCTCAGCTGGTAGCGGTCCGCCGAGAGCGTGTTGGACCAATGGCTCCAGAGCTGGGTCTGGTTCAGCGCGTTGGTGCGCTCGTGGAACGGGGTCGTCCGGATCATGCCGTGGTGGCCTTTCGCGTGTCCGTTCGGGTCGGGGCTGGGTGCCGTGGGTCCGGGCACGATATCCGTAATTGGACGGATGCGCAATATCGTCCTACCCTGCGGGCGACATGTCCCGCCTCGTCGCCACCGGCACCCGCCGACTCCCGCCCGCCCAGCGTCGCGAGGCGATCGTCGCGGCAGCCCTCGAGGTCGCCGTCGAGAAGGGGCTGGCCTCCACGACTGTCCGGGACGTGGCCGCGGCGATGGGGACGTCGTCGGGTCTGATCCATCACTACTTCGCCTCGATGGATGACGTCCTGGCGGCCGCCTTCGAACGCGTCGCCACGCAGGACCTGGCCGTGTCGGCGGGCCTCATGGCCGAGGCCCCGTCCGCGGTGGCCGCGCTCCGCGCGTTCTTCCAG
>CAYVJP010000158.1:0-6525 GCA_964451745.1 uncultured Anaerolineaceae bacterium | reverse complement strand
ACGGTCACCTCGCGCTCCGTGACGAGTTCGCCGACGCGGACCTCGATCCAGGCGCCCACCGCATCCGGGTTGGGCGCGTCCTGCGCGATCTCGACCCCCAGCCAATGGCCCATCGGCGCCGGCGCGCCGTCCTCGCCCGCTCCGACGTTGCGCCAGATCCGGACGTTCTCCCGCCGGACGACCTTTACGATGTCCAGCAGTCCGTCACCGTCAAGATCGACCAGCGCCGCGCCCCGCGCCCGTCCCATGTCGACGAGACCGGCCGCCACCGCGCCCTCGACGAACGTGCCATCGGGCTGGCCGATCCGGAGCTCACTGGGGTCCTCCTGTGCCGAGCCCTCCTCTCGCTCCACGTTGCCCTTGCTCACGAACAGGTCCAGGAAGCCGTCGTTGTTCACGTCCTCGAAGGCCGGGTGCCAGGCGGTGGACTGCAGCAGGTCGTCGCCGGCGTACGGGCGATGCAGGGTGACGCCCCGCTCGAGGGCGATGTCGTCGTACGTGGGCTGTGCCGGGCCGTCGGCCAGCGTCTGGAGCTTGTTGTCGCCCTGGCTGGTGAGGTAGACCTCCGGGAATGGGTCCCCGGTCAGGTCCTGGCTCGCGATCCCCATGCCCCAGATGCGCAGCCGTTTCCAGCCGTCGTCCTCGGTATACAGGCGCGGGGCGGCGCCGGGATCCACGCGCCAGAGCTGCTCCTCCCCGTCGCGGTAGTAGTGGCGGTCGTTGCTCACCCGCAGGTCACGACGACCGGACCGGTCCCAGTCGCTGAACAGCATCGAAAGGGGGCACCAGCCGGGCGACAGCGCGATGGACGTCGCGTAGGGGGGGCCGGACCCGTCGGGTCGCAGGAACCGTCCATCGGGGCACTCGAAGGTGGCGTCGCCCTGATCGTCCACCGACACGTAGTCGCCGAACGCGAGCGTGGGCAGGGCGGCGGCTGGATCCTCCCAGGTCGCACTGAACGCGGTCGTCCAGCCGTCTCCGCCATCGAACGCGAGCGACTCGTTGGCACGCTCGAAGGCGCAGCCACCGAGCCCCCGCAGGATCACGTCCTCGCCGACGCGGAGGACCACGAGGTCCTGCTGCCCGTCGCTGTCGAGATCGATCGGGTACGCGCCGCTCACCGATCCGAGGTCCGTCACGGCGCCCGGGACCCGCTCGAACCGCAGCTCGCCACCCGGCGCCGTCGCGTTCCTGAACAGTGCGGCTGGCCCCTCACCGCCCGCGAAGAAGAGGTCGATCCGGGCATCGTCATCGCAATCGAAGGCGGCCACGCCCCCGCCGACGACGAACTGGAACTCGCCGTCATAGGCGTGCTCGACCCCGGCGGCCGTGGCGACTTCGACGAAGCGCGGGGGTGGCAGAGCGGCCGACGGCGTGGTCGGGTCGGACGACGTCGCGACGAGGACCGCGCCCGTCGCGACGAGCGCGACGATCACGACGCCCGCGATCGCGACCGGTCGGACTCGGGGTCGGCGCCGCACGCGTCCCGCGGTGGTCACGCCGGCGTCTGCCCTCCGAGGGGGGCCGTCGGCTCACCAGCGGCGAAGATCCGCTCGATCACGCGCAGGTTGGCGGACGCATCCCCGGCGGGGAACGGCGGCGGCGTCCCGTCCAGGATCGCGCCAGCGAAGGCGTCGATCTCGGCGGCATACGGGTCCGCAGGGTCGAAGGTGATCGTCTCGGTCGCCGGGGCGACCGGTGGATCGCCGCCCGCCGTCACGTAGATCTCGGTCGGGCGATCGGGCGGGATGTTGAAGGGGATGCCGACCGTGATGCGGCCCTCCGTGCCGTAGACATGGACGCGCTGGTCGTCCTCGGCCCGGGTCGAACAGGTGAACGTGGCGACACCGCCCGCGAACCCGAGGATGGCGCTCGTGACGACATCGACCCCGCTGACCGGGTCGCGCGTGATCGACGCCGAGACGGTCCTCGGCTCATCGTCGAACAGGAGGCGCGACAGGTTCACGTTGTAGCACCCGATGTCGTACAGGGCTCCACCGCCGACGGCGCGGATGTTGCGGATGTTGGCGGGGTCGTCATTGAAGTACGAGAACCAGCTCTGGACGGCCACGAGCCGACCGATCCGGCCGCCCATGACCAGCTCGCGGACCCCCAGCCACGAGGGATGGAGCCGATACATGAACGCCTCCATCAGCACCACGCCCGCGGCGCGGGCCGCCGCTTCCATCCGGGCGGCGTCGGCGGCGGTCATCGCGAGCGGCTTCTCGCAGAGGACGTGCTTGCCGGCCCCCACCGCCGCGATCGTCCACTCGGCGTGGAGATGGTTGGGCAGCGGGATGTAGAGCGCATCGACGTCCGGGTCTGCGAGCAGCGCCTCGTACGAACCGTGAGCGGTCGGGATCGACAGGCGGTCGGCGGCGGCTCGTGCCGATGCGAGCTCGCGTGAGGCGATGGCCACGACCTCGCCCCGGACCGAGCGTCGGATCCCGGGGATGACCTTCTCGAGTGCGATGTTGGCGGTGGACAGGACACCGATGCGGAGCGTGCTCATCGTCTGCCTCAACCCCAGGACGATTCGGTGACGGGTCGCATGGCGACCTCCAGGATCCGGTGCGAGCGAGGACGGGTCAGGACGAACATCACGGTCGCCGCGATGTCCTCGGCCCGCATCATGCCCTGCAACGCCGGCATCTCGGGGGTCCGTCCGCGGCCCATCGCGAAGTCGGTCGCGACGCCACCCGGACAGATGTTCGTGCAGCGGACGCCAAGCTCGCGGAGTTCGTGGTCGAGCGCGCGCGTGAGCCCGACCTGCGCGAACTTCGAGGCGCAGTACACGGCCTCGTTGGGCAGGCCGCGCCGTCCGGCCTCGCTCGCGATCATCACGAGTTCGCCGGCGTCGCTCGCGATGAGGTGGGGCAGGGCCGCGCGGACGGCGTGGATGGCGCCCATCACGTTGACGTCGATCATCTCCGCGAGGTGCTCCTCGGGCAGGTCGAGGATCGGCCCGTAGGCCCCGACCCCGGCATTGACGACCAGGATGTCGAGCTGCCCGAAGCGTTCCACGGTCGCGGCGACGATCGCCTCGAGGTCGCGCACGGAGCGGACGTCGCACGGCTGCGCGACGGCTCCGGCGATTCCCAGGTCGTCGCCGCTTCG
The DNA here is from genome assembly GCA_964451745.1 of uncultured Anaerolineaceae bacterium. Taxonomy (GTDB): domain Bacteria; phylum Chloroflexota; class Limnocylindria; order Limnocylindrales; family CSP1-4; genus SPCO01. The sequence goes on along the minus strand of CAYVJP010000158.1, from coordinate 3,408 downwards.
CGACGCGAGGCCGAGCCGGACGCCGGCATCGTCGAGCGCATGCGCGATCGCTGCGCCGATGCCGCGACTCGCTCCCGTGACCAGTGCGACCCGTCCGTCGAGACCGTCCATGGTGCGACTCCTCTCCATCTGCCGGCCGATCCAAGGTTGCGAATCGCGTCGGCTGCGCGACCCCCAGAGCACCGAAGCGCGACCACGTCTTGACACGGCCGTGTCGTTGTACGAGTCTCGCACAAGCATATTTGGATGAAAGGAACACAAACCCGGTGTTGGTGGGTCGCGACGAGCTCGGGCACCGCAGTGAGACCGTCCGACGGGCGAATCTCAGCGCGATCATCCGGTCGCTCCACGTGAGCGGGCCGATGTCCCGATCCGACTTCGTCACGCGCACGGGCCTGACACGGAGCGCCATCCGCGCCCTCACCGGGGAGCTCGTGCTCGGCGGGCTCGCCGTCGAAGGACCGGCGACGCTCGACGGCACGCCGGGCCGCCCATCGCCGGTCGTCCGCGCGGAGCCGCACGGTGCAGTGGTCATCGCCCTCGAGATCGCGGTCGACTCGCTGGCCGCAGCCTCGGTCGGTCTCGGCGGAGAGGTCCTCGAACACGTCCGCGTGGACCTGCCTCGCGGCAGCACCGGGGTGGACGACATCTGTGCCGCGCTCGCCCGACTGGCCGACGACGTCCGGGGTCATCTGTCCGAAGACTCCTTCGTGGTGGGCGCCGGCGTGGCGGTCGTCGGCGTGGTCCGTCGCACCGACGGGATGGTCTCCATGGCGCCCAACCTCGGCTGGCGTGACGAGCCACTCGGCGAGCGCCTCCGGGCCGCGCTCGGGCCCGGCTGGAGCTCGGTCCCGCTGGTGTTCGCCAACGAGTCGGATCTCGCCGTGCTCGCCGAATCGCGCCGGGGCGCTGCGCGGGGCGTGCAGGACGTCGTGCTGGTCTGGGGCTCGGTCGGCGTGGGTGGCGGCCTGATCGTCGGCAGCGAGCCCCTGATCGGCGCCGCTGGATACAGCGGCGAGGTGGGCCACCTGCCGGTGAACCCCGACGGCCTGCCGTGCCGATGCGGCTCCAGCGGGTGCTGGGAGACGGAGGTCGGCGTGGGTGCGCTGCTGCGCCGGGCCGGGTTCCCGTCCGAGGGCGGCAACGACGCCTTCGGATCCGTCCTCGAGGCCGCCGAAGCCGGGTCGTCGTTCGCCCTGGAGGCCTTCGCCGAGACCGGTCGATGGCTGGGCATCGGCCTCGCCGGGATCATCAACATCCTCAACCCACGGCTGGTGCTGCTCGGCGGCCGCCTGGCCCGTGGCTATCCGTACTCGCGGTTGGCGCTCGAGGCGGAACTCGACCGGCGCGTGCTCCGTGCGTCGCGCCAGATGGTCCGCGTGATGCCGGCGTCGCTCGGCCTCGACGCCCCGTTGCTGGGCGCCGCCGAACTCGCATTCGAACCCTTGCTCAACGACCCAGCGGCCTGGCTGCGCCCGCGCAGCGAACTGGCCGCGCTGGCCACCGCATAGGGGAGAGCAGAAGGAAAGGAGGAGCGTCACGCGGCCTTGGTGGATCGACGCCGCAATCGGCGTTCACCGGGGCATCTGTCAGTGGTAGCCTGAGGGGCCGACATCGGTCTCCCAAGGGCTGACCGTCGTCGTACCAGGAGGAGAGAAGACTATGTCCATTCGTAAGTTGGCGGCGTTCCTGTTGATCGTCGCCTTCGTGATCGCCGCGTGCGGCGGCGGAGCAGCAAGCTCCGCGCCTGCAAGCGAAGCTCCCGCGAGCGTCGCCCCGAGCGAGGCCCCGGCGAGCGTCGAGCCGAGCCAGGCCGCCGCGGAATGCACCGTCGGTGTCTCGTGGAACAACTTCCAGCAGCCCCGCTGGGCCGCATTCGACGAGCCCGGGATCAAGGATACGGTCGAGGGCGGTGGCGGCACCTACATCAGCGCCGACGCCAACCTGAGCACCGAGCAGCAGCTGACCGACATCACCACGATGCTCGGCCAGGGCGCGAACGTGCTCATCGTCCTCGCCCAGGACACCACCGTCATCGGGCCGGCCGTCCAGGCCGCCAAGGATGCCGGCGTGCCGGTCATCGCCTATGACCGCCTCATCGAGGATCCCGACGTCCTGTACATCACGTTCGACAACGTCCTCGTCGGCAAGGCCGAGGCCGAGGCAGTCCTTGCCGCGGTCCCGACCGGCAACTACGTCCTGATCAAGGGCGATCCCGGCGACCCGAATGCTTCGACGTTCCTGCCGCAAGGCTGGGACGAGGCCGGTCTCAAGGCCAAGGTCGACTCGGGCGATATCACGATCCTCAACATGTCCGGCGACAAGTGGCCGGAGGAGGCCGGGACGTACACGGACGCGTGGGCGACCGAAACGGCCCAGGCCAACATGGAAGCGATCATCGACAAGGCCGTCGCCGACGGTACGCCGATCAACGCGGTCCTGGCCGAGAACGACAGCACGGCGCTCGGCGTCGCCGCTGCGCTCACCGGCAAGAACTACGACCCGTACCCGCCCGTCAGCGGCCAGGACGGCGATCCCGCCAACCTGAACAACGTCGCGAAGGGGCTGCAGTACGTCGACGTCTGGAAGCAGGCCAACCAGCTCGGCAAGGCCGCCGGGGCTGCCGCCCTGGCCCTGTGCGCGGGCGGCGAGATGGCCACCCTCACCCTGGCAGACGGCCTGGTCGCCCCGGATGTCGCGCCGGTCGCCGGGCTTACCGCCCAGCCGTTCGTGACGCCGGGTGGCATTACCGTCAGTTCGTTCATCCTCCAGCCCACTCCGCTCACGGCGGAGAACCTGCAGCTCGCCATCGACGGCGGGCAGATCACCAAGGACGCCCTCTGCGCCGGCGTGGACCCCGCGTCGGCTCCACCGGCCTGCCAGTGACGGTCTCCGACCGCTGAGCTAGCCGACCTACCTGCGCCCCCGGGTCCTGCCCGGGGGCGCAGGTCCATCGAACCACCCGAACCAGGAGGGGCCGAGCGTGACGAACGTGGCCGATGCGGCACCCGTTCCCAGCAAGGTCGAACCGCCCTCCCGCCCATCGCTCCGCCGCCTCCTCGCCCAGACGGAGATCGACCTCCGGCTGTTCGGCATGGTGCTCGCCCTCGGCGTGATCCTGATCGCCTTCCACATCGCGAGCGGCGGGCGGCTGATCCAGCCGACCAACATGATCACGCTGGCCGTGCAGGCATCCGGGATCGCGATCATCGCCACCGGGATGGTGCTCGTCATCGTCTCGCGCAACATCGACCTGTCGGTCGGGTCGGTCGTCGGCGTCGTCGCGATGAGCTATTCGCTGCTCATGACGGACTGGTTCCCGAACATCTTCGGCCTGAGCGCCGATACCCCGTTCCTCTGGGCGCTCGCGCTGGCGATGGGCATCGGCCTCGGCGCCCTCATCGGCGC
>CAYVJP010000157.1:0-6566 GCA_964451745.1 uncultured Anaerolineaceae bacterium | reverse complement strand
GGTCCGTGTGCGGCACCGAGCCGTAGTGCAGGACCGGGAACTTCTCGGTGCGGTACTGGCCGGGCGGGATCCGCTCGGCGATGGCGCGATCGGCGGTCTGGCCGCCGAAGAGGCGTTCGAACATGGGGCGCGGGGTCCTCAGGGCTGGTGGGCGTCGCGCGTATCGTCGCACACCGCGCGTGACAGACCCGTGACGTACCCTTGCCACCGTGACCGAGCCCGCCCAGCCCGCCGGACCCGTCGTCGTCATCGTCATGCCCGCCTACAACGCGGCAAAGACGCTTGAGCGGACCTACGCGGACATCCCGCATGACATCGTTCGCAAGATCATCCTGGTCGACGACGTGTCCGGCGACGAGACGGTGGAGATCGCCCGACAGCTGGGCCTCGACGTCATCATCCATGCCCAGAACCGCGGGTACGGCGGCAATCAGAAGACCTGCTACGACGCGGCCCTGGCCGCCGGCGCGGACATCGTGGTGATGCTCCACCCGGACTACCAGTACGACGCGACGCGCATCCCCGCACTGATCGAACCCATCGCCGCGGGCACGCACGACCTGATGCTGGGGAGCCGGTTCCTCGGCGATCCGCTCGCCGGCGGGATGCCGACCTGGAAGTTCGTGAGCAACCGGTTCCTCACCACGATCGAGAACGTGGCCTTCGAGCTCCACCTGTCCGAGTACCACACCGGTCTGCGCGCCTACAGCCGCCGGCTGCTGGAGACGATCCCGTTCCACGCCAACAGCGACGACTTCGTCTTCGACCAGGAGCTCATCGCCCAGGTCGTCGCCGCGGGGATGCGCCGCCGGATCGGCGAGATCGCCGTGCCGACCCGCTACTTCGAGGAAGCGAGCTCGGTCGGGTTCCGGCGCAGCGTCGTGTACGGCCTCTCGACGCTCCGCGTCGTCGCGCGCTACCTGTTGCATCGCTTGCGGATCCGACGATCGCCGAAGCTCACCGCACGGCGCCCATGACGTTCGACCGCGGCGCGCTCCTGCGCGGGACGCTCGGGATCGGGATCAGCCTGATCGCGATCTACGTCCTGCTGCAGTCGGTCGATCTGGAGCGGGCCTTCGAGGTGCTGCGGACCGCGAACCCGGCATGGGTCGGCCTGATGGCCGTCCTCGTGTTCGTCGATGTCGCCACGCGCGGGGCGCGCTGGCGCGCCATCCTGGCCCCAATCAAGCGGCTGCCGTTGCGCCGCGTCGTCGGCTACACCTACATCGGGTACCTCGCGAACAACATCCTCCCGGCCCGACTCGGCGAGCTGGTCCGCAGCCATGCGCTGGGCGAGGGCGAGGGCGTGAGCCGGACCACGGTGCTCGGGACGGTCGTGGTCGAGCGGATCATCGACACGCTCATCGTGGTCAGCATCGCTGCGGTCGCGGTCCTGGTCCTGAGCGTTCGTGGCTTCATGACCAGTGCGGTCCTGTTGGGTGCGGCGTTCGTGGCCGTGCTCGTTCTGGGCCTCGGCCTGGCGATGGCCCTGCACCGCCTGCCCGGCGCGGATCGCGTCGCGGCGTTCATGTCGCGCTGGCCCCGCATCGTCGCCCTGGCACAGCGGCTACGCGACGGGCTGGCCGTGGTGCGGGACGCACGCACGCTCGTGTCCGCCGTCGTCCTGAGTCTGGCCGCGTGGTCGATCTCGATCGCGACCTACCTGTCCGGCGGGCAGGCCGTCGGCGTCGAGCTGACCGTCGCGCAAGGGGCCCTGCTCGCGAGCGGTGTCGCCCTGTCGTTCATCATCCCCGCTGGACCGGGCAATGTCGGGACCTTCGAGCTCATCGCGGTCGAGATCGCGAAGACGTTCGGCGTGGACCCCGACTCCGCGTTCGCGATGGCGCTGCTCGTCCACGCGATGATCCTGACCGTGTCCACGATCGGCGGCGTGATCTCCGCGATCTGGCTCCGGGTCGGGATCGTCAGGACGGGATCGGAGCCGGCGCCGGACTGAACGGGCCGGCCGGACCCGGCTCCGGCGCCGCCAGCGGGGGCACCGGCCCGTCGTAGGGCTCGAACGTGAGCGGCCCCCCGGCGGCACGTCGCAGGCGCAGGAATTCGAGCGTGTAGTGCTCGTACATCTCGGCCACCAGGCCCGCGGCCTCGGCATGGAGCGGCTTGCCCGCCGCCGCACGGGCGGCCACGCGGCTGGTCCAGATACAGAACGACAGGCAGGAACCGTCGGCCGCGAGCGGCCCCTTGAAGTAGTGGATGTAGCCCTCGGATCGGCTCGCCTCGTCGTGGGCACGCTCGTCGAACTCGGTCAGCATCCGCTCATCGGCATCGGACCGGCGGACGGAGCGGAACGCGACCATGTACCACTCCCCGGCCCCGAGCTGCTCGCCGGCTGCCCTCCAGTCGAAGGCATCGGCGACCGGCAGACCGGCGTACGCGTCCGAGATGGGTGCGAGCGCAGCGAGGGCGTCCATCGAGGATGGAGGATGCGCACCCGAGATGCGATTGTCAAATAGCGAAAGTCAGCACTCCCACACGGCGGAAGTACCACCCGTCGGTCAGTTGTCGCCGGCCGGTCGGAGCGCGCGGGCGATGGCGCCGGCCGCGTCCACCAGGACGCGCGAGGATCGCGTCCGCCACGCCAAGGTCGCCCGGTCCATCGGTGCGAGGACGCCGAGGGCGGCCACGATGCCGTCGTCTCGCATGACGGGAACCGCGATGGTCACCACGCCGGGGATCATGACGCCCTCGCTCCGGGCGATCCCGTCCGTCCGAACGGTCTCCAGTTCGGTGGTCAGCGCCGTGGCATCGGCGGCGCTACCCAGGACCTCGTCCTGGACATCCACCGGGGCATAGGCCAGCAGGACCAGCGCGATCGCGCCGACATCGAGCGGTGTCGCGGCCCCCGGTTCGAGGGCGACCCGGAGCGCGTGGGTGGATTGCTGTTGATGCAGGCACACGGCGGCGAGTCCGACCCGTCGACTGATCACCGCCGTCTCGCCGGTCTCCTCGGCGAGCATGGCAAGGACCGGATCGGCGCGCCGGATGAGCTCCTCGCTGCTGACGGTCGCGCCGCCGCCGATGAGCAGTCGCGGCCCCAACCGATACCCGCCATCGTGGCGATCGACGAACCCGAACTCGGTCAGCGTCCGCAGGTAGCGATAGATCGTGGACAGCGGCGTTTCCAGGACCGTGCCGAGCTCGTCGGCGCGGATGGCGCCGCGGTCGGCGATCGTGAGCAGCACGCGCAGGCCGCGCGCGAACGACGTGTCCTCGGCGGCTTCTTCGGGCGGGCGATCGCGGGCGGTGGCCATGTGGTGGGGATCCCCGTGAATCGTCGAGGCCCGCCCGTCGCCGGGCGGGCCTCGAACGTGATGGCGCGGGTGGGACTAGGAGCCGAGCAGCCCCTGCTCGGTCAGCCACTCGGTGGCGACATCCGCGATGTCTTCCTGGTCGACGCCGATCTTGACTCCGAGCTTGGTCAGCTCTTCGGTCGTCATCGGCGCAGAGACCGCATCGAGGATCGCCGCGAACGCGTCCGCGTCCACCTTGGCGAGGTAGTCGTTGCGGACGACCGGCGCCAGGTTCTCGGCGGGCTGGGTATCGAGGTCGTCCTCGAGGACGACGAAGCCGAACTGCGCGATGGCCGGCTGCGTGGAGCACAGCCACGCGAAGTCGATCGCGTTGTTCTGGAGGGCCTGGGCGATCGGGGCGTCGCAGGCCGCGAGTGCCTCACGCTCGGCCGGCGGGTAGGTGATCCCGTAGGTCTCGAGCGCGCCCTTGCACAGCGGGTTGGCGTCGCAGTCCGGCGGGAGGCCCCAGCGGAGGTCGTTCTGGATCGCGACGAGGTCGCTGATCTTGGTCAGGTTGTACTGGGTGGCGGTGTCCTGGCGGACCACCGCGGCGTTGGTGTCCTCACCGGGCGTGATCGCGAGCACCGTCGCGAGGTCGCCCTTGGCCGCATACACGGCCTGCAGGGACGCGCGGTTCGTCTCGCCGTCGCCGGTGATCAGCTGCGTGTTGTAGTAGCCGAGACCCGACCCGACGTACTCGGGGACGAGGTCGACCTGGCCGGCCTCGAACGCGGGAGCGCGGTCCTGCCGCGACCCCATGCCGAGGTTGCGCGTGACCGTATAGCCGGCGTTCTCGAGGGCCTGGGCGTACAGCTCGGCCATCAGCTTGGACTCATAGAAGTTGTCCGAGCCGATCCGGATGTCGGCCTTGGGGCCTTCGGTCGGCGCAGCCGACGGCTCGGCCGACGGGGCGACCGACGCGTCGGCCGATGGAGCGGTGCTGGGCGCCACCGATGGCGCCGTGCTGCTGCCCCCCGACGAGCAGGCGGCAAGCACCACCAGCAGCGTCGCCGCAAGGGCGAACAAGCGGTTCGTCCGCATCGTTGGTTCTCCTCTCGATTCCTCCACCGCCGCAGGATCGAACGACGGTCCGCGTACCTTAGCAGCGGATCGTTCCGATGTCCGCAACAAGGCTCGGATCTTCAGGGCCGGACCTGGACCCCGAGCATCCCGGGATCCACCACCGTCTCGTCCATCTGCTCTGGCGGTCGCATCCCCTCGCCGCCGCGCAGGGCCCGTGGGGTGAGGATCCGTTGGACGATCGCGAGGATGCCATCGACGATCAGGGCGAGGGCCGTCACGAGGATCGCGCCCGCGAACAGCATGTCCGAGCCGGCGGTCCCGCGCGCGATCCCATCGACGATGAACCGGCCCAGACCGCCGTACGAGAGGATCGCTCCGATCGTCGCGGTCGCGATGACCTGCAGCGTCGCGGTCCGGAAGCCACCGATGATGATGGGCGAGGCGATCGGGACCTCGATCCGGCGGAGGATCTGCAACTCGCGCATCCCCATCCCGCGCCCCGCCTCGATGAGGTCGCGATCCACCTCGCGGAGACCGGCATACGCGCCGACGAGGATCGGGGGGATGGCGAGCAGGGTCATCGCGAGGAAGATGGGCAGGAAGGTCAGGCCAAGGGACGGGTCGTACCCGATCGTCGGGGCGAGGGTGAGCGACAGCGGCAGGATGGCGACCATCAGGGCATAGGACGGCACCGCGCGCCCGATGTTCGCGAGGTTGATGGCGAGGTTCGCGAAGCGGCCCGTGTGACCGATGTACAGCCCGATCGGCAGGCCGATGGCGGTCGCCGCCGCGACCGCGAGGAGGGAGATCTGGAGGTGTTCGATCAGGCGTGTGGGGATGCCGGTCGGGCCGGTCCAGTTGGCCGGGTCGGAGAACCAGGCGAGCACGCCGTCCATCAGACCCGTCCCGCGCGGGCCTGCGCCCACGGCGTGAGGCGGCGTTCCAGGCGGACGAGCAGGAAGTCCGCCGTGAACGCGAGGGCGACCGAGAGGATCGCTCCGAGATAGATCTTGGTCGCGAAGAACGTCTGGAGGCCCTCGGTGATGAATTGCCCCAGGCCGCCGAACGAATCACCCAGGATCGACGCGACCGTCGCAAGGCCGATGGTGGTGACGACGGCCAGACGGATCCCCGCGATCATCAGCGGGATCGCCAGCGGGAGCTCGATGCGGCGCAATCGTTCCCGGCGGGAGTAGCCCATGGCCTCGGCGGCCTCGAGGACGTCCGCCGGCACGGCACGAAACCCCTCGGTGTTGTTCCGGATCAGGATGAGCAGCGTGTAGGTCGTGAGCGGGATGATGGCGGTGATCAACGAGAGTCCGAAGATCGGCCGCAGGAAGGCGAACGCCGCGAGGCTCGGGATCGTGTAGAGCAAGCCGCTCACCGCGAGCAGCGGGCCATACACGCGTGGCTGGCGCGCCGCCCAGATCGCCAGGAACAGCGAGATCACGAACCCGAGCGCGACCGGGATGATCGTGAGCTGCAGGTGCTGGATCGTCCGGTTCGCGACATCGTCGAGATGACTGAGGATCCAGTCCCAGTCGATGAGCGGTGCGCCCTCGGTCACGGCATCACCCCTCGCCGGCGGGCGACGCCTCGGCCTCGCCTTCCGCTTCGGCTTCGCGCTCCGCCTCGGCCTCCGCTTCGTCGCCGTGCAGCCCGAAGTTCTCGCCGTGCTCGCCCTCGCGCATCATCCGGATGACGCGCTCCACCGTCATGATCCCCTGGACGGCGCCCGTGCGGTCCACGACGATGGCCGCCTGGACGTCGGCGTCGAGCATCATCGAGAGCGCGTCCTTGAGCGTCGTGCGCTTGTTGACCGACGGCGAGACCGGGTTGGCCATGCCCGCCTCGAGGGCGCCCGTCGTCGGGATCGCGTCCTCGGGGATCCAGCCCAAGGGGGCCCGGTCGGCATCGACCAGGAGCAGGTAGTGGAAGGGCGCTTCGTGCGCCCGTCGTCGCGCATCCGCGGCGTCGTCGCCGATCGCGCCGATGGCAGGGTGGACGAGTTCGAGGTCGCTGACCCGGCTCAGGGCGAGGCGCTTGAGCCCGCGATCCGCGCCGACGAACCGGGCCACGAACTCGGAGGCCGGGTTGGCCAGGATCTCGGCGGGGGTCCCGAACTGGGCGACGACCCCGCCATCCTGGAAGACCGCGACGAGATCGCCCATCTTGATGGCCTCGTCGATGTCGTGGGTCACGAACAGGATCGTCTTGGCGAGGTCCTCCTGG
>CAYVJP010000156.1:1308-6669 GCA_964451745.1 uncultured Anaerolineaceae bacterium | reverse complement strand
CCGAAGGCCGTCGCCAAGCCGACCCGCACCCCGGATCCGACCGACGAGCCGGCCGTGGGAACGCCGTCCGAAACGCCGTCCGGACCCACCGACGCGGCGCCCACCGACGGCGGCGCGGCCAAGCCCAGTGACGGCGCGATCGGGTTCGTCGTCCCCGCCGAGATCGCCGGCGGGTCGGGCGGCGTCGACCCTGGCGGACCGGATGCCCCGAATGGACCCGACGACCTCGGCCCCGGCTCCGATCCATCGGGCGGCGCGATCACCGGCCCTGGCGGTGCCGACCCGTCGTCCGGCGGGGGGACCGGTTTCGATCCAGGCGTCGTCCTCGCGAGTGCGCTGGGCGTCCTCGGCGGGAACGGCACGACCCTTCCCCTGGGGTTCGTGACGACGATGGTCGCCACGACCGGGGTGGTCACGGCCGCGATGGCCTTCAGCGTCTTCGGCAAGCGCCGCCGCGACGGCGAGCAGCCGGCACCGGACGAGGTCCTCGCCAAGGCCGCGGCACGCGGCATGGGGGCTCCGGTGAGCGTGCTCGCCGCGGTACCGGCCGCGGTACCCGCGCCGGCGGTGGTACCAGCGGCCGCTCCCGCCGTCTCGGACGCCGAGATGGACATGCCGCGCTGGCGCCGTCCGTCGCTGATGGTGGCGCGCAAGGCCGACCCGGTCCGCGACGCACCCGTGGCCGCCCCGCCGTTGACGTTCGAGCGAGGGCTCGTGGGACCACTCGAAGGCCGCGAACGACGGCTGATCCGTTACAACGTGGTCCGACTGCTGGACGCGCCCGACGAGTTCCGCGGTGGTGAGATCGGGTTCCTGGACCAGGGCGACGAGGTGCAGTTGCTCGAGAAGCACGGCGTGTACTGGCTCGTCCTCTGTCCCGACGGCAGCCAGGGCTGGATCCACAAGATGACCCTCGGCGACGTCGTGAGTGGCGGCCAGGCGGCCCCGGGCGCCGCGACGGCGACGATGCCGATCGCGGCCGACTCGTGGACGATGGGGGACGACGTCGATGGCGACGTCCTCGCCGCCTATATCGAGAGTCGCCGCCGCGCCTGACGCCGGGTGGACTCACGCCGCAGGACCAGGATGTGCTGGTGGGCGATGTTGGGCACGAAGACCCGGGGATAGCCGTATGGCCGCAGTCGCGTCCCGGCCTGGTGCCAGATGATGTCGCCTTTCGCTACGAACCCCGCGGCAGCGGCCCGCCCCGCAAGGTCCGACGCGACGAACTGGTAGCGACCGTCCTGATAGGCGTCGCGCACGATGACCACCGCGTAGCGGCCGTCGCGCAAGACCCGGATGAGCTCGCGGAAGACCGCCTCCATGCGGTCCAGGAACGTCGCGTAGTCCGGCGCGTTGGCCAGGTCCAGCGGTGAGTCGCTGACCATCGCGTAGTCGGTGCGCCGATTGGCGTGCGCCGCCGCCAGCGGCCCGCCGGCCATCGTGAGGGGCAGCTGGATGTTGTAGGGCGGGTCGGTCGCGATGAAGTCGATCGAACCCTCTTCGATGGTGGGGAGGATCGCCAGGGCATCGCCCAGCCGCAGCTCGAGCCCCGACGCATCGAAGGTCCGTGGGCCACCGGGGTCCGCCGTCCCGAGATCGGCGATACGCGGGCCGCTCCCACCATGCTCCGCCTGGAGGTCGGCGACGACGCGGGCATGGATCTCGACCCAGCGCGGGTCCAGCTCGATCCCGATCGCGCGCCGCGGCCCCCGCGCGATGGCCGCACCGAGGAGCGTGCCACCCACGCCCGCAAATGGGTCGAGGACGACCTCGCCGGTCTGGCTGAAGAACTCGATGAGCCGCGCCATCAGGCGCGGCGGCTTGTTGGCACCGTGCGCCTTGCGCGCGGCGTGGCCGAGCTCCGACGGGTACGCCGTCGTGAGCACCGATTTCGTGAAGTAGAGCCACTCCTCGCCGGGTAGCTCGTTGAGCGTGTTGGCGGGATGGGGCGGACGTCGGCCGTCGGTCACGCGGTGCAGCGTAGCCCACACTTCCTGAGGCGGACGGGTGACCGCGCCGCTGATGCGCCCCTAGAATGCCGCCATGCCCGCCACGTACACGAGCGCGCGGTTCGTCGGGCGTGAAGACGCGTTCACCCGGCTCGCCTCGCTCCTCCAGTCGGCGTCGTCCGGCGCCGCCGGCGCCCTCATGATCGACGGCACGGCCGGCGTCGGTTCGACCCGGTTCATCGACGAGACGATCCGCCGCGTCGCGGCGCTCCAGGAACCCATGCTGGTCGTTCGCGGCGGTGCCTTCGGGCCGGGTACCGATCGGCCGTATGCGCCGCTGATCCGGGCCCTGCGACCCGTGCTCGCCGACCTGAGCGATGCCGAGCTCGCCGTGGTCATCGGCTCGGCGACCGATGAGCTCGTGCGGCTGCTCCCGGAGCTCGACGCGCGGATCGGTGCCGCCGCCGAGGGCTCCCGGGTCCGGCTCACCACCGTCCCCGAGCGCCGACAGGCGCGCCTGCTGGAAGGCGTCCTGGGCGTCCTGGGACGGCTCTCCGAGCGACGGCCGGTCCTCCTCGTCATGGAAGACCTGCACCGCGCCGATGCCGGGACGCGCACACTCGTGAGCTTCCTCGCCCGGATCGCCCGGGCCCAGCGCATCGCGATCGTCGGCACCTACCAGGCCGACGCCATCCGCCGCGACGATCCGTGGGCAGGCGACCTGCGCGGGCTCGAGGGGGCGCCACGACCGCCGGGGCGCCTGTCGCTGCCGCGCCTCGTGCGCGACGACCTCGTGCGCCTCATCGAATCGGTGGAGGGCGAACGGCCCTCCGCGAGCGTCCTCGTCGTCGTCGCCGAACGATCGGGTGGGCGACCGCTGGTCGCCGAAGAGCTGCTGGCCGCGCGACGGGAACTCCCCACGGTCTCGCTGACTTCGTCGTTCGAGGACCTGGTGCTTGCCCGCGTCGCGGTCCGATCGCCCGAATGCCGGCGCGTCCTTCGCGTGCTCGCGCCCGCCGGGCGGCCGCTCACTCGATCGTCGCTGGCGGCGATCGCCGAGGCGTTCGAGATCGAGGCGACCAGTGGGCCACCCCGATCGGCCACGGGACCGCGACGGGGCGACGGGGTCCTCGATGCCGACCTCGCCGCCGGACTCGAGGAAGGGATCGAGTACGGGTTCATCGTCGAGGCGCCCGATGGCCTCGCCTTGCGCCATGAGCTCGTCGGTCGCGCGATCGAAGGCGACCTGTTGCCGACGGCGCGCGGTCGGTACCACGCGGCGGTGGCGTCGGCCATGGCCGATCACCCGTTCATGGCGATGCACCACCATCTGACCGCCCTGGATGCGCGCGCCGCGGGCTGGGCGGCGATCGCCGCCGCCGACGCCGCCGCCGTGGTGGATGCTCCCGCGGACGAGCTGGCCGCCCTGGAGCTCGCGATCTCGGTCCGCGGCTCGGTCGATGGCGATCGACCCGGTCGCGGTCGCGGACGTGGCGCCCGGCGCGCTGCGGCAGACGGCGTGTCGGTGGCGATCGCGACCGAAGGCGGCGGTCCCAGCGCCTATGGGCCGACGACGAGCGACCGGGCATCCACCATCGATCTCGGCCGGCGCGCCGCCGAGGCGGCGTTCGCTGCGGGGCGTGTCGGGCGCGCGGTCGCCTATCTCGACGCGGTGATCGCCGCTTCTGACGCGCGTCGCGATCGTGCCCGCCTGGGGCTGACCTACGACCGTCTGGGCCAGTTCCGACGCGTCGCCGGCGATGCCGAAGGGGCGATGGGGGCCCGACGTCGTGCCGTCGAGCTCGTTCCCACCACCCCGTCGCTGGCCCGTGCGGCCGTCGTCGCCGGGCTGGCCCAGGTCCGGATGCTCGAGGGGACCTTCTCGGATGCGGAGCGGCTCGCGCGCGAGGCCATCCGGATCGCCCGGGCGTGTGATCCGCCTGCCCGGGCCTGGGAGCTGCACGCCACGACGACGCTCGGCGTCTCGCTCGGTTGGCGGGCCGATCCCGACGCGGCCGTCGCGACCCTCGGGGACGCGCGGCGTCTGGCCGAGGAGCTGGGCGACCTCGACGAGCTCTTCCGGGTCTACGCCAACCTGACGACCGTGCTCGACCTTGCCGGCCGCCACGAGGAGGCCGTGGCCGTCGCGTCCGAAGGGATCGAGGCGGCCCGCTCGGCCGGGCTGGAGGCCGTCTACGGCAACTTCCTGCGGGGCAACGCCGCGGACTCGCTGTTCCTCCTGGGGCGCTGGCAGGAGGCGCGCTCGATGAGCATGACCGCGCTCGAGTGGCTGCCCGCCGGGGTGAATTTCCTGAACACGCTGGTGGCGTTGGCGACCGTCGAGATCGAGATGTCGGCGGGCGAGGCCGCCGGTCGGCTCCTCGGCCAGACCCTGCTCGAACTCGAAGCGGTCCGCGATGCTCAGCAGGCGGTGCCGCTCCATCTCGCGGCGGCATCGTTCGCGCTCTGGCGTGGCGACACGGCGGATGCCCGACGCGCGGCCGAGCGCGGCTGGCGTCTGATCGGCGACACCGAGGACTGGATCCTCGCCGCGCGAACCGCGGCCACCGCGGTCGAGGTGGACGCCGCCGCAGCGATCGAAGCGCGCGAGCGTCGCGACCTCGCCGGACTCGCGGCGGCGCGCGAGCGGGCGCGCGACCTCGTCAAATCGGCCGAGGCGATCGTGCGCCGGCACGGCGTGGCCCCGTCGCTCGGATCACGGCGCCTGGCCGATGCGTGGCTCGCCACGGCCCGCGCCCACCGGCGCAGGGTGGACGGTCGCGACGACGCCGCCGCGTGGGACACCGTCGCCCAGGGTTGGGCCGGGCTCGGGATCCCCTACGAGACGGCCCGTGCCCGGTGGCGCGAAGCGGAGGCGGTCCTCGGTTCGGGTGCCGGCCGCGCCGGGCGTCGCGATGCCCGCGCACCGTTGCTCGAGGCGGCGGACATCGCCCTGAGCCTTGGGGCGCTGCCACTCCTGCGGGAGCTGCGCGAACTCGCCCGCCGCGCGCTCATCACGATCCCCACCGAGGTGGACGAGCGCCTGGCCGGGCCCGAAGACCAGCGACCGGCCCTCGTGGGGGTGATCGCCACGCCTGTCCACGCCGGTTCCGCCGACGGCAATGGCGATGCGCTGGGATCGGACCTCGTTCGCGGTCTCGCGGGGCCGCCCGACGGGTCGCGACGCGACACGTTCGGGTTGAGCAACCGAGAGCGCGAGGTCCTTGCGCAGATCGCTCGGGGACGGACGAACCGCGAGATCGGGGAGCGCCTGTTCATCAGTCAGAAGACCGTCGGGGTCCACGTCGGCAACATCCTGAGCAAGCTCGGCGTGTCCGGACGCGTCGAGGCGGCGGCCGTCGCGATCCGACTCGGGCTGACCGACCCGGAGGAAGCCGGTGCCGGACGC
>CAYVJP010000156.1:0-1298 GCA_964451745.1 uncultured Anaerolineaceae bacterium | reverse complement strand
CACAAGACGAGACCCGGAGGGAGGTCTCCGGGTCTCGAATGAGGACGGTCGTCGGTCGGATGGGCTCCGGCCGACGATCGGCGCTGGATGAAGCGGTGTCGGTCTACCAGCGACGTCCGGCTGCCAACGTCAGGGCGATCGCGATGATCGGGCCGATGACGGTGGCGACGCGCCAGACGCGGGTGGCGATGTCGGTGGTCATGTCGGGACAGGCTCCGGTCGGTCTGCTCTGGAAAGGACGTCTCGATACACGCCCGTTCGATGAGGGGAGCGCAGCCTAGTCCCGCCAAGGTCCCGCAGCAATCCGGACGATGGTACTGGCGAGTACTAGTCGGACGCTCCCGGCGGTGCGCCCGGACACCCCTGTACGCGCGAACGCGGTAGATTCCATCAGGCATCCCAAGGTCGGCCCCCGCGCACCCCCTCCCGCCCATGCACCGAGGTCCCACGCCCCCATGCGAGTCGCACGATCCACCGCCCTCGTCATCGCCGCTACCGTGCTTGCGGCATGCACCGGCGCTGCCCCAGGCTGGACCTACGCGCCAGCGCCGTCCGTCACGCCGCCCCCGAGCGTCGCACCGAGCGACGGGACGGCGAGCGAGGCTCCATCCGATGCCCCCGATGGCGATGCGCTGGAGCTCACCGCGCTCAACATCGCCTTCGACAAGACCGAGCTGACGGCGCCGGCCGACACGCCATTCCAGATCACGCTCAACAACGACGACAACGGGATCCCGCACAACGTCGAGATCAAGGACGGCGGCACGAGCCTGTTCGCCGGTGAGATCTTCAACGGCGTGGACGTGCGCACCTATGACGTCCCGGCCCTCGCCGCGAAGGCCTACCAGTTCCTGTGCACGGTGCACCCGACGATGGCCGGTACGCTCACGGTCCAGTGACGGTCGGCGGCGCATCGACGCGATCACGCCGATGACGCCTGCGGGCGAGCAGCTGTGCTACACGGACGCCTACGCCCGTTCCGTCGTGGCTCGGGTACGACACGTCGAATCCGGCGATGCGACGGTCATCGTGCTCGACCGGACGGTCTTCTACCCCGGCGGCGGCGGACAGCCGCCTGACCGCGGTCTGCTGCTGCGCGCGAGCGATGGCCGCTCGTGGACCGTCCGGAGCGCGCGCAAGGCCGACGGTGAGATCGTCCACGAGCTGGAGCCGGGCGACGGCGACCCGCCCGCCGTCGACGACGAGCTGACCGTCGATCTGGACTGGGCGCGCCGGCTGTCGCTGATGCGCACCCACACGGAGCTCCACGCCCTGTGCGGAGTCGTGTGGCGGGACTA
>CAYVJP010000155.1:2428-6669 GCA_964451745.1 uncultured Anaerolineaceae bacterium | reverse complement strand
CAGCATCATGATGAATTCCAACCCCGAGACCGTCTCGACCGACTTCGACGCCTCGTCGCGGCTCTACTTCGAGCCGCTGGACCCCGAGAGCGTGCGCAGCGTCATCGATGCCGAGTCGCCGGCGGGTGATGGCCCGGACCTCCTGCCCGCGGTCGTCGCATTCGGTGGCCAGACGCCGTTGAACCTCGCGGCGCCGCTGGCCGCCGGTGGTGTCCCGCTCCTGGGCAGCGACCTCGAAGCCATCGACCAGGCCGAGGAGCGGGTCCGGTTCGCGGCCCTGCTGGACCGCCTCGGGATCCCCCAGCCGGACGGCGGCATGGCCCATAGCGTCGAGGAGGCCCTGACCCTCGCCGATCGCATCGGCTACCCGGTGATCGTGCGCCCGTCGTTCGTCATCGGTGGCCTGGCCATCGACTTCTGCTACTCGCCCGACGACCTGGCTCGCCAGCTGACGGCGGCCGCCGTGGTCGATCCCGACCGCCCCGTGCGCATCGATCGCTACCTCGAAGGCGTCGAGGTCGACGTCGACGCGATCTCCGACGGCACGCGCGTGCTCATCCCGGGGCTCCTGGAGCACGTGGAGCGGGCGGGCGTCCACAGCGGGGACAGTGTCGGGGTCTTCCCGCCCCAGACGGTCAGCGAGGGCGACCAGGACCTCATCGTCGCCACGATGGAGCGGATCGTGCTGGCTCTCGGCGCGAAGGGGCTCGTCAACGCCCAGTTCATCGTGCGCGACGACGGCGTGTATCTCATCGAGGTCAACCCGCGGGCGAGCCGGACCGTGCCGTTCATGTCCAAGGTCACGGGCGTGCCGATGGTGGAGCTCGCGGTCCGGATCTCGCTGGGCGAGACGCTCGACGCGATCGGCTGGCCCGGTGGCCTGCTGCCGCCCCCGCCGTTCGTCGCCGTCAAGGCGCCGGCCTTCTCCACGGCCAAGTTGCGTGGCGTGGATCCGTCGGTGGGTCCGGGCATGCAGTCCACCGGCGAGGTCATCGGGCTCCACGAGGATCCGCGGGTCGCGCTCGCGAAGGCCCTGGTGGGGGCGGCGCTCGTCCCGCCCCGCTCGGCGACCGACCTGGACGGCGACGCCCGCCCGCTCGCCCTGCTCTCGATCGCGGACCGCGACAAGGCCCTCCTCCCGCGGCTGGCGGCCGGACTCGCGGGCGCCGGCTACCGGCTCGCGGCGACGCCCGGGACGCGCACCGCCCTCGCCACGTCCGGGTACGACGCGCGCCCCGTGGCCAAGCTGGGCGAGGCCGCGGACGGCGCGATCGGTGAGGTGGCCATCCTGGATCTCATCGCGGGCGGGTCCGTGCGGCTGGTCGTCAACACGCCGACGCCACGCTCGGGTGCGGTGCGCGATGCGGCCGAGATCCGGCACGCGGCGACGAACGAGGGGATCCTGTGCCTGACGGCCATGGAGACCGCGGTCGCCGCCGCCGAAGCCCTGGATCCGGCCATCGCGGCCCGGCTGTCCGAGGTGCGCTCGCTGGGTGAGTGGGTCCCCGATCCGGGTCAGCCGCGGGTGGCCATCCCAGCCTGAAACGGTGCGACCGCGGGCGGATCCGTCATGGCTGCCGGCCCATCCTCGGGTGAGACCACGATCGCCTGCCCGAGCGACCACAACGTGAGCGTGGTCAGGGCGACCATGACGACCGCGAGCGGGACCTGCCGGGCCCGCAGCGCATTCGGCGAGAGATCATCCGGTGCGTCGAGGGCCGCGACGACGTGCCCGCCCCAGGCCCCGAGCATGTGGCCACCCACGACGGCCGCGAGCTGGAGCGTCCAGACCAGTCCCGGCGGCAGCCACGTGCCGGAGATCTCGTAGAACGCCGTCCCGAAGATGTCCCACCCGCGCTGGAACGGGTCGGAGATGGCGATGACGATGCGCTGGCCGTCGATGAGCAGGTAGGTCAGGTAGTGGGCGATCAGATAGCCCGCCGCGATCGGCAGGAGACCGGCGGCGGTGGCCGCGATGCCGACCGCCCGCGTGACCAGGAGCGCGGCCGCGACGATGACGCCGAGGAACCCGGCCAACAGCCCGGTCTGGACGCCGATCCCCGGCAGGCCGAACCAGTCGAACCAGATCTGCGTCTGCTCGAGCCCGTCGAACAGGATGGATCCGACGGCGAGGGCCACGATCACGACATCCGCCAGCGTGAACCCGGGCTCCAGCAGGCCGCTGGCGAAGCCACGCCGCTGCACGCGCCCGTCCTCGTCGACGAGCGCATACGGGGCGAGCCGGCCCAGCAGCCGGAACCAGACGGTGAAGACCTCCCCGTGCGATCGCCACACGTCGCGCCCGAACTGGGCCATCATCGCGAGGGTCAGGGTCGTATAGCCCACCACGGCGATGAACAGCACCTCCGGCCCCGCGTCGAGGACCAGTTCGAGCCAGACGACGACGACGAACCCGACGGCGGCCGGCCATCGCCCCAGGCGGGCCGGGTACTCGGCCGGTCGCCACGGTGTGACACGAAGACGTCGGATCAGCGCCGCGCCGAGGTCGTGGAGCGTCGAGAACGGGTCCAGGAAGTGCCAGACCGGGCCGATCAGCGCACTGAGCATCGCGACGCCCACCCAGCCGTACACCCACAGGAAGAGCGATGCGACCTCGGCGTCACTGGACCCGCCCAGGATCCCCTGGAGCACGATCCATGCCCAGCCCAGGAGCCCCAGCGCCCGGAGTCCGACGCGGAGCCACGTCGGTGGCAGATGGCCATCGACCATCGGGGCTGGCCGCTCGGCTCGGACGTCGCGGACCAGGACGAAGATGAACGAGAGGGCAACGGTGGCGGCCGCGCCGGCGAGATAGACCGCAAGCGGCAGGCGGCTCTCGTAGGTGGCGTCAAGCGCATGGGCCAACACCGCGGCCGGCGTGGCCAGGAAGATCGCGCCGATGCCCACGAGGGCCGCGACGGTCGCCCAGCGGCGGGCCATGGGTCGCACGGCGGGTCAGGTGGGGCGGCTGCGGCGCGACAGCACGATGCCGACGCCGACCACGACGATCGCCAGGACCGCCACGATCGGCAGAAGCAGGTCGGCCGTGGAGGCCGCCGGTGCATCGTCCGGACCCGCGCTGGCGGATGGTGCCGGCGTGGCGCTGGGCGCCGGTGTCGGGGGAGCGGATGCCGTGGGCTCGGTCGTCGGTGCCGCAGTGGCGGTCGGGGCGGGCGTCGGGGAGGGGCTCGGGGTCGGTGCGGCGACGACGGTGAACGACCACGTGTCGCGCTCCACGTGCCCGTCATCGGTCGCGATCGTCCAGCGCACCTCGTACGCGCCGGGAGCCAGCTCCGGGAGGTCGGCGATCAGCAACCGGGCGGGGTCGTCGGGATCGAGGCCGCCTTCGGCCACGTCCTCACCCGCCGGGTCGCGCAGCGACAGGCCCGATCCTTCCGCCTCGAGCGGCTCGCTGAAGGTCGCCGAGATCTCGGCGGGCGTCCCCTCGACGGTGACGCCGTCGGCTGGTGCGGTCTCCTCGAGCTCGGCATGGGCGAGGACCGCGACCGGAGCGACGAGGGCGAGTGCGATGGCGAGCCCTGCCGTGACCGCGCCGATCCGGAGCCGCGCGTTCCGTGTGGTCATGGCCGCGAGTGTACGGAAGATGGCGCAGAATCGCCGGAGGACATCCGCGCGGGCCACCCGGGCGAACGGACCACTGACCGAACCCGATGGAGACCCCGTGCAGTTCGAGGACGCCGCCGACGCCCCGACCGCCTACCGCGCTGGCGTCTGCAATATCGGGCCCCAGGAGATCGCTCGACGTCGGCGAGCCGGCCTTGTCGCGATCGGGATCGCTGCGGCGGTGGCCGTGGCGCTCGTCGTCGTCGATGCCCCCGCGATCCTCCGCCTTCTCGTCTTCCCGCCGCTCGCCAGCGGCCTCGTCTCGCTCGAACAGGTGCGCCGCCGGTTCTGCGTCGGGTTCGCCCTGGCCGGCCTCCGCAACTTCGGGCCGCTCGGTTCGCCCGATCGGGTGACCGACGACGCCGACCTGGCCGCGGACCGTCGGGCGGCCCTGCGCATGATCGCGTCGATGTCCGCGCTCGCGCTGGGCGTGACCCTCGCCTTCGTGGTCCTGGGCGTCTGACCGCCGGCCGATCCGACGCGGTACGATCGCGCACTCGCCGCGAACCACCGTCCGTACCTGGAGCCCCGTGTGTCGATCTCCGTCCCTGCCGTCGAATTCACCGACGAGGTCCTGGCCAATGGCCTGCGCCTGATCGTCGCCGAGGATCACCTCG
>CAYVJP010000155.1:2104-2418 GCA_964451745.1 uncultured Anaerolineaceae bacterium | reverse complement strand
AACGTCTGGTATGACGTGGGGTCCAAGCACGAGCAGGCCGGCAAGACCGGGTTCGCGCACCTCTTCGAGCACGTGATGTTCCAGGGCAGCCGGAATGTCGGCAAGGCCGAACACATCGCGCTCATCCAGGCGGCGGGCGGCACGATGAACGGCACGACCTGGCTGGATCGAACCAACTACTTCGAGACGCTGCCGTCACACCAGCTCGACCTGGGCCTGTGGCTGGAAGCGGATCGCATGGCGACGCTGCTGGACGCGCTCTCGCAGGAGAACCTCGACAACCAGCGCGAGGTCGTCAAGAACGAGAAGCGCTG
>CAYVJP010000155.1:0-2094 GCA_964451745.1 uncultured Anaerolineaceae bacterium | reverse complement strand
GGTCATACGACAACCGACCGTACGGATCGTGGCAGGAGAAGCTCCAGGGCCACCTCTTCCCCGAGGGCCACCCGTACCACCACTCGACGATCGGTTCCATGGAGGACCTCGACGCGGCCTCGCTCGAGGACGTCCAGGCCTTCTTCCGCACCTGGTACGCCCCGAACAACGCGGTGCTGTCCGTCGTGGGCGACGTGGATACGGCGGCGGTCCGGACGAGCGTTGAGCGCTACTTCGGCGCCATCCCGGCCAACCCCTCGATCCCGTCCCTGCCCGATCTGTCCCTCCCCCCGACGCTCGGCGGCGAGCGGCGGGAGACCGTCTTCGACCGTGTGCCGTTGCCGCGGATCTACGTCGGATTCCGCGCCCCGGTCTACGGGGATCCGCGCCTCGACGCCCTCGATATCGCCGGGCAGATCCTCGCCGGCGGCAAGGGCAGCCGACTGCACCGACGCCTGGTGCGCGACGAACGGATCGCCCAGGACACGGCCATCTTCACCCTCGGGTTCATCGGTGGCGCGTCCATCTGTGCGGGCTGGGTGACGGTCCGGCCGGGCGTGACCGTCGAGCGCGTGGAAACGGCCCTGCTCGAGGAGCTCGATCGCCTCGCGACCGAGCCGGTCAGCGACGATGAGCTGGCGCGCGCCTTCGCACTCGTCGAAGCGGACGAGCTTGGAGCGCTCCAGCGGGTCGAGGAACGGGCGGACCGCCTCTCGATGTACGCCACCCTGTTCGACGATCCGGGTCTCATCAACCGGATGCTGCCTCGCTATCTGGCGGTGACGCCGGATGCCATCCGCGAGGTCGCCGCCGCGACCTTCCGCCCGGACAACCGCCTGGTCCTGACCTACCTCCCGGAGGTCGCACCGGCCGACGAAGGAGCCATGGATGGCGACGCGGCCATCGACAGCGACGCAAGCGACGGCGAGGTGGCGGCATGACCGCGGCGCCAGGCCCCGGAGCCCGCGACATCGTGGTCCCCGAGCGGCCGGCTGCCGGAACGCCGCGTCCGTACGAATTCCCGGCGGTCGCGACGACCACGCTCGACAACGGGCTGACCGTGATGGTGGCCGACCTGCCGGGTCGCCCGCTCATCAGCGCGACCATCGTGTTGCCCACCGGAGCAGCTGACGAGCCCGCTGCCGCGGCCGGGTCGACCGTGCTCGCGGCGCGTGCCCTCACCGAGGGGACGGATCGCTACGACGCGATCGCCCTGACCGAGGCCGCCGAGCGGCTGGGTGCCTCGCTCCACGCCGAAGCCGGATGGGATGCCACGAGCATCGGCGTCGACGTCCCGGCCAGCCGGCTTGCCCCGGCGCTCGACCTCCTCGCCGAGGTCCTGCTCCACCCGACCTTCCCCGAGAACGAGATCGAACGCTTGCGTGACGAGCGGCTCAATGATCTCCTGCAGGCGCAGGCCGATCCGCGTCGGCGCGCCGACGAGAGCTTCATCGGGACGATCTACGCGTCCGAGTCGCCATATCACCGACCGGCCGCCGGCACGCGTGATTCGGTTCCCGGGCTCGATCGCGACGTGGTTCGCGCCGCGTACGAGCAGGCGCTCGACCCCGGCCGGGCGACGCTGGTCGTGGCGGGTGACCTGGGCGGGCAGGACGTCGTCGCCCTCGCCACGGACCTCCTCGGCGGATGGCGGGGTGCGGCGGCCGCCGCGGCGCCCCATACGATCGACGACACGCCGGCCGCCACCGGTCGGCTGGTCCGCGTCATCCATCGGCCGGGGAGCGTCCAGACGGAGATCCGCATCGGGCACCCCGGGCTGCCCCGCCGGGTCGCGGATTTCCACGCGGTCTCGGTGATGAGCGCGATCCTCGGTGGCCTGTTCAATTCGCGCCTGAACATGCAGTTGCGCGAGGCCAAGGGGTACACCTATGGCGCCGGGGCCGGGTTCGATATGCGTCGCGGTGCCGGGCCGTTCAGCGCGCGCGCCGCCGTCAACACCGAGGTGACGGTCCCGGCCGTGATCGACACGATCGCCGAGCTGGAGCGGATGCGGAACGAACCGGTGCTGGCCGCCGAGCTGGCCGCCGCCCGTGACTTCCTCGTCGGGGTGTTCCCGCTGCGCTTCGAGACGCC
>CAYVJP010000154.1:0-6686 GCA_964451745.1 uncultured Anaerolineaceae bacterium | reverse complement strand
TGGGCGGCAACCTCCTCCGACACGAGCACCTGCGCCTCGGCGGTCGAGGCGCCCAGATGCGGTGTCAGGAGCGTGTTGGGGGCATCGAGCAGCGGCGAATCCGCGGGCGGCTCCTGCTCGAAGACATCGATCCCGGCGCCCCCGAGATGACCCGAACGCAACGCCTCGGCCACGGCCGCCTCGTCGACGATGCCGCCGCGGGCGACATTGAGGATGATCGAGCCCGGCTTGAGCTTGGCGATCGCGTCGCGCCCGATGAGGCCGCGCGTGGCGCGGGTGAGCGGGACGTGAACGGTCACGACATCCGCGCGCGCGAGCAGCGTGTCGAGATCCACGAGCTCGACCCCATGATTCGCCGCCTGCTCGGCGGTCACGAACGGATCGACGCCGACGACGACCATCTCCATCGCCCGCGCCCGGTCCGCGATCGATTGCCCGATCTTGCCGAGACCGATGATCCCGAGCGTGCGGCCGCGCAGTTCCAGGCCGGTGAACTGGGCGCGCTTCCACTCGCCCCGGCGGACCGAGGCATCCGCGGCCGCCGTCTTGCGCGCGACGCCGTAGAGGAGGGCGAGCGTGTGTTCCGCGGCCGCGATGGTGTTCCCCGTGGGTGCGTTGACGACCGTGATCCCGGCCCGTGTCGCCGCATCGAGATCCACGTTGTCCACGCCGACGCCGGCGCGTCCGATGACCACCAGGCGGGACCCAGCGGCGATCAGCTCGGCATCCACCTGGACCTGGCTGCGCACGACCAGGGCGTCGTACGCGGGCAGGATCGTCGCCAGCTCCTCGCGGGTGCAGCCGATCCGTTCGTCGACCTCGTGGTGCGCGGCGAGGAGCTCGATGCCCTCGCGCGCGACGGGTTCGGCGACCAGGACCTTCACGCGGTCGCCCCGGCCGTCGCGACCGCCGCGATCCCGTAGGTCGCGAGGGCGGCCCGCTGCGCCGCGCCGACCGCGGCCCCGGGCTCGACCTGCCGGCCGTGCTGGAGCGACACGATCTCGAGCGTGCTGAACGCGCCGAGGATCTCTTCGAGCGTCACCGAGCCCAGATGCCCGAGTCGGAAGATCTTGCCGGTCAGCTTGCCCTGACCGCCGGCGAGGACGACGCCGCGACGCTTGACGTCCCCGTTGAAGGCCTTCCAGTCGAGGTCGTCGGGAACATGCGCGGCCGTGACGGTCCGCGACGCGTGGCGCTGGTCGGCGAACAGCTCGAAGCCGAGCGCCTCGAGGCCGGCGCGCGCCGCTGCCGCACACGCCACGTGGCGCGCGAAGATCGATTCGGCGCCTTCCTCCTGCATGAGCCGAAGCCCCTCGTCCACCTGGTAGACGACCGCGATGGCCGGGGTGAAGGGCGTCTGGCCGGTCGCGGCAGCATCGCGATGGGCGCGCAGGTCCAGGTAGAACCGAGGCATCGTGGCCGTTTCCATGGCCGCCCAGCCACGGGGCGACGCGGCGATCATCGCGAGTCCCGGCGCCGCCATCCAGGCCTTCTGCGACCCGGTCACGACGACGTCCACGCCCCAGGCGTCCATCTCGAAGGGCACGGCCCCCAGCCCGGACACGCTGTCCACGAGGATGAGGGCATCCGGCGTCTCGGCGCGGATCGCCGCCGCGAGCTCCGCGATCGGGTTCATCACGCCGGTCGAGGTCTCGTTATGGGTCAGCAGCACGGCCCTCACGTCGGGGATCGTCCGGAGTCGCTCGCGGACCTCGTCGGCGGCCGCGGCGTAGCCCCACTCGGCATCGAGTTTCGTGACATCGGCGCCGTAGATGCCCGCGATCTTGGCGAACCGGTCGCCGAATGAACCGATCGACACCCCGAGGACGCGATCGCCCGGGGACAGCGTGTTGACCACGGCCGCTTCCAGCCCGCCCGAGCCGGCCGTCGTGATCATCGCGACGTCACTCGTGGTGCCGAAGTACGGCTGCATCCCGGTCAGGATCCGCTCGAGCATGGCGGAGAACTCGGGTCCACGGTGGTTGATCATCTGGCGTCCACCGGCCACGCGTACGCTCGGTGGCAGGGCGGTGGGGCCGGGGATACGCAGGTTCGGTTCGAATCGGTCCACGGGGGTCGTCTCCTGGTCACGGTAGGCATCGATGGTGCCACACGACGGGCGGTTCGATCCGAAGCCTGCCGGGCCGTTCTGGACCGGCGCGGTATCATCCGCTTGGCGCCACCTCGCGCCGCACCTCCGTCTCCGGTCCCCACGCGACCGGCCCAGTGGAGGCAAAGGGGCCCCGCCTCGAGGTCGTCGGTTCGTGTGTTCGGCCACGGTCGGTGGCCCTGGAGCGTGGGTCCGGGCTGACGGCCGGTGCAGGAGACACACGCGATGACCACCGACAAGGCCCGCAAGCGGGCCGTTCGATCCCGGATGCACAAGACCGGCGAGCGCTATGCCGCCGCCCGTCGCCACGTCGTGGGCGATGCTGGTGCACCGCCGGCGCCACTTCCACCGCGCGTCGCCGAGCCGAAGATGAGCGACGCCACGATCACCAAGGGAACCGGCCGCGACTGGGACGAGTGGTTCCGGCTGCTCGATGCCTGGGACGCGACGACCAAGGGTCACCCGGCCATCGCCCGCTATCTCCACGACGAGCACGGCGTGGACGGCTGGTGGGCGCAGTCCGTCACCGTCGGCTACGAATGGGCGCGCGGTCTTCGCCAGGTCCACGAGACACCGGACGGCTTCCAAGTCAGCGTGACCCGGACGATCGCGGCATCGGCCGACGACGTGTGGCGTGACTTCGTCGAGCCCGCTCGACGCAACCGCTGGCTGGAGCCGGGGGCGCTCCGGGTCCGTCCCGGGACGGGGACCCGGGGCAAGTCGGCGCGGTTCGACGACCCGACCGGGCGGCTCGTCCACATCTACCTCACGGCGAAGGGCGAGTCGGCGTCCGTGGCCGTGACCACCGAGCGACTCGCTGGCCCGCAGGAGGTGGACGCCCATCGCGCGCTGTGGCGAGCCCGTCTCGACGACCTCGCCCGGCGCTGGCGGGACCAGGCTCGCGTCGCACGGTCGGAGCGCCGAGCGTCTTGACCCCGTGACCCTGCGATCCACCCGCGCTCGCCGCCGCCTCCGACGCTTCGTGGCCGGCGTTCTCGTGCTGGCGCTCGTCGGTGCCACGCTCGGCTCGCTGGCCATCGCGACCGACACGCTGGGTGCCGGTCAGCGCTGGGAATCGGTGCTGGCGCGGGTGGATCGATTCCTGGCCGGGCCTGTCCCGGATCGTCCCACGGTGGGCACGGTCCGGGTCACCGAGCCGCCGGCCTCCCCGACGACGGCGCCTACGGCCTCACCCGACGCCACGCCGACGGCAGGCGCGTCCATCGACCCGGGGGTGACGCCGTCGCCGACGCCCACCCCGACCCCGGAGCCGGTCCGGACCCCGGTCGACATCGCGATCCCCGGTGATCCCGAGGCCGTGTTCGCCCACCAGGTCCACAAGGACTGGTGCGCGGTGGCCGGGACCCAGATCGTGCTGGCCATGCATGGGGTGGTGGACACCTCCGATGACCAGCAGAAGGAGATCGGCGGGCGCATCCGCGAGTGGGAGGCGCTCGACGACAGCCGCAACGGGAACTGGGGCCCGGCCGCGATGGCCCTCGCGCTCGATGCCTACGGGGTTCCGGGCTACGAGGTCCGGGCGTTCGAGACCCGCCAGGGTGCCCTGCGCGACGCCGCCCGCAGCATCCAGGCGACTGGCGCCCCGGTGATCCTGCTCGCGTGGCGCGGCGCGCACACCTGGATCATGAACGGGTTCCGTGCCGACGCGGACCCGACGATCTTCCCCGATGCGCACATCGAAGGGGCGTATGTGCTGGATCCTTGGTATCCGTGGGAATCGTCGATCTGGGGGCAGAGCGACCCGCCCGGGACGTTCCAGGACGGGGCCGAGATGGAGCGCAACTTCCTGCGCTGGAAGCGACCCGAGGGCGCCTACCCGGACCGCGACGGCCTGTTCATCACGGTCGCTCCGACCATCGCCATCACGCCGCGGGCGGCGGACTGACGGCCGGGTCCACCGGGCGCGGGCGCATCCGCCGGATGCGACCGAGGAGTACCGCGACGAGGAGGGCGAACCGGACCGCGCTGCCGAGCGCGAAGGCGGCCGGGATCGCCAGGACCTCCAGGGCGTCGAGCAGCAGCTGGGTCGCGACGACCGTGACCGCGAACCCGACCAGTGACGCGCCCACCTGCAGCAGGGTGTGGTGCGTGGCGTAGATCGCCCGACTCAGCAGGTGCCCGAGGCTCTCGAACGGGATGGCCAGGGCGAACACCGACAGGACCAGGGCGGTCTGGGCGACGTCCTCGGCGTCGAAGCGACCGCCGCCGAGCAGGATGTCGATGGCGAGGGGGCCGGCCACGATCAGGACGATGGCCGCGGCACCCGTGAGGA
This sequence comes from uncultured Anaerolineaceae bacterium, assembly GCA_964451745.1. Taxonomy (GTDB): domain Bacteria; phylum Chloroflexota; class Limnocylindria; order Limnocylindrales; family CSP1-4; genus SPCO01. Next base: position 2,283 of record CAYVJP010000154.1, on the reverse strand, counting down.
GCCCGATCGTCACGGCGTTCGTCCCGACCAGTCGCGCGAATCCACGCCGGTCGTGCGCGGCATAGACCGCCGCGAAGGCCGGGAAGGCCGCCACCGAGAACGCCACGCCGATCAGGCTGACCGGCACGCTCTGGAAGTTGCGGGCCAGGTTCACGGTCGTGATGCTCCCCGCGGCCAGCCCGGACGCCACGCTCGTGAAGTACAGGAACAGGATCGGTTCGAGCGGGCTGCTCGCCGTCTTGGGGATCATCAGCCGGAAGAACTCGCGGATCTCGGGCGTGCGGACGGTCAGACGTGGACGGATCCGGAAGGTGGTCCGGAACGTGACGCCGATGACCCGTAGCCCCAGATGCAGGGCCGCACCCAGGACCGCGCCGATGGCCGGGGCCACGATGCCGAGGGCGTCCGCGAACAGCAGCGTCCCGATGACGATGCCCAGGTTGTAGAGGAGGGGAGCGGCGCCGTAGAAGAAGAAGCGCCGCCGCGCCACGAGGACCTCGCCCAGGGTCATGGATCCGGCGAAGAGGATCTGGGTCACGCACATGATCCGGAACAGCTCGGTGTACTGCTCGCGTTGGACAGGCCCGAATCCGGGCGCCACGATCTCGACGGTGAGCGGCGCGATGACGAACAGGACGGCCGCCACGACGGTCATGGTGAGGACGGCGAGGGTCAGGATCGTCTGTCCGAACGCATGGGCACTCGACTCGCCGCGGTCGCGTTCGAGACCGGCGAAGATCGGGATGAAGGGAGCCGCCAGGCCGCTCGCCACGATGACCCCGAACGTCAGCTCCGGGATGACGAATGCGGCGTTGAAGGTGTCGAGCTCCACCCCCGCGCCGAAGGTCCGCGTCAGCATCCGGTCCCGGACGAGGCCCATGCCGTAGCTCGCGAAGGTGAGGACGGACAGGAGGATCGCGCCTCGCGGGACGATCCGGTCCAGCAGGGCGCGGGCCCGGGTGAGGGGCGACGCGCGAACGGCGGAGGGCGGCACGGGCTCGTTCACCCCGCGTACGCTAGCGCCCCGGCCGCCACGATGCGCCGGCCGACCAGGAGGGCACCGTTCCGTGTCTCGTTTCGAATGGGTCGCCGACAGCGCGCGCTTGCTCCGTCAGACGGGCGACGAGTTCGAGCGGACGCAGCCGTTCGCCGGTTTGCGCATCGGCACGGGGATCCACCTCGAACCCAAGACCGCGGCCCTGCTCCTGACCCTGCGCCGCGGCGGCGCCCAGGTCGTCTCGACCGGGAACCTCAACTCGACCCAGCAGGAGACGGTGGACTACCTGCGGGCCAACGAGGTCGACGTCATCGGCGGTCCCACGGCCGACCCCGTGGAGCATGACCGCTACCTGCGCGATGTCCTGGCCACGAAGCCCGATCTCATGCTCGACAACGGCGGCGACCTGTTCAGTCGATATCTCGAAGACCCATGGGATGGTCTGCGCGGGGGGACGGAGGAGACGACGTCGGGGCGCGATCGACTGCTGCCGCTGCGCGACCAGCTGCGCCTCCCGATCCTCGTGATCAACGACAGCCCGATCAAGCAGTTCGGGGAGAACACGCACGCCGTGGGCGCCGGGACCGTGGAGTCGTTCATCCGCATCACCAACCGCATCACGAACGGGCGGCGGGTCGTGGTGTTCGGCTACGGCTCGGTCGGGCGCGGCGTGGCAACGTACTTCCGGAGCTTCAACAGCCTCGTGTCGGTCGTGGAGCGCCAGCCGGTCCTGCGCCTGCGCGCGCTGCTCGATGGCTTCGATGTCCCCGAGCGCGAGGACGCGCTCGCCGCCGCCGATGTCGTCGTGACCGTGACCGGCGCTCCAGGTGTCATCACGCCACCGGACCTCGCCATCCTTCGCGATGGGGTCGTGCTCATCAGTGCGGGCCACCTGCCGTGGGAGCTGGACGTACCGACCCTGCTCGCCGATCCCGCCGTGACCGGGACCGACGACATCACCGACGGCATCCTGACCCTCCGGCTCAGCGATGGCCGGCGCGTCCACGTGCTGACCCGCGGCCACATGGTCAACCTCGCCGGCCCGCGGCCGCTCGGCAACTCGATCGAGTCGATGGATCTGGGGTTCACGCTGCAGGCGCGCTGTCTGGAAGCCGTCGCGAGCGGTTCCGTCCCGGCGACGGCCTGCGTCGTGCCCGTCCCGGCCGAGATCGACGCCCTCGTGGCGTCGTCGTACGTCGCGCTGGCCCGGCGGTCCTAGGCGCCGAAGAGCCGACGGATGGTCGACGCGTACCAGGCGACGAACCGGTCGTGCGGCCAGCCGGACT
>CAYVJP010000153.1:0-6704 GCA_964451745.1 uncultured Anaerolineaceae bacterium | reverse complement strand
CGCGGCCGGCGCCACCGAGATCGCGGGCATCTGGTCGCACCTGGCCGACGGCGCCGATCCGGTCCGCTCCGGCGAGCAGGTCCGCGCCTACGAGGCCGCGTTGGCAACGATCGCGGCGACCGGCCGAGCCCTCCCGCCGCGCCACCTCGCCGCGACCGAGGGCGTGTTCGTGGAGACCGGCCCGTCCTACGAGATGGTCCGGATCGGCCTCGGGTTCTACGGGGAGTTGGGCGTGGACGTGGCGCCGACGCCGGCCCTGGCGAGCCTCGCCGCGGAGCTGCGCCCGGCGATGACCGTCCTCGCGCGACCGGCCCGGCTCGAATGGATGCCCGCCGGGTCGTCCGTCGGGTATGGCGGGGAATGGACCGCGGAGCGACCGTCGCTCATCGCCACGCTCCCGATCGGGTATGCCGACGGCTGGACGCGCCAGTACTGGCCGGGCGCCTCGGCGCTGGTCCGTGGCCGACGCGTCCCGATGGTGGGCCGCGTCTCGATGGATTCGGTCTGCGCGGACGCGACGGATGCGATCGCCGCCGGCGAGGGCGACCTCGGCCCGGACGAACCGTTCGTCCTGCTGGGCAGCCAGGGCCGGGAGCGGATCACCCCGGTGGACCTCGCCCGCCTCCGCCACAGCATCCCCAACGAAGTGTTCTGTGCCTTCGGGCCGCGGCTCCGGCGCATCGCGATCGGTGGGGAACGCACATCGGGCTGACACGAGCGGTCCGCGGGGCGTAGGATAGTAAACGGTTACTACTCCAGCACTCCCGCACCCCTGACCGACGGAGCGTGCCATGCCGCTGAACCTTGACGGCCTGATCCCGGCCACCGTCCTGCCCATGGATGCCGACGGGCGCATCGACGAACCGGCCCTCCGCGCGTACATCGCGTGGGTCGTCGCGCAAGGTCCGGTGGCGCTCGCGATCAACGTCGACACGGGCGAGGGGCCGCACCTGACCCACGACGAGAAGGTCCGCATCCTGCACATCGTCCGCGACGTCACGGACCTGCCGATCGTCGCCGGCCTCGCCGGCCCCTCGACCGAGGCGGCCGTCAAGCAGGCCAAGGACTTCCAGGCCGCCGGTGCGAACGCGCTCCTGTGCTTCCCGATCCCCGCCTATCTGAGCCAGCCGCTGGATCCGCGGGTCCCGGTCGAGTACCACGAGGCCGTCGCCCAGGTCGGGTTGCCGCTCATCCTCTTCCAGCTGCAGCCTGCCCTGGCCGGTGTCAACTACGAGACCGAGACGCTCCAGGCCATGGCCTCGGTGGAGGGCGTCGTCGCGATCAAGGAGGCGTCCTTCGATGCGCGACGCTTCGTCGACACGGCCCGCCTCCTCGAGCAGTTGCCGCGCAAGATCACGCTCCTCACCGGCAACGACAACTTCATCCTCGAGTCGTTCCTGCTGGGCGCGACCGGCGCCCTCATCGGCTTCGGGGCGGTCATGACCCGCGAGCAGGTGGACATGATCGCGGCCTGGCAGCGCGGCGATACGGAGACCGCGATGGCGCTCGGGCGCCGCGTACAGCGGCTGGCGGACGTCGTGTTCGCGGCGCCGGTCGGCGACTACCGGGTCCGGCTCAAGGAGTGCCTGCGCATCCTCGGGGTGCTGGAGTCGGCCACGGTCCGCCGGCCGCTGCTGCCGGTCAGCGACGAGGAGCGGGCCTTCCTGCGGAGCGTCCTCATCGAGGTGGGGCTCCTGGAAGGTGTGGGTGCCGCGCCGGTGCTGGCGCGATGAGCAGCGAACCCGCCGACGTCCTGATCATCGGCGCCGGCCCGTCGGGTGGCGTCGTCGCGCTGCGCCTGGCCGAGGCCGGGTTCAAGGTCGTCTGCCTCGAGCAGGGCGGCTGGCTGGACCGCGCGGACTACCCGGGCAACAAGCTCGACTGGGAGTTGAAAGCCCGCAAGGACTGGGCCACCAGCCCCAACATCCGCGGGCTCCCCTCGGACTACCCCATCGTCGAGGAGGACACCCCCGTCTCGCCGCTCATGTTCAACGCGGTCGGCGGCTCCACGATCATCTTCGCCGGCGCCTGGCCGCGCGCCCTCCCGTCCGACTTCCGCGTCCGCTCGCTCGATGGCGTCGCCGACGACTGGCCGATCGATTACTTCGAGCTCCTGCCGTACTTCTACCGAACCGACCGCCAGTTCGGGGTCTCCGGGCTGCCCGGCGACCCGGCCTACCCGCCCGACACCGAGGACGCGCCGATGCCGCCGCTGCCGATCGGGGCGGCCGGCATGAAGGTGGCGCGGGGCATGACCAAGCTCGGCTGGCACTGGTGGCCCGAGTTCAATTCGATCAACTCCGTGGCCTACGACGGCCGGCGGCCGTGCGTCCAGCGGAGCACCTGCCAGTCCGGCTGCAACGAGGGGGCCAAGGCCTCCGCCGACCTCACCCACTGGCCCAAGGCCATCAAGCTCGGCGCGACGCTCATCACGGGCGCCCGGGTCCGCAAGCTCGAGACGAACGCCAAGGGGCTCGTCACCGGCGCCACCTGGGTCGACACGGACGGGGCGGAGCACTTCCAGGCGGCCAACGTGACCGTCCTCGCGGCGAACGCGATCGGCACGCCGCGCCTGCTGCTCCTCTCGGCGTCCGCGCAGCATCCCGACGGCCTGGCCAACTCGTCTGGCCTCGTCGGGAAGCGGCTGATGATGCATCCCTTCGCCAACGTCGCCGGCCTCTTCGAGGATCCGCTCGAGAGCTGGGCCGGGCAGTTCGGCGACCTCATCGAATCGCTCGAGTTCTACGAGACCGACGAGCGCCGCGGCTTCGTCCGCGGTGCCCGCTGGGGCCTCGCCCCGACCGGCGGCCCGATCAACACGGCGATGCCCAGCCGCGCCGGCGAGCAGATCTGGGGCCCCGACCACCACCTCCACGTGCGCAAGACGCTGGGCCACGGCGCCAACTGGGGCCTCTTCGCCGAGGACCTGCCCGACGAGGCGAACCGGGTCACGCTCTCGTCGAGCGTCGTGGATTCGTCGGGGATCGCCGCGCCCGAGATCCACTACACGATGGCCGAGAACGCGCGCCGGATGCTCGACTTCCACATCGAACGCGCCCGCGAATCGCTCGAGGCGGCGGGCGCCTACAAGATCGAAGTCGACCGGCTCATGCGCTACTCCGGGTGGCACCTGCTGGGGACCGCGCGCATGGGCGACGACCCCAGGACGTCCGTCCTGGATCGCTGGAACCGGGCGCACGACGTGCCGAACCTGTACGTGGTGGATGGCTCGTGCTTCGTGACCTCCTCGGGCGTCAACCCGACCTCGACGATCGTGGCCATCGCCCTGCGCGCCGCCGACCACATGGTCGAGACGCGCTTCGACCAGCAGGTGCCGGCATGAGCGCCGACCCGACCCCCGTCCTGGACGCTGCCCAGCGGGCGGTCTTCGACGCGGTCGCCGACCACCTCATCCCGGCGGCCCACGGCATGCCGTCCGCCCGGGACATCGTCACCGACGCGCGGCTGCGCTTCGTGATCAACGCCCGTCCCGACCTGCTCGAGTCGTTCCACGCCGCGCTCCGCCCGGAGCTGGGCGACGACCCGGCTGCCCGCCTGTCCGCCCTCGAAGCCGAGCCCGAACTGCGGGCCGCCCTCGTATCTGCCGTCGTCTTCGGCTACTACACCGACGCCACCGTGCGCGAGGGCATCGGCTATCCCGGCCAGGAGGCCAAGACCCTCTACTCGTGGAAGGTCCCCGAGTACATCGACGAAGGCCTCATCGAGGTCATGGTCCAGCGCGGCCCCACGTGGCGCGATCCGGCCACCGGCGTCCGCGCCGTCCGACCACCCGATCCCACCTGATCCGGACCCCGCCCGTACCCGACAAGGAGCATCCCATGGTCGCCACCGCCCCCACATCCTGGCTCGCGTCGTTCGCAGCCGATTGGCGGCCGGGAACCGGCGCGCCGATCGAGGATCGCGAGCCGGCCACGGGCCAGCTCATCACCACGGTCACCGGGAGTACGCCCGACGACGTCGCGCGGGCCGCGGCACGTGCCGCGGAGGCGCAGCCGGCGTGGGCTGCGACGAACTACCAGGAACGCGCCCGGGTCCTGCGCAAGGCGGCTGAGATCTACGAGGCGCACCGCGACGAGTTCGGGACGTGGACGCAGCGCGAGACCGGCGCCTCGCACAGCAAGATGCACCACGAGTCGAACTTCGCCTACCACGAGATCCTCAACGCGGCGACCCTGCCCTCGCAGGCGTACGGCTCGCTCATGCCATCCGCGGTCAAGGGCCGCCTCTCGATGGTCCGCCGCGTTCCCTCCGGTGTCGTGGGGGCCATCACGCCGTGGAACTCGCCGAGCGTGCTGGGCATGCGGGTCGTCGGGCCGGCGATCGCGCTGGGCAACGCGGTGATCCTCAAGCCCGACCCGCAGACGCCGATCGTCGGCGGGGCGATGTTCGAGGCGGTGTTCCGGGAGGCCGGCCTCCCCGTGGGTGTCCTCCAGGTCGTCGTGGGTGGCGCCGACGTGGGCGAGGCGCTCGTCACCGATCCCCACGTCAACGTGGTGTCCTTCACGGGGTCCACCGCGGTCGGACGGCGGGTCGGCCAGCTCGCGGGCGGCCTGCTCAAGAAGGTGTCGCTGGAGCTCGGCGGCAACAACGCCTTCATCGTGCTCGACGATGCGGACCTCGATGCCGCGGCGGCTGCCGGGGCGTTCTCGTCCTTCCAGTTCCAGGGCCAGGTCTGCTTCGCCGCCGGCCGCCACCTGGTCCAGGAGCGCCTGGCCGAGCCGTACATCGAGATCATGACCGAGAAGGCGCGCAAGCTGCGCACGGGCGATCCGTTCCGCGAGGACGTCCAGCTGGGGCCGATCGTCAACGAGAAGCAGATCGCTCGCGTGGCAGGCATCGTGGACCGCTCGATCGAGGGCGGCGCACGGGCCACCGTCGGGGCGACCCACGAAGGCCTCTTCTACCAGCCGACGGTCCTGACCCAGATCACGACCGACCTCCCGGCGTGGACCGACGAGATCTTCGGGCCGGTCGCGCCGATCATGACCTTCGGGTCGGACGAGGAGGCGGTGGCGCTGGCCAACAGCAGCGACTACGGCCTCGTCGCCTCGATCTACACGCGGTCGCTGGGCCGCGGCCTGGCCATGGCCGATCGGATGCGGACGGGCATGGTCCACATCAACGACGGCACGCTCAACGACGAGGCGATCGTGCCCTTCGGGGGCATGGGCGAATCGGGCAACGGCGGGCGCTACGGCGGCGAAGCGAGTCTCGACACGTTCACCGATTGGCAATGGGTCACGGTGCGCGACGAGCCGCCGACCTTCCCGTTCTGAGCTGACCGGATGTCCTCCATCTCCGACGTCGCCAAGCTGGCCGGCGTCTCCACCGCGACGGTGTCGCGCGTCGTCTCCTCGGCGCCGTACGCGGTCAGTCCGGAGACCCGACAGCGGGTGCTGGACGCCGCCCGGACGCTCGACTACGTCCCCAACGCCCTGGCCCGCGGCCTGCACAAGAGTCACATCCCGGTCGTGGGCGTGATCGTCCACGACATCACCGACCCCTACTTCGCCGAGGTCGTCCGGGGCGTGGAGGACGCGGCGGCGGTGGGCGGTTTCCTGGTCGTCACCTGCAGCTCGGACCGCATCGCGGAGCGCGAGCACTCGTACGTCCGCCTGCTGCGGTCCATGCGCGCATCGACCCTGGTCTTCGCCGGCAGCGGCCTCGACGACCCGGTCCTCAACGCCGGCATCGCGAAGCACCTCGTGGCGATGCGGGCGTATGGCGCCGCGGTCGTGCATCTCTCGCCGCACGCCGCGGGCGAGGCCGACATCGGCGTGGACAACGCCGCGGGCATCGCCAGCATGGTGGCCGCCCTGGTCGCCCTGGGCCATCGCCGCATCGCCTTCCTCGCGGGTCCGACCTCGCTCTTCGTCTCGCACCAGCGCCTGGAGGGGTACCGGCGCGGGCTGGCGGCGGCCGGGATCGCGTTCGATGAGCAGCTCGTCGTCCGCACGGGCTTCAACCGCGAAGCCGGCGCGCTCGGCATCGACGCGCTGCGCGCCGCCGGGGTGCCGTTCAGCGCGGTCTTCGGGGCCAACGACCTGCTGGCGCTGGGAGCCCTCCAGCGCCTCGCCGACCTCGGCATCGACGTCCCGCGCGAGGTCTCGGTCGCGGGCTTCGACGACATCGCGACCGCGGCCATCGCCACCCCCGGCCTCTCGACGGTCCGGCTGCCGCTGCACGAGATCGGGCGCCGCGCGTTCGGGTACGCGGAGCGGGTCCTCGCCGGCGAAGAGCCCGAGCGCCAGGTCCTCCCCACCGAGCTGATCCTGCGCGGCTCCACGGCCCCGGCGTTGGTGGGGAGCGCGACGTGACCGGCGATCGCCTGGAGGGGCGCGTCGTGCTCGTGACCGGTAGCAGCCGGGGGATCGGCGCCGAGGTCGCCGTCAAGGCGGCCGCGGAAGGGGCGCTCGTCGCGGTGCACTATCACCGCCATGCCGATGGCGCCGAGGCGACGCTGTCGCGCGCGCTCGACCTCGGCGTGGACGCCGAGTCATTCGATGCCGACCTCACCGACGCGCGAGCCGCCGTCGGCCTCGTGGAGCGCGTCATCGAACGCTTCGGCCGGATCGACGGCCTCGTCAACAACGCCGGGCGGACACAGGTCGGCCCATTCCTCGAGATCGATCCGGCGGTCTGGGACGACGTCATCGCCACGGATCTGACCGCGGCGTTCCACA
>CAYVJP010000152.1:0-6773 GCA_964451745.1 uncultured Anaerolineaceae bacterium | reverse complement strand
TTGCCGAGCAACAGTGGCCCGAAGGAGCTGACCGTGGCCCGGACCTGCGAGCCGAGCTTGCCGGTCAGCGACAGGAACTCGACCGGGTGGCCGGAGGGCTCGAACGTCCAAGCCATCGATTCGGTGCGCTCCACGAGCTTGGGATGCCCGGTCGCGCCCGGGGCCGCGAGCCCGGTGAGATCGCCCTTGATGTCGGCGACGAAGACGGGGACGCCGGCCTTCGAGAGCTGGCCGGCCATCAATTGCAGGGTCTTGGTCTTGCCGGTGCCGGTCGCGCCGGCGATGAGCCCATGCCGGTTGAGCATGGACAGGGCCACCTGGACGCGCGTGTCGTTGAACAGCTCGCCCTCGCGCATCGCGCTGCCGATGATCAGCGAAGGCTCGTCGAGCGCGTAGCCGCTCGAGATCGCGTCCTTGAACGCCTGGTCCATCCCTGCCTCCGATGGCTGTCGCGGCCGCCGATCCACGGGATTCGGGCGGGGTCGCAAGCGTATCATCGGGAGGACCCAAGGCAGGACATCACAGCGTCGACAGGGAGGTCACGACCGTGAAGATCGAAGATGTCGAGGGCATCGGGCCCGTCTACGCGGCGAAGCTTGGAACCGCCGGTGTCGCGACCACCGACGACCTGCTGGAGCAGGGCGCGAAGCCCGGGGGCCGCAAGTCCCTCGAGGAGGCGACGGGGATCGCCCACGCGCTGATCCTCGAGTGGGTGAACCACGTTGACCTCATGCGCATCAAGGGCGTGGGTTCGGAGTACTCGGACCTGCTCGAGGCCGCGGGTGTGGATTCGCCCGCCGAGCTCGCCCGGCGCAACGCCGAGAACCTCGCCACGACCGTGCAGGAAGTGGTCGCCGCCCGACCCGGCATCGTCCGCCGCGTCCCGACCGAGTCGGAGCTCCAGGACTGGATCGACCAGTCGAAGGACCTGCCCAAGGTCGTCGAGCACTGACCGAGGCGCGCCATGGGTGGCTTCAAGGAGTTCCTGACCAAGTCCAACGCCCTCGCGCTGGCCGTCGGCGTGATCATCGGCGCCTCCCTGGGCGCCGTGGTCAACTCGCTGGTCAACGACATCATCATGCCGCCGATCGGCTGGGCCCTCGGTGGCGTGGACTTCGCGTCGATCAAGACCGTCCTGGGACAGACGCAGGCTGCAGACGGGACCGTGACCGAGGTCGCCATCGGCTGGGGTCTGTTCATCAACGCGGTCATCGTGTTCGTGATCGTGGCGCTCGTCGTCTACGTCATCAGCAAGATGTTCATCAAGGAAGCGCCGCCACCCGGCCCCACGGCCGAGGAGACGCTGCTGACCGAGATCCGCGACGAGCTGCGCAAGCGCAACGCCTGACTCGAGCAGGCCCGCGCCGATACCCGGACGACCCGCCGACGACCGGCGGGTCGTTCGTCGTCAGGCGTCCGGGCTCGGATAGCTGCCCAGCCGGCGCGTCATCGTGGTCACGGCGCCCAGGGCGTCGATCGCGGCGGCCATGGACGGGTCCGCGATATCGCCGTCGAGATCGATCCAGAACACGTACTCCCACGCGCGCTCGCGACTCGGTCGCGATTCGAGCTTGCGCATGTTCAGGCCGTGGTCGGCGAGGACCCGCAGCACCGCAAGCAGGGTCCCGGGTTCATTGCGGACCGCGACGACGATCGTCGTCCGGCGCGCCCCCGGCGGGGCGACGAGCGGTGGCACGGCCCCGTTCGCGGGCCGGGCCAGCACCAGGAACCGCGTCCGGTTCCCGGGCAGGTCGCCGATCTCGTCGGCGAGGACCTCCAGCCCGAACAGCGCTGCCGCGCGCGGCGAGAGGACCGCCGCTGCACCGCGCTCCTCCGCGTCGATGATCGCCTTGCCGGCGCCGGCGGTGTTGTACGTGGAGAGCAGCTGCCACGGGCGGCCACGCAGGAACGCCTCCGCCTGGCCCAGGGCCTGGATATGCGAGTACACCCGGTCGATCTCTTCGAGGTGTTGTCCCGGCAGGGCGGCGAGACACAGGCGGACCGGGACCATGACTTCACCGCGGATCTCGAGGGCATACTCCATGAGCAGGTCGTAGTTCTCGCGGACCGTGCCGTGGATGACGTTCTCGATGGGGACGACCCCCGCCGCCGCCGTGTCGCTCGTGACCGCATCGAAGACCTCCCGAAAGCTGCCGAGCGCGATGCGCGGTGCATCGCCGAACGCGGTGAGCACGGCGTCCTCGGCGAAGGCGCCCGGTTCGCCGGCGTAGGCGATGGGAGATCGATCCGTCGTCACGGACCGGAGTCTAGCGGCCGGGCGACCGGATGCCCGGGCGGATCAGGTCTCGAACCAGTCGACCGTGTCGATCTCGCCTGCGTCGGAATCCAGTTCGGCCCGCCGCTCGCGGGCCGCGCCGGCCGTGACCGGCGACGGCTTGCGGGCACGCTTCCCGCTGACCGCGGCCGCCTCCGGAGCACCGCTCCAGTGCTCCTCGGCGAGCAGCGCGTTGAGGGCGATGAGGTAAGCCTCGATCGAGGCGGCGATGATGTTGGGCCCGCGGGCCTCGCCGGTGTACTCGCCCAGGCCGCGGTCGCCGGCGACGAGTGGCGGCGCGATCCGCAGCGTCACGACGCCGATCGTGTCGGTCCCCTCCCCGAGCGCATGGACGTCCCAGGCGAGCAGCCGCGGGTGTCCTTCGAGGATCTCGGCGAGGGCCTTGTCCACGGCCCGGTACAACGCGTCGATGGCGCCGTTGCCCTCCGCCGATGCCCGCCAGTGGTGATCGGCGGCATCGAGGATGACCGCCCCGCGACTCCGCGAGTTTGACCCGGAGGTGACGGTCCAGCGCGCGAGATGGACGGTGGGATCGTCGGCGGGGGCCGGGTCGGACATGTGGGTTACCTCGTGGAGCTCTCGGCCGGGGCGGGCGTGGTCGCCTCGGTCGTGAAATGCCGCTCGTCGCGGCGACGCAATCGAGCGCCCGACTTCCAGATCGCGTACTCGAGCGAGTCGGCGAGGGCCGCGGCCGAGGCCGCGATGATGTTGGTGTCGGAGCCCATCGTGGACCAGGTCCGCGCGCCATCCTGGGAGTCGATGATGACGCGGGTCCGGGCGGCCGTCGCCGCGTCGCCGTCGAGGATGCGGACCTTGTAGTCCACGAGATGGACGTCGTCGATGTCCGGGTAGAACGCGCGCAGGGCCTTGCGCAGGGCGGCATCGAGGGCGTTGACCGGCCCGTTCCCGTCCGCGGCGGTGTGGAGCGTTTCGCCATCCACCTCTACCTTCACCGTCGCCTCAGCCAGGAGCTCGCGACCGTCCCGTTGCTCCACGAGACAGGTGTAATCCACGATCCGGAACGGTGGCGCGTAGTCCGCGGCGTGGCGCCGGATGAGCAGTTCGAACGAGGCTTCCGCTCCCTCGAACGCCAGCCCGTCGGCTTCGAGCTGCTTGATCAGCTGGCTGAGTTCGCGGGCATCGATCACGCCCTCGAGTTCGTGGCCCAGCTGGCGTGCCCGGATCGACGTGTTCGCCCGGCCTCCGAGCTCCGAGACGACGAGGCGTCCCACGTTCCCGACCGCGCCCGGCTCGATGTGCTGATACGAGCGCTCCACCTTCGCGACGGCCGCCCCGTGGACGCCGCCCTTGTGGGCGAACGCCGACCGCCCGACGTACGGCTGGTAGTCGTTGGGTGTCTGGTTGGCGATCTCGGCGACGCTGCGCGAGAGCTCGGTCAGGCCCTCGAGGCGGCCGCCACCGGGCGGTACCAGGGCATGCGGGGTCTTGAGCGCGAGATTGGCCAGGATCGACACCATGTTCGCGTTCCCGGCCCGTTCGCCGTAGCCGTTGATGGTCCCCTGGACGTGGCGGATCCCCGCGGCGACGGCCGCCATCGAGTTCGCGACGGCGAGCTCCGCGTCGTTGTGCGCGTGGATCCCCCAGGTCAGGGCCGGAGCGTCGGGGTCGCTCTCGAGGGACGAGCGGACATCGGCGATGATCCGCGTCAGCTCGTCGCTGAGGGTGCCGCCGTTCGTGTCGCACAGGACCAGCGTCCGGGCGCCGGCCTGGCGGGCGGCGCGCAGGGTGGCGAGCGCGTAGTCGCGGTCCGCCCGGTAGCCATCGAAGAAGTGCTCCGCGTCGTAGACCGCCTCGCGGCCGCGGTCGGCCACGAAGGCGACCGAGTCCGCGATCATGTCGAGGTTCTCCTGGGGTGTCGCGCCCAGCACCTCGGTGACGTGCAGCAGCCAGGACTTGCCGAAGATGGTCACGACCGGCGTCTCGGCGGCCACGAGCTCACGCAGGTTCGGGTCGTCCGCCGGCCGGTTGGACCGATGGCGGGTGGACCCGAACGCGGCAAGCTTGGCCGTCTGCCAGCGCATGGATCGAGCGGCGGCGAAGAACTCGATGTCCTTGGGGTTGGAGCCGGGCCAGCCGCCCTCGATGTACGGCATGCCGTACTCGTCGAGCATCCGCGCGACGCGCAGCTTGTCGGCGAGCGAGAGCGTGATGTTCTCGCCCTGCGTCCCGTCGCGGAGGGTCGTGTCGTAGAGGATCACCGGCCGGTCGCTCATGCGGGGACGGCCCTCCCGGCCGGCTCCAACGCTTCGATCACCGCCGTCGCGAGCGCGGTCGTTCCGACGACCACGAGGCCGTCCGATCCGTCGCGCGCGTCCGCGAGATCAGCGGTCCGCCAGCCGGAATCGAGCGTCGTCGAGACCGCGGTTTCGATGGCGCTCGCGGCGTCGTCGCGACCCAGCGAGAGGCGCAGGAGCATCGCTGCGGACAGGATCGTGCCGATCGGATTGGCCTTGTCCTCGCCCGCGATGTCCGGCGCGCTGCCGTGGATCGGCTCGTAGAGCCCGAACGTCCCGTGGCCCGTCCGGCGCTCGCCCAGCGACGCCGACGGGAGCATCCCGAGCGATCCGGCCAACACGGCCGCCTCGTCGGACAGGATGTCGCCGAACAGGTTCTCCGTGACGATGACGTCGAAGTCCGCCGGCCGGCGCACGAGCAGCATCGCGCAGGAGTCCACGAGCTGGTGGCTCAGGTCGATGGCGGGGAACTCGGTGGCGACCTCGTTCGCGATGGTCCGCCACAGGCGCGAGGTCGCGAGCACGTTCGCCTTGTCCACCGACATCAGGCGTCGTCGACGTCCTGCCGCCAGCTCGAACCCGAGCCGGACGATGCGTTCGATCTCCCGTTCGTGGTACGGCATGGTGTCGAGGGCATGGCGGTCGCCGGCCACGCCCGACGCCTCTTCGCGCGCCCCGAAGTACACGCTCCCGGTCAGCTCGCGGACGATCAGCAGATCCACGCCCTCGAGCAGCTCCGGGCGGAGCGGTGACGAAGCGACGAGAGCGGGATGGACCGTGACGGGTCGCAGGTTCGCGTAGAGCCCGAGTCCGCCGCGCAGGGCGAACAGGGCCTGTTCCGGTCGAACGGGCGCCGACGGGTCCGACCACGTCGGGCCGCCCACCGCCCCCAGCAGGATCGCGTCGGCACCCCGGCAGACCTCGACGTCCTCATCGCGAATCGCCACGCCGTACGCGTCGATGGCGGCGCCGCCGGCGATCACCTCGGTCCAATCGATGGCGAAGCCGAAGCGACGCCCGGCCGCATCGACGACCCGCCGTGCCGCCTCGACCACCTCGGGGCCGACGCCGTCCCCCGGGATCGTGACGACCCGGTAGGTCGGCCGGAGGCCATCCTCCGTCACGGGAGGCCCTCCTCGGACCGCGGGGTGACGAACGCGACCTCGACGCCGTTGATCTCGGCGCCATGGAGCTTGTTCGTCGCCACGAGGTAAGCGTCGAGCGAGGCCTCGATGATGTTGGTGGATAACCCGTGGCCCGAGACGATGAGCGCCCCTGGCCCGACGTCCGACGAGCGACGGCAGCGGACCAGCACCTGACCCTGGGCATCCTCGCCCGCGGACACGGCCTTGATCTCGTACTCGGTGAGCGTCGGGTGCCAGCCCAGGACCGGCTGGAGCGCCTCGTCCACGGCCCGGAACAGGGCGTTCACCGGGCCGTTGCCCGTCGCCTCGGTGGATCGTTCCTGGCCGTCCACGGTGAGCGTCACGGTCCCCGTGGCGTTGCCGCCCTTGGACGACGTCACGCTCCAGCCGACGAGGGAGACGCTGGCCGGGACGTCCGACGAGCGCCGCTCGACGAGGGCGATGAGGTCGGCGTCGGTGACTTCCTTCTTCGCATCGGCGAGTTCGATGGCCTGGCGATAGATGGTGTCGAGCCCCTCGCCCTCGAGTTCGTAGCCGAGCTCCTTGAGCTTGCCCTGCAGGCCGCGACGGCCCGACAGCTTGCCGATCGTCAGCTGGCTGCCGGTGAGCCCGACCGATTGCGGGGTCATGATCTCGTAGGTCAGCGGGTTCTTGATCACGCCGTCCTGGTGGATCCCGGACTCGTGGGCGAACGCATTCCCGCCGACGATCGCCTTGTTGGGCTGGACCGTGAAGCCGGTGAGGTAGCTGACCAGGCGGCTCGCGGCGGTGATGTGCTCGGTGGCCACGCCGGACCCGAGTTCCGGGAACTGCGTGGGTCGTGTCCGCAGGGCCATCACGACCTCCTCGAGGGAGGCGTTGCCGGCGCGCTCGCCGAGCCCGTTGATGGTCACTTCCACCTGGCGGGCGCCGGCCTGGACGGCAGCCAGGGTGTTGGCCGTGGCCAACCCGAGGTCGTTGTGGCAGTGGACGCTCACCGTCGCCCGGTCACCGACCAGGGCGACGACGCGACCCACCAGCTCGCCGAACTCCGCCGGGATCGCATAGCCCACCGTGTCGGGGATGTTGACCGTCGTC
>CAYVJP010000151.1:0-6814 GCA_964451745.1 uncultured Anaerolineaceae bacterium | reverse complement strand
AAGACGGGCCGGCCCTCCGCCCCGAGCTCGGCGACGCGCGGGCCCTCCACGATCGACACCGACGCGCGCGGCTTGCGGATGAGGTAGATCAGGCTGCCCAGCATCGTGAACGTCACCAGCGGGCCGACCACCCCGAGGAAGATGAACACCGGGAGCAGCGCGATGAGCGCTCCCCAATCGGGGATCACGAACATCGCGGTGATCTCGAGGATCGTGTTCCAGACCTGATCGATGGCGTCGGTCATGCTCACGCGGGCATCCTACCCGACGGCGGTCGACCACGGCGCGGGTTGCCCTTCTTGGACGTGGCACCGCGCCCCGGTGACCAGCCCGTGCGATCGCCATCCTCGGCCGCGCCGCGCGGCGGCCGCCGATTGCCCACGGACGGCGCCGACAGCTTCGGCTTCTGGAGCCGACCCAGCAACCAGGCCGAGCTCGCCGTGCGGGCCCCGCGGACGTGCAACGCCGTGCGCAGGGCGTGGTCATCGGTGACCACGAGCAGACCGGCCGTGCCCTCGGGCCCCACCGCGGCCCGGGCCTCGTCGACCAGCGAGAGCAGCAGCTCATCGGCGCTGCGCCGTCCCGCGTGGCGGACGATCAACCCCGACGCGACCCGCTCGCCGCGCATCCCGCGGTCCGGCACGCCGTCGAGGACGAGTTCGATGCCGATCCTCGCCGGGACGAAGGCGCGGAGCTTGCCGATGAGCGCCGCCTGGGGCATCGGTTCAGGCGTCTTCGACATCGCGTGGAGCAGGTTCATCCCGTCGATCAGAAGGCGGTCGGTCACGGCCAGGGGATCGCGGGGGAGGGAGGTCACCGCCTCATCGTACGCGTAACGGGGCCGACCGCTACGATCGGGACGTGAGCCTGTTGCTCCTCGTGGACCTCGATGGCGTGGTCTATCGAGGCACCGAACCCGTTCCCGGGGTCGCCGCCGTGTTGCGCGATCGAGCGGCCCGTGGCGACGACGTCGTCTACGTGACGAACAACTCGATGCACTACCGCGCCGACTACGTGACGCGGCTCAGCGCGATGGGCGCCCCGATCTCGCCGCAGACCGTGGTGTCCTCGGCCAGGGCGACCGCGCTCCACATCGCCAACCACGAACCGGGGATCCGCCGCGTTCTCGTGCTGGGGGCCAGCGGCCTCGAGCGCGAACTGCGCGACGTGGGTCTCGACATCGTGACCGCGGGGCATGCCGCGACGCGGATGCACCAGGAAGGCATCGATGGCTGGACGGCGGCGGGCGCCCCGGACGCCGTGGTGACCGGGCTCGACCCCAACCTGACCTACCTGCGGCTGACGGCCGCCGCCGATTGCATCCGGGCCGGCGCCCGGTTCATCGCCACGAACCGGGACCCGATCTACCCGACCGAGCGCGGTCTGCTCCCGGGGGCCGGCACGGTCGCCGCCGCGGTGGAGTACACGACCGGGGTGACGCCGCTGTCCATCGGCAAGCCGGCGCCGCACCTGCTCGAGCTCGCGGCCGAGGCCGTGGGGCGGTCCGCGAGCGAGGCCGTGATGATCGGGGATGGGATCGGCACGGATCTGGCGGCGGCGCGGGCCGTCGGGGCGCGCTGCATCTTCATGCTGACCGGGGTGACGACGCGGGAGCAGCTGGCGGCCCTGGCGCCGGACGAGGCGCCGACCGCGATCGCGGCGGACGCCGCGGAACTCGCCGCGGCCCTGGCCGCCCTGGATGATGCCGATGGGTGATCGGGGCGGCCGCTCAGGCAACCGCTGGCCCCGTCTCGCCGTCTGGGGACCGATGAACACGACCGAACGCTCCCCACTCGCCATCCTCGTCCTTGGCCTCACCTTCCTCCTCGCCGCGTGCGCCAGCTCCGCGTCCTCCGGCAGCCCGGCCCCCAGCCCGAGTACGGACCCCGGGGCGAGCGGCAGTCCCGCTGCCACGCCCGGCGGGGGCTCCGGCACCATCGACGGGTCCGGCGACTGGCGCCTCGTCAGCGGCACGAACGCCGGCGTCCCGATCCCGATCGTCCCCGGCTCCGACATCACGATGACCGTGGAGGGCAGCCAGATCTCCGGGCGGTCGGCCTGCAACCAGTACGGCGGCGACATCATCGTGGCGAACGGCCAGGTCCAGTTCGGTCCGCTGTTCATGACCGAGATGGCCTGCGAGGAACCCGTCATGGCGTCCGAGGCGGCCTACCACGCGGCTCTGGCGGGGATCCGCGCGGCGACCCGCGACGGCGACACGCTCACGCTGACCGGTGACGGCGTGGAGCTCGTCTTCGAACGCCTCGCTCCGCCGCCGACCGCCGACATCGTGGGGACGGTCTGGGTCCTCGAATCGCTCATCTCCGCCGATGCGGTGTCATCGGTGATGGGCGAACCGGCGCTCCTGGTGCTCGATCCGAACGGGTCCTTCACGGGGTCGACCGGCTGCCGCTCCTTCACCGGGCGCTACACCATCGCCAACGCCGAGATCCTGTTCACGGAATTCGCGATGGACCAGACGACCTGCTCGCCCGAGCTCCAGGACCAGGACAACCACGTGGTGTCGGTCCTGGGCGACGGCTTCCGGGCCGAGGTCGATGGCGAGAAGCTGACGATCGCCGGGACGGGCAACGAGGGCCTCGGCTACATGACCAAGGTGCCGGAGATCCCGCCGGCGCCCTGAGCCGTGCCGCGCGAGCCGGTGCCTACCCGACGAGCTCGGGGATCCCGGCCGCCCACCCATCGAACGACGCCCGAAGCCGCTCGAGCGTGGGCTCGTCGGCGAACGCGACGTCCAGCGCGGATCGATCGATCGTCCAGAGTTCGGGCAGCGTCAGCCCGATCAGCTCGACCGCGTTGACGTACTCCTCGGACAGGGAGATGTCGGAGACTGTCGTGTCATCGGTGTTGAGCGTGACCGGGACACCGGCGCGGTGCAGGCGGGCGATCGGATGGTCCGCGACGGTCGGGTGCGTCCCGGCCTGCCAGTTCGAGGTGGGACACAGGTCCAGCGGGATGCCCCGGGCGGCGAGTTCGGCGCCCAGCGACGGGTCGTCGACCGTCCGTGACCCGTGGGCGACGCGTTCGGGCTCCACGACGAGCGAGCGACGGATCTGCTCGGCGCCGCCCCATTCCCCGGCGTGGATCGTGATGCGCAACCCGCCGGCCCGGGCCGCCTCGTAGGCACGGGCATGGTCGAGCGGGTCGGGGAACGCCTCCTCCGGACCCGCCAGGTCCCATCCCGTGAGTCCCTGGTCGCGGAACCCCGCGGCGGTCTCGGCCAGTTCCACGTTCCGGGCCGGGTCGTGCGAGCGCAGCGCGGTGCAGATGAGGCGGACCTCGGTGCCGATCCGATTCGCGGCATCGCGGGCGCCGGCGCACACCGCGGCGATGCCCTCCGCGAGCGGCAGGCCCCCCAGGACGTGGAGCAGCGGCCCCCAGCGGATCTCGACGTAGCGCACGTTGTCGGCGGCCTTGGTCTCCACGAGTTCGGCGGTGATGCGGTACAGGGCCTCGGCGTCCTGCATGAGCGCGATGGGGAGGTCGAACGCCTTGAGCAGTTCGGCCTGCGTCGTGCACGGCATCGGGGCGATGAGGGCGCGCGACATCCCGGTCCAGTCGCGTGGCGCATCCACGCCCCGCGTCCGGGCCAGGTCCAGCGCGGTGTCCACCCGCAGCGAGCCATCGAGGTGGAGGTGCAATTCGGCCTTGGGCATCGCCTCGAGGAGGCGGCGGCGGGCCTGGGCGTCGGGATCGGCGGCGGGCGTCGTCATCCACCGATGCTACGATTCCGGCCGACTCGGGGTCTCGACGCATCTGCACGACCGGCACCGCCGAACGGGTTGGTGGACGGCCGCCCGATCGCGGCTCCGAGCAGGCAAGGACTCCTACCCATGTCGACCATCCTCGTCACCGGCGCCAGCGGCTTCGTCGGGAGCCGCGTCGTGCCCGAGTTCCTGGACGCCGGACATCGCGTCGTCGCACTCGCGCGCACGCCGACCGCGGGGGAGATCGTCGTCGGGCGGATCCCGGCGGCCCAGCGCGGGGACCTGGAGGTCCGCATCGGGGACGTCACCCGTCCGGCGTCGCTGCCGGACGCCCTCGCCGGCGTCGACGCCGTCGTCCACCTCGTCGCCATCCCGCGCGACTATCGTCGCGGTGCGGACCTGCGCCTGGTCAACACCGAGGGGACCCGCGCCGTGGTCGTGGCGATGGAGGCCGCCGGCGTCCGGCGCCTCGTCCACATGGGCGCCATGGGCGTCGAGGACGACCCGGATCTCCACTACGCGAGCTCGAAGGCGAAGGCCGAGGCGCTGGTCGCGGCGTCCGCGCTGGACTGGACGATCCTCAAGCCGTCGCTCCAGTTCGGCGAGGGCGACGGGTTCTTCAACATCATCGCGGGCCTCGTCCGGATGTCGCCCGGCGTCGTCCCCGTACCGGGTCGCGGGGACAGCCGCTTCCAGCCCATCCATGTCGGTGACGTCGCGCGGGTCGTGGGCCTGGCGCTGGCCGACCCCTCGACCGTGGGGGAGCGCCTGGACCTTGGCGGCCCGCGCTACTGGACGTATCGCGAGATCACCCGGGAAGTGCTCTCCGCGCTGGGCAAGAAGCGGATCATCCTGCCCATGCCGGTCCCGCTCATCCGGCTCGTGGCCGGGGCATCGGAGTTCGTCCGCCTGCCGTTCCCGGTCGCGACGGACCAGCTGCGCCAGCTCCGCCTCGACAACATCGGCGCGCTCGATGTGATCCCGGCCCGGTTCGGATTCGAGCCCCGCCCCATGGAGGGCGCGCTGGGCTATCTGCGGGCCAAGCCCCGCGACCAGGTGCCCGGGGACCGATGACCACCCTCGGCCGGTTCGTCGCTGCCATCGCCTGGGTCGCCGCGGTGATCGTCATCGCCCTCGGTGCCGCCGGGATCGTGACCGGCATGGGGACGCCGACGGTCGATCGCGAGCCACCGGAACTGACGATGCGCGGCGATGCCGTCGTCACCCCGGCGCTCGATGCCGTGGAGGCCGATCTGCGTGGGCTGGCCGACGACGTGACGACCCTCGCGAACGAAGCCCGTGGGGCGCTGGCCGCCCTCAACGGCAGTGACCTCGCGACCGTGGAGGAATCGGTGGCGCGCGGCGACGAGCTGGTCGCCGCGATCCGCGACCAGGCCCGCGACGTGCAGGCGGCGCTCGACGAAACCCCCTTGATCGGTACCGCGGAGGCCGAGTTCACGGTCTCGTCGCGGGTGCGCGAGCGGCACGAACGCCTAGTCGAGGCCGCGGCCCTGACCTCGGGACTCGACGCCGCCTGGATCCGGCTCACGACCGGGTCGCTCGCCGCGAGCCGGCTGTCCGCCCGACTGGCGGAGCACGATCAGGCGGTCCTCGATGCCGCGGCCATGGGACGGCGCGGTTCGTACGAGGACGCGGTGGCCGCGCTCGACGAGGCTGATGCCGCCATCAAGGACGCGCGCACGCTGCGGGATCGACTCGCCGCGACGGTCGACGTGACGACCCTGGACGCGTGGCTGGATCGCAACGCCGAATACGATGCCGCGTTGCGCCGGCTGTATCTCGCCCTGGACGACCTGGGCGGCCGCGTCACCGACGAGGTCCGCGAGGCCCGTGCCGCGGAACAGGCCGCCCGCGAGCGCCTGCCACCCGACGGCCGCGGCATGGTCCTGATCATGGCCGAGATCGGGCGCGGCGGGATGAACGGGGCCGTGATCGCGATCGAGGAGGCCCGCGGGGCGCTGCTCCAGGCACTCGACGATGCGGCAGCGTCGCCCTCGCCCGACCCGGCACTGCCCCCATCGTCCCCCGACCCGACGCCGCCCTCCTGACCCCCGCTCCGCGCGGTCGGCCGGGCGCTACACTCCCCGCAATGTCTCGCCACCGGCCGCCTCGTCGCACCCCGTTCGGGCGCACGAGTGTCGCGGTCGCCGCTTCCCGGGAGGACCACAACAGCCGTGCAGCTTCGTGTCGTCACCGATCAGCCGTGGGACGTCAAGGCCGACGTCCTCGTCATCCCGGTCGCCGCTGACCCGGCGTTCGAGGGTCCACTCGATGAACTCGACCGGCGGGCCGGCGGCGAGTTGCGCGCCCTGGCGGCCTTCAAGGAGCTCTCCGGCAAGCGCTTCAGCACGTCCCTCGCGAGTGCTGGTGACCTGCCCGCGGGCCGCCTGCTGACCGTCGGGATCGGCGATCCGGCGACGCTCGATCGCGAGGCCGTGGTCCGCGTCGCCGCATCGGCCGAGCGTCGGCTCGGCGGGCGGAACGTGCGCTCGGTCGCGATCTGGCTCACCCCGCTTGCCGGCGCGGATGGCCTCGATGGCGATGCCGACCTGGCGGGCAACCTCGTGGCGCGCGGCGTCATCGAGGGTTCATACGACCCCAAGTCGATCTATCGGACCGACGCGCCGCCTGATGTCCGCGGCAACGGTGCGCCGCTGCGCGGCGATTGGGCCGATATCGCCGCGCCGCCCACGCTCGACGAGCTGATCCTCGTGATCCCCGGCGGCGACGCCGCGGCGGTCCTCGCGGCAGCGGAGCGTGGCGTGATCATGGGCGAGGGCGCCAACACGGCGCGCACGCTCTCGAATCGGGCGGCGAACGACGTGTCCCCGGCGGTCCTCGCCGACGAGGCGCGGGCCATCGCCGAGCGCAACGGCCTGTCCATCGAGGTCATCGGTCCAGAGAAGGCGACCGAGCTCGGGATGGGCATGTTCATGGCCGTCGGGCAGGGGAGCGACAACCCGCCGCAGATGATCGTCATGCGCTCGGGCGGCCCCGGCGAACTCGACGCGCTGGGGCGGCACCTCGCGATCGTGGGCAAGGGCGTCTGCTTCGATTCGGGCGGC
>CAYVJP010000150.1:0-6871 GCA_964451745.1 uncultured Anaerolineaceae bacterium | reverse complement strand
GAACGGCGGTCGAGGCCGGCTGAGGATCGAGTCGGGCGCGGCTCGGGCGGGCAGGCGGCGCGCCTCCGGCACCGCTACGCATGGTGGACAGCGATCACGAGGCAGCGAGGTGCCGATACCATGACCACCGAAGACGAACCCGACGTGACGGCGACCCCGACGAGCGCCGTGGAACCCGAGGTGAGCGCCGCCGCCGTGGAGGCCACGGACGCCCCGGCCCAGCCTCCCGCTCCGGCACCCGCACCGGAGCGCGGTCGGCGCAAGACCCGTGCCGCCGCCCAGGTCCTGGGCGTCGTCGGGCTCGTGGCCAGTGCCGTGCTCGCCGTCGGGGTCCTCCTTGCCCACGGCTGGATCTCCGATGCGATCGGCGGCGTCTTCGACACGGCTGACCGGCAGATCGAGCGCGGCTCGACGATCGTGGAGATCGCGTCCGACCGGGTCCAGGAACGG
Organism: uncultured Anaerolineaceae bacterium; assembly: GCA_964451745.1. Lineage (GTDB taxonomy): Bacteria > Chloroflexota > Limnocylindria > Limnocylindrales > CSP1-4 > SPCO01. The sequence continues at coordinate 6,421 of CAYVJP010000150.1, read as the reverse complement.
GTGTCCGACATCGACGACTTCATCACCAACCTGTCGGCGGTCACGCCGGGGACCAACATCCCGCCCGCCCTTGCGGAACGAGCTGCGGCCGTCGCCGATCGCTACGACGCCGTCCGTAACCAGTTCGCCGAGTTGCGGGCGCGCGTCGAGACGGGCCTCGAGACCGTTCGCCAGGTCGCCCGGCTCGTCCCGTTCATCGACCTGCCGACGCTGCCGACCGACGAGCTGGCCGCCCTCGACGCCAGGCTCCAGCAGTTCGACGACAGCGTGAGCAGGCTGCGGGAGGCCGGTGTCGCGAGCGCCGCCAGGGAGCGGATCATCGAGGGCGCGACCAACCTGCGCGGGGCCATCGATCAGGTCGCCGCCCTCGGCGATCGCATCCAGACGCGCCTTGACGAAGCGCAGCAGCGCCTCGACCAGGCCAACGCCCGGTTGGACGGGTTCCTGTGGATCCTGACCATCGTCCTGCTCCTGCTCATCGTGTACATCGCGATCCTCAACGGTCTGGTCATCTGGCTCGCCCGGCACTGATCGCGACATGCGGCTGACGGCATGGGAGGAGGAGCGGCTCCTCATCTTCACGGCCGCAGAACTCGCCCGACGGCATCGCGACGCCGGACTGCTCCTCAACGCCCCGGAAGCCGTCGCGCTCATCTGTGACGCGATGCTCGAGGCTGCCCGCGGTGGTGCGAGCTACGCGGGGGTGGAGGCCGCCGGTCGCGCCGCCGTGACGGCCGATCAAGTGCTCCCCGGCGTGGCCGCCCTCGTCGGCGATGTCCGTTTGGAGGTGCTGATGGACGACGGCGTCCGGCTCGTCGTCCTCCTGGAGCCACTGGGACCACCCGGCGAAGACGATCCGGGCGCGGTCCGTCGTCCGGTCGAGGCGTCGCAGGCCGCCGACGAGCGAGCGCGCGAGGCGAGCATCGAACTCGAGGTCACGAGCACGTCCGCCCGCGTCATCCGCGTCTCGTCGCACCACCCGTTCCATCGGGTGAACCAGCGCCTGGTGTTCGATCGCGACGCCGCGCGTGGCCGTCACCTCGACCTGCCGGCGGGCTCCACCGAGCGATGGTCGCCGGGCGAGACGCGGACCGTGCGACTGGTGCGCTACGGCGGCGCCGGCGGTGGCGACGGGAGCTCATCCGGATGAGCCGCCTCTCGCCCGAGGCGTCGCTGGCCCGGTACGGCCCCACGACGGGCGACCGCGTCCGCCTCGGCGACACCGACCTGTGGGTCCGCGTCGCAGCGGACCGGCAAGCCCCGGGCGACGAGCCGATCTGGGGCTACGCCAAGACGCTGCGGCCGCGCTCGACGCAGGGTGTGCCATCGGATTCGGAGCTCGATGCGGTCATCGCCGGCGTCCTGGTGCTGGACCCGCTGCTGGGCGCGGTGAAGGCGGACATCGGGATCAAGGACGGGCGGATCGTGGGGGTCGGCCGGGCCGGCAGCGAGCAGATCACCGATGGGATCGAGCTGCCGATCGGACCGCATACCGAGCCGTTCATGGGGTACGGGCTGATCGCGACGCCCGGGGCGGTCGACAGCCACGTCCACCTCATCTCACCGGCCCTCCTGCCGGCGGCGCTCTCGGGTGGGGTGACGACGCTGATCACCGCCGGCTTCGAGGAACCGCCATGGGCGATGGCGCGGACACTTGCCGCGATGGCCGATTGGCCGCTCAACGTGGGGCTACAGGCCTGTGCCCGCGCGGAGGATGACGGGTCCCTGACCCGACTCCTCGATGCCGGGGCCTGTGGCTTCAAGATCCACGAGGATTACGGCGCGGATCCCGGGCTGATCGACCACACGCTGCGCTTCGCCGACGCGCACGACGTCTCGGTCTCGCTCCATACCGACGGTCTCCACGAGAGCGCCGAGCTCGAGGACACCGTGGCCGCGATCGCCGGACGGACGGTCCACGCCTACCACGTGGAGGGGAGCGGCGGCGGGCACGTGCCCGATGCCATCGGGCTGGTGCGCGAGCCGAACATCATCTGTTCTTCGACGACCCCGACCGTGCCGTTCGGCGTGCATGCCCCCGCCGAACAGGTCCCGATGATCGTCCTCAACCACGGGGCGTCGTTCGGCGTGGCCGAGGACCTGGCGCTGGTCGAGGAACGGGTCCACGCCGCCACGATGGCCGCCGAGGGCCCGCTCCATGAGCTCGGCGCGATCGCGATCGTCAACTCGGACTCGCAGGGGATGGGCCGGATGATGGAGACCGTCCGACGGACGGTCCAGCTGGCGCACGTGATGTCGGGCTGGGAGGGGACGGTCGCGTCCGGCGATCCGTACGACGCGACCGAACGGGTCCTGCGCTATCTCGCCAAGGTCACGATCGAGCCCGCCATCACGCATGGCGTCGCGGAACATGTCGGGTCGCTGCGCGCCGGCCGTCTGGCCGACATCGTGCTCTGGGAGCCGGCCTATTTCGGCGTGAAGCCAGCCCTCGTGTTCAAGGGCGGCGTGCCCGCGTGGGGTCCACTGGGCGAAGGCAACGCGACGGTGGAAGGCGCGGAGCCGACGCGTTACCGAGCCGATTGGGGAGGTTCCGGGCGCGCCGCCCCGTCGCTCTCGGCGGTGTTCGTCTCGACGCGGATCGCCGAGACGCGGCCAGGCGCATTCGACGCTCACGGTCGTTCGGTCATCGGCGTCCGCGGGACGCGCGGACTCACGAGGTCGGACCTGGCCCTGAACCGCTCGGCGCCGAACATCGCGGTGGATGTCCGTGACGGACGGGTCTCCCTCGATGGCCGGCCCTTGGCCATCGCGCCGGTGTCGGAGGTCCCGCTCAACCGGCGGTATCTGCTCCGCTAGCGGGCAGTGCCGGAGCGAACGGGGGCGCTACCGGCCCCGCTGGGAATCCGCCATCTGGCGAGCGATGTCCCGCTTCGCATCGCGATCCGCGATGTCGCGTCGCTTGTCGTGGAGCTGCTTGCCGCGTGCGAGCCCAAGCTCCACCTTCGCCTTCCCGCGGGTGATGTAGAGGCGCAGCGGGACGATCGTCTGGCCCTTGGCCTTGGCTCGCCCGAGAAGCTCGTCGATCTGCTTGCGATGCAACAGGAGCTTGCGCGTCCGCTTGGGGTCGTGGTTGTACCGATTGCCCTGCTCGAACGGCGCGATGTCCGCGCCGATGAGCCACGCCTCGCCGCGCTCGATGCGGGCGTACGCGTTGGCGATGTTCACCTTGCCGGCACGGATCGACTTGATCTCCGTCCCGGTCAGGACGAGCCCGGCCTCGAACGTCTCGTCGATGGTGAACTCGTGACGGGCTCTTCGATTGACGGCGACGGTCGAATCGTCGCGCATGGGATGGCTCCTTGGTCGCTGGTCGGAGGGCGCTCCGGGGTCCGAGCGCACGAACGCCGGCCCGTGCGGGCCGGCGTCCGAGTTGCTTACCACCCACAGGGGTGTCCGACTAGACGGCCATCTCCTGCGAGGTGGTGCAGCTACGCGTACTGTCGATCACTGCACATCACCTCCTTTCGTTCCGCGTCACCTTATGCGATGCCGGGGAGGAGCGCAAGGACCTGCGGGGAGGCGGGAACCGCGCAGGCGTGGCGGGTACGCTTTGCCGATTCCTTGCGCTGGCAGCAACGACTTGCTGCCCATGCACGTGTCGTGGCGCACCATCGGGTTCGGCTCTCGATCTCTTGCCGCCTCCGCAAGGAATGCCGAGCGACCTCGTCCGGAGCCATGTCGCGGCGTAGGTGCCGCGGGTGGAACGGCCGGATCTTGCGGGGCGGGCAAGGATCCAGCGTCCTTCCGTCAGCCTGAGCACGGTACTTGCTGCGCAGGCAAGTCCTTGCTGCCCGGGCAACGGAACGGATCGCCGCGGAGCGTTGGGGGCCGCTCTCCCGCTCGGCCGCTACCAGGCGACCGATCGCAGATCGTCAGGCCGCGACGCGCTCCAGGGTGACTGCCGCAGCCTCGTCCGCGAGCAGTTCGAGCGCGCGCTCCAGGACCGGGTCATCCCCGGGAGCGATGTCGTCGGGGATGGTCACCGCGACGTCCGGCTCGAGCCCGACATCGTTGATCCAGCGGCGGTCCGGGGTGAGCCATCGCGCGATCGTCAGGCGGAAGGCGCCGCCCTCGCCGGTCAACTCCTGCCATTGCTGGACGGTGCCCTTGCCGAAGGTCGTCGCGCCCACGAGCCGCGCCCGACCGGTGTCCTGGAGGGCGCCGGCCACGATCTCGCTCGCCGAGGCGCTGCCGCCGTCGACGAGGCAGAGGACGGTGATCGATGGGTCGGTGGCGACGCCGCCGGGCACGGCATCGGTCGGGACCTGGACGCCGTTCGCCTCCTCCTCCCAGAAGACGGGACCGCTGGCGATGAACTCGCTGGCCACGTCCCGGGCGGCGGTCACGTAGCCGCCCGGGTTGCCGCGCAGGTCCAGGATGAGCTGCGTCCGCCCGGCATCGATGTGCGCCCGCACGGCCGTCTCCAGGTCCAGGGCGCCGCGATCCGAGAAGCCATTGAGCCGGACGTACCCGACATCGCCGTCGGCGTAGGTCTCGGACTCGACCTCCTGCGAGCGGATGACATCGCGGGTCAGCTCGATCGGGAACGGGTCGTCGGCGTCGCGCTGGACGGTGAGCACCACGACCGAGCCCTTGGGTCCGCGGATCCGATCGCGCGCGCCATCGACCGTCAGGCCGTCCAACGGGACGCCATCCACGGCGAGGATCAGGTCGCCGGCCCGCAGGCCGCCCTTTTGGGCTGGCGAGCCATCGAGGGGTGCGACGATGACGAGCCGGCACTCGGGGCCAAGGGTGGCACAGCCCTGCGTGCCGTCCGCGGCCTCCGTTGCGATCTCCGCGCCGATCCCCTCGAACTCGCCGCTGATGCCCTGGAGACTCTCGCGGTACTCGTCGGAGGTGAGGTAGGACGAGTAGGGGTCCTCGAGCGACTCGATCATCCCGCGGATCGCGCCCTGGACCAGCGCGTCGCGATCCACCTCGCCACCGGCGTAGCGCTCATTGATGGTGTGGTACGTGTCCCAGAACGGCCGGAACGCCTCCTCGTCGCTGACCGGCGTCCCGGGCTCCGAGGATGTCTGGCGTCCCATCGAGTACCCCGACATGAACAAAGCGCCACCGGCCAACAGGACGACGAGCGCGATCGAGATCGGGAGGATCGGCACCCGACGGCCGGGTCCGGCTGTCGCGTCCGCCGACGGCGAGAGCGGTGGCTCGTGGGATGGCGGCGGGTCGACGGGCGACGGCTCGGTCACGCGATGGGGTCCCTCGGATACGGGCGCCAAGGGTACATCGAGTCCCTCGTGTGAGCCGTCGTCGGCGCCGCGCGCTAGCGGATCAGGTACGTTCGAACCGATACCCATGAGCCCACGATCCCGAGACCCACCCCGGCTCCCATCACCAGCGCCACGAGGTCGCGCGTGAGGGACCCCACTTGGAGCGGGAGGATGCGGAAGAACTCGACCATGAAGCCGCTCAACGGTTCCGCGGCGGCCGCCAGCACGGCGAGCGTGATGGCGGCGCCCAGGAAACCGACGAACGCACCCTCGAACACGAACGGCCAGCGGATGAAGGCGTCGGACGCGCCGACGAGCCGCATGATCTCGATCTCCTCCGCGCGGGCGAAGACGGCCAGGCGGATGGTATTGACGATGATGAACAGGCAGATGACGCCGACGATGACCAGCAGGACCGTTCCCGCGGTTCGCAGGACGTTCGTGACCGTCAGCACCCGCTCCACGAGGTCCTCGATGTTGATGACATTGCGGACCGCCCCGTTCGCCTGGAGGGCATCGCCCACGACCCCGATCCCGGTCGGTTCGACCAGCTTGACCTCGAGGCTGGCATAGAGCGGGTTGCTCTCGAGGTACTGGGTGAGGTCCTCGCGCCCCTGCGCCTCCATCGATTCGCGGAAGCGGACGAGGGCGTCGTCGCGCGTGACGTAGACCACCTCCTGGACTTCGGGCATCGCCTCGAGCTCGCGCTGCAGCGATTCCACCTGGCTGTCGGTGGCGTTCGGCTGCAGATAGGCGACCACCTCCACCTTCTGCTCCGTGAACTCGAGGCCGGCCAGAAGTCCGGTCTGGATGATCCAGAAGCCGGCCAGGAGCAGGAGCATCAGGACCATGGTCGCGGTCGCCGCGAGGCTCATCACCGCGTTGCGCCAGAACCCCTGCCAGGCCCGCCGGATGCTGAAGACGACGAACGTGATCACGCAGTCAATCCTCGCGGTGGTAGGCGCCACCGACCTCGTCACGGATGATCCGGCCCTCCTCGAGGGCGACCACCCGCTTGCGCAGGGCGGTCACGACGTCGGCGTTGTGGGTCGCCATCAGGACCGTCACGCCCAGCTCGTTGATGCGCAGGAGCAGCTGCAGGATCTCCCAGCTGATGAGCGGATCCAGGTTCCCGGTCGGCTCGTCGGCGATGATCAGCCGTGGAT
>CAYVJP010000149.1:0-6910 GCA_964451745.1 uncultured Anaerolineaceae bacterium | reverse complement strand
CACCAATGTCCGCGGGGGCGGCGCCGCACCTGGTTCGTCACCCGACGAGGTCATCGTCGCGCGCACCTTCGATTCGATGGACGGCCGGGTGTCGGAGACGGCGATCGCGGCCACGACGCGGGCACTCGACGAGGATGCCCTCCAGTCGTTCGACTTCTCGATCGACACCGCCATGGGCCGGCGCGACTTCGAAGCCCGCGTCATGCCCAGCGGGCCTGACGAGGTCACGGCCATCATCCGTGACTTCACGGACCAGCGCGCCGCGGACGCCGAACTGCACCGGTCGCGCGCACGCATCGTGGAGGCGACCGACGCCGAGCGACGTCGGCTCGAACGCGACCTGCACGACGGCGCGCAGCAACGACTCGTCGGGTTGTCGCTCTCGCTCCGGGTGTTGCGGGCGCACCTCGGAGCTTCGGACCACGCGGATCGCGACGCCATCAAGGCGGTGGACGATGCGTCGGCGGAACTCAAGCTGGCGATCGGCGAGTTGCGCGAGCTCGCACGCGGGATCCATCCGGCGATCCTCACGAGCGCCGGCCTGGGCCCCGCCATCACCTCGCTCGCGGAGCGATCGGTCGTCCCGACCGTGATCGCGGCCATCCCCGATCGACGCCTGTCCGCACAGGTGGAGGCGACCGCCTACTTCGTGGTGTCGGAAGCGCTCGCGAACGCGGCCAAGCACGCCGCCGCCCAGCGGGTCGGCGTCAGCGCGACATGCGACGGCCCGACCCTGCGCGTCGAGGTCAGCGACGACGGTCGGGGCGGGGCGGATCGGAGCGGCGGGACCGGGCTCGAAGGGCTGCACGATCGGGTCGCGGCAGTGGGCGGCCAGCTCGTGGTCGACAGCCCGCCCGGGCAGGGGACGCGCATCGTCGCCGAGATCCCGATCGACTGATCGCCGGGTCCCCGGTCGCGACGGTGACGCCGCCGGACAGGGTTGACCCTGCACGCGTTCGCGGGCATCCCCTGATGGCCGGCATCGGGCGCCACGCCATGGTCGGTGAGCACAGCCAACCCTCACATGGAGTTCACCGATGACGAACGCGATCTCGATGGTCGGTCTCACGAAGCGGTACCCGGGCGTCCCGGCCCTGACCGACCTCACCCTCGACGTGCCCGCGGGCACCGTCTTCGGATTCCTCGGGCCCAACGGCGCGGGAAAGACGACGGCGCTCAAGATCCTCGCCGGACTGGCACGCCCGACATCCGGCGGCGCGACCGTGAACGGCGTAGCCGTTTCGGCGGCCGGGGACCACCGACGGCATCTCGGGTATCTCGCCCAGGATCCGCGGTTCTACGGCTGGATGACCGGGCGCGAGACCCTTCGCTATGTCGCGGGCTTCCGCGACCGGTCGGGCGACCAGGAACGTCGCATCGACGCCCTGCTCGAGCGGGTCGGCCTGGGCGACGCCGGCGACCGCCGGACCGGCGGCTACTCCGGCGGCATGCGCCAACGCCTCGGGATCGCCGGGACGCTGATCGGCCGACCGGCCGTGATCCTGCTCGACGAACCCGTCTCGGCACTCGATCCGATCGGGCGCAAGGATGTCCTCGACCTGATGCGCGAGCTCAAGGGCGAGACGACCGTCTTCTACTCCACCCACATCCTCGACGACGTCCAGCGCGTCAGCGACCACGTCGCGATCCTCGACCACGGCCGGCTCGTCAAGGCCGCGCCCACGCAGGCCCTGCTCGCGTCGTTCACGAAGGACGTCCTGCGGGTCGTGCTGGGTGGTGCGTCCGGGACAGCCGTCGACGACATCCGACGGATCCCCGGTGTCGCCACCGTCACCGTCGCTGGGAGCGCGAACGGTCGCCTGTCCCTCGACGTCGCGGCCTTCGGTGGCGCGTCCGCGGATGTCCAGCGGTCGATCACCCGGTTCGCCGGCGATTCGGACCTGACCCTCATCAGCAACCAGGAGGAGTCCCTCGATCTCGAGAGCGTCTTCCTCCGCCTCATCGACCAGAAAGGGGTAGCGGCATGACCGCCCAGTCCACGGCCCTCGGGGCCGACATCGATCGTCGGCGTGCATCGCCGGGCATGTTCCTCGGATTCCGGAACACCTTCCGGAAGGAACTGACCGAATGGGTGCGCGGACCGAAGTCCCTGGTCATCGCCGGCGTGTCCGTCGCCTGGGCGACGTTCGCGACGCTGCTCCCGGTCATCGAGCAGGCGACCAGCGACCAGCCGATGCAGCTCTCGAGCGACCCGACCGCCAGCATCCTCCTGGGATGGGGTGGCGAGATCGCCGCCCTCATCGCGATCGTCGCGACGATGGCCCTGCTGACCACCGAACGCGACCGGGGAACGCTGGCCTGGAATCTGGCCAACCCGGTGGCGCCGACCAGCATCATCGCGGCGAAGTTCGTCGCGGCGATGCTCGCCTTCGCCGTCCTCGCCGTCGCGGTTCCCCTCGGTGTGGCTGTCGGGGTGGCGACGATCGCGTACGGCAGCCTGCCGGACCTCTCGGTCCTTGGCGTGTTCGCGGTGCTGTTCCTCATGCTGCCCGCGTTCTACATCGGCCTGACGGTGACGCTCGGCACGACCTTCAAGTCCACGGGCGCCGTGGCCGTCGTGGCCCTGGCGGTCATGTTCGTTCCGCAGCTCCTGGGCAATGTGGTGCCGGACATCTCCGCCTGGTCGCCGACCTACATCGGCGCGTGGGCCCAGGCCGTCGCGACCGGCGAGTCGGGCCCGGTTTCCACGCTGGTGAGCTGGGTCGTCGCGATGCTCGTGCTGGCCGTCGCGGCGAAGTTCGCCTTCGATCGCGAGGAGCTCTGAACCTCGAACATCGCCCACGTCTCCGCTCCTCCCGACGGCCGGTGCTGGATCCCCAGCCCGGCCGTCGCCGTTTAGGGGCAGACCCTGACCCAGCAGACGGGTGCGCCCCGATGGCTCGACTCGCGGCCCGGCCGACCCTATCCGCACACCCCGATCCGATCGGAGGATCGGCGCACGCAAGGAGACCAACGACATGCGGATGCTCCGCAATCTCGCCCGGCGGCGGCTCCGCACGGGCCTGACCATCACCGGGATCACCATCGGGATCTGGGCGCTCGTCGTATTCAGCTCGATGGCCAACAAGATCAACACCATGGTCGCCGGCGACAGCCTGTACCACGCCGACAAGATCGTGGTGAGTGGCGACACGCTCGCCCTGGGTGACGCACCGATGCGTCTCGACCTCCTGCCCTCGCTCCGGAACATCGAGGGCGTCGAGGTCGCGGCACCGGCCATCACGATGATGGCGGGCGAGGTCACCGGCGTCCGCCTCGGCCCACCGGACCAGATCGTCGCTTCGCCGGTCGACGGTGACGAGGGCCGCGAGACGCTCGCGCGCCACATCCCGGCATCCGGCCGGATCCTCACCGCCGCCGACGAAGGGAACGATGTCGTCGTCGTCGGCTCGAGCATCGCGGCAAGAAGCGGTGTCCAAGTGGGTGACACGATCACGCTGCGCGATCGACCGTTCGCGGTCGTGGGCATCCTCGAGCCGACCGGGACCGAACCGGACCGCTCGTATGTCGTGCCGTTCTCGACCGCGCAGGGCCTGCTCCACGCGAGCCTTCCGCCGATCGTTCGCGATGGCGTGGTCGCGTCCGACATCGTCAGCCAATTCGTCCTGTATCCCGCGCCCGGTGCGGACCACGCCGTGATCGCCGCGACGGTCGATGCCAGCGTGCCGGACACCGTGGCCATGACCCGCGCCGGCTACGACGCCATGTATGGCGCGAGTGCAAGCGCGTTCAACTCGATCATCGTCGGCATCGGCGTGATCAGCCTCATCGTCGGTGGCCTGTCGGTCATCAACACGATGGCGATGTCCGTCGCCGAGCGCACCCGCGAGATCGGCATCCGACGCGCGATCGGTGCCAGCCGGCGCCGCGTCGTTCGGGAGCTCGTGACCGAGGCCGGCGTCATCGGCACGATCGGAGGCCTGGTGGGCGTCGCCCTCGGAGCCGCCGTGGTCCTGCTCGTCAACGAGGCGATGCGGGCGTCCGGGACGATCCTCTTCGAACTGACGCCGGCCACCCTCGTCTTCGCTCTCGGCTTCTCCACGATCCTCGGCGTCGTCGCCGGGATCATCCCCGCCTGGAGCGCGGCCCGGCTCGATCCGGTCACCGCCCTCCGCTACGAATAGGAGATCACGATCATGGCACTCCTCGAAGGGCGCGATCTGCGCAAGACCTATCGACTCTCGAAGTCCAACACCGTCGAGGCCCTGCGGGGCGTCGACGTCCGGATCGACGAGGGCGAGATGGTCGCCATCATGGGCCCGTCCGGGTCGGGCAAGTCCACCCTGATGCATGTCCTGGGGCTGCTCCACGCACCCGACGCCAACCACGGTCCGGCGCCAGAGCTCCGGTTCGACGGGCGGTCGATGACCGACCTGGCCGACCACGAGCGAACCAGGATCCGGGCGACCGAGATGGGGTTCGTGTTCCAGGCCTTCAACCTGGTCCCGACGCTATCGGCGGTCGAGAACGTCGCGCTGGCGGCCGAGTACGCCGGGATCCGGCGGCGCGACGCGCACGCCGCCGCGATCGAGGCGCTCGGTCTCGTCGGTCTCGCCGACCGGGCCGATCACCGGCCCTCGGAGCTGTCCGGTGGCGAGCAGCAGCGGGTCGCCGTGGCCCGGGCGCTCGTGAATCGGCCCAAGCTCGTCATCGGTGACGAGCCGACGGGCAACCTCGACAGCGCCCGCTCGGCCGAGGTGCTGGCGCTGCTGCGCGGGCTCAACCGTGAGTGCGGCCACACCTTCATCATCGTGACCCACGACCCCGACGTCGGGGCCGCCTGCGACCGGATCATCCGGATGCGGGACGGACTCGTGGTGAGCGATGGGCTCCCGGCGGTCGCGACGGCCGCCTGACCTCGCACCAGCACACGAACGACGCGCTCGGCCCCTCGGCCGGGCGCGTCGTCACGTCGCCCAGGTGGTGCACGGCTTGCAGGTTGACTTACGCATGATTGACAAGGTAACTTGCGTCTTCAGCGCAAGTCCGCCGGTCAAGAGGTCCGCTCCCTCGTGTTCGCCACCTTCGTCATCGGGCTCCGGGAGGGGCTCGAGGCCGCCCTGGTCGTCGGGATCCTCGTCGCCTTCCTCGTCCGCTCCGGCCGACGCGACGTCCTTCCCCGCCTCTGGGCCGGGATCGCTCTCGCGATCCTGCTCTCCCTTGCTGTCGGCTTCGTCCTGACCTTCGGCGCCTACACCCTCAGCTTCGAGGCGCAGGAGGTCCTGGGCGGCACGCTGTCGATCCTTGCCGTCGCCATGGTCACGACGATGGTCTTCTGGATGCAGCGCGCGGCGCGTTCGATGCGCGGCGAGCTCGAAGGCGGCATGCGCCGGGCCCTCGCGACCGGCGGCCTGTGGGGGGTCGTGGCCATCGGCTTCATCTCGGTCGCGCGTGAAGGTGTCGAGACCGCGCTCTTCCTGTGGTCGATCGTCCGCTCGCTCGGCGGCGGTTCGGACGTCCTCGTCGGGGCGGTCGTCGGCCTGCTGGTCGCCGTCGCCCTCGGCTACCTGATCTACCGGGGCATGGTCCGCATCAACCTGCGGATCTTCTTCAACGTCACGAGCGTGTTCCTGATCGTGGTCGCCGCCGGCGTCCTCGCCTACGGCGTGCATGACCTCCAGGAGGCTGGCGTCGTGCCGGGTCCGTACACGGCCGCCGCCCCGATCGATCCGGTCACCGGCCAGGTCGCGGTCGGACTGGCCGGCTTCCCGTTCGGCTGGGCGTTCTCGATCAGCGAGGTCCTTCCGCCGGACAGCGCCCTCGCCGCCGTGCTGAAGGGGACGATCGGGCTCTCCCCGGAGATGACCTGGATCGAGCTCATCGCCTGGGCCACGTACCTGCTCGTGGTCGGGTCCATCTTCATCCGTCGCATGCTCGCCGATCGTCCGGTCCGCCCACCGGTCGCGGTCCAGCCGGCAGCCGTCCCAACCAGAGGAGAACCATGACGTCCGTCCCGTCGCGCCCCCTGACCATCGCCCTCGCTGCCGCGGCCATCGCGGCGGGCGCGTGCGTCCCCAACGCCGCGGTCAGCGGCGACGCCATCGCCGTGACCTCGTCCGACGACGCGTGCGAGGTCGCCATGAACACCGCCACGAGCGGCACCGTGACCTTCGACGTCGCGAACCGCGGGTCGCGCGTGACCGAGTTCTACCTCATGGCCCAGGACGGCATCCGCATCATCGGCGAGGTGGAGAACATCGCGCCGGGCGCGTCACGGACGCTGACCGCGACGGTCCAGCCGGGCGACTACGTCACCCTGTGCAAGCCGGGCATGATCGGGCTGGGCGTGGGCGAGCAGCCGTTCACGGTGACCGGCGAACGCGTGGCCATCACGGGGCCGGATGCCGAGGTCAAGCAGGAGGCCGTGAACCTCTACGCGGCGTTCGTGAAGGAGCAGGTCGCGCAATTGCTGCCGGCCACCACGGGGTTCGTGGACCTGTATGTCAGCGGCCAGGACGACGCCGCCAAGGAGCAGTTCCCGGACATCCGCACCTACTACGAGCGGATCGAGCCCGTCGCCGAGGCACTCGGCGACCTGGACCCGCGGATCGACTACCGAGAGGTGGACGCCGTCGCCGAGGGCCTCGAATGGACCGGCTTCCACCGGATCGAGAAGGACCTCTGGGAGCCTGCCCCAGGGTCCCTCAACTCCGATGGCGAAACCGACGCGTGGCAGGACTGGCAGCCGTCCACGCCCGAGGGACGGGCCGTCCTCGGCGATAAGCTCGTCGCCGACGTGACCGAGCTGTACGACTTCGTCCATTCGGAGGCGTTCACGACGTTCCTCAGCGACAAGGGCGTCGACTGGCTCAGCAACGGCGAGATGCCGCTGCTGGACGAGGTCGCGGCCGGCAAGATCACGGGCGAGGAAGTATGGTGGTCCGGCCCG
>CAYVJP010000148.1:0-6917 GCA_964451745.1 uncultured Anaerolineaceae bacterium | reverse complement strand
GGGGGCTCACCCGGGGGGGCATCCGGCTCGGGGTGGGACTCGTGGTGAACCGCGTCGTCAGCGATGGGTTCCAGACCGTCGTGACCGGGCAGCAGGAGCAGCGCCTTGACGACGCGGCCGTGACCCTCGCCGACCGGATCGACCGTCCGGCACGGCTGGCAGCGGTGGTCCGGCGCGTCGCCATGAACCTGGGCGGCGAGGTCTCGGTCGTCGCCAGCGATGGCACGGTGATCGCCGCGTTCGGCCGGGCGCCGGAGCGCGACGCCGCCACCTATGCCGCCCCCATCGTCGTGGACGGGGCGACCGTGGCCACGCTCCAGGCCAACCTGCCGGGCTCGGGAACCGATCGCGGCTTCCTCCCACTGTTCAACGCGACGCTGGTGATCGCCGGTCTCGTGAGCGTGCTGGGCGTCGTGCTCCTGTCCACCGCGATCGCCGGACGCCTCACCCGACCGCTCCGCGATGTCGCCACCGCCGCACGACGCCTCGAACGCGGGGAGACCGACGCCCGCGCGACGGGCGGCGACGATCGGGAATCGGCGGAGCTCGCGGACGCCTTCAATGCCATGGCGGATCGCCTCGAACGCTCCGAGATGCTGCGGCGACGGGCGGCCAGCGACATCGCCCACGACCTGGCCACGCCCGCGACCGTGCTCGAGACCCAGCTGCAGGCCATGCTCGATGGCGTCGTCCCGACCGACCGGGCGAACCTCGAGGCGGCCCGGTCGGCCGCGTCGGCGCTCGCGGGCCTCGTGGCCGAGCTGGGTGACCTCGCCAGCGCCGAGGCGGCGCCGCTCGTCGCCCGGCCCGGCCCGATCGACATCGCTGCCGCCGTGAGCGAGGCCGTGCATGCGCTCGACGTCCTCGCGCGCGACCGCGACGTCCACGTGCAGGTCGAGATCCCGGCCGCGGGCGGCCTGATCGGCTGGGCCGACGCCGGCCACGTGGCCCGTGCGCTCCAGAACGTCATCGGCAACGGCGTCACGCACAGCCCACCGGGCGGGACGGTGACGGTCACGGCGACCGCGTCGGGGCCGGTCATCGAGCTGCGCGTGACCGACACCGGTCCCGGCATCGCGCCCGACGACGTGCCCCACGTCTTCGAGCGGTTCTACCGGGCGGACCCCGCGCGGACCCGCGGCGGGGGCGACAGCGGCGGCGTGCCCGGTGCCGGGTCGGACCGACCCTCCGGCCACGGCCTGGGGCTCACGATCGCCCGCGAACTGCTGGTCGCGAACGGGGGCTCGATCGCGGTGGAGGCGACGGGTCCCGGCGGGACGACGTTCCGGATCACCGTGCCGGCGGCGGGCCGCGCCGGCTGACCGCCGCGGACGGGCTCAGTTCCGGAGGCCGATCGCCACGATCCGGACGCGGTCCGGGGCGCCCCCGGTGTAGGTGGACCAGGCGTCGAACGTGGTGGACGCCCCGTTGCCCAGCGATGTCCCGCCACCGAGCGTGGCCCGGGTCACGTCGATGACCCGGCCGCGATCGTCGTACTGGACCATCACGACGCGGACGGTGTGGACGGCACTCGGCGCGGTCACCGTGCCCTGGACGCGCCATCGACCGCCGACGAACGTCGACGTCGTCCCCGATACCGTGAGCGGGACGACGGTCTTGCCGGCGGGAACCGATGACACGGACACGCGGACCGAGGCGAACCCGGCCGGGAGTGAACGACTGACGCGGAACGGCGCACGGTTCCGTCCCGGGGCCATGACCTCGGTCTCGCCGGTCGTGGTCGCGAGCACCACACCGCTCGCGTTGAGGTACTTCACCGTCACGGTGATGGGACCGCGCGCGTTCGTGGACTCGTTCCAGACCTCGCCCACGACGTGGAGCTGCCCGCCGATCGCGTGGCTGCTGTACGACTGCACCGACGTGTTGGGTGGCAGGCGCAGGATCTGCAGGGCATACGGCGAGCTGGAGGCGGCTCCCGTGGCCGCGACCTTGACGGCGTAGGTGCCCGTCGAGAGCAGCCGCACGATCTCCTCGGCCGCGGTCCCCGACCGGTTCTGGAAGGCCAGCTCCTCGGAGCAACCCTTGTACAGGGTCAGGCTCGCGCCGACCGGGAGGTCGCCAAGGAGCAGCCGGATCGTCCCCTTCGAGGCCATCGTGAAGCGGTACCAGTCCACGTCGGAGCCGCTGCCCAGCCGGCCGCTCCGCCACGCGGCCGCACGGCGTTCCACCCGTGCCGCGTTGCAGCTGTTGGGGGCATCGCTCGTGGAGCGCAGCGTGTACGTCGCGGTCAGATTCTTCGCACCGGTGGTGACCGGTACGGTGTGCGCTGCCGACGTCGAGCCATCGGACCAGCGCTGGAAGGCGTACGTCCCCTCGCCGATGGTCGCGCTCGGCGGGGCATCGAGCACGATCGTGGAACCCACGATGCCGGTCGCGGGCAGGGCCAGTCGGACGTTCTCGTCGTAGTAGCCGAGCGCGATGCCTGCCGGGACGGATGTGGCGTTCACGGTCCCGGTCTTCGGATGGATCTCGCGGGTGACGCTCGCCTCGAGGCCATCGCTGTCGGTCACGGTCACCGTCACGCGCAGGAACGACGGGTACTGGTGGTCGGGGGCTGGGAACGTGCCGTTGCGGACGTCGTCGATCGACTGGATCACGTGCTCGTGGCACTCGCTCGGCCGGCAGTGCGCGATGGACCACTCCCAGTGGAAGGCCGAGGCCGGGAGCGTGCCGTCCTGGGGGTCGCTGGCCGTCGCGCCGTACGCGATCTGGTCGCCCACGGCCCAGGTCAGCGACGCCGAGGGGGCCGAGAACGTGATGACCGGCGGCGCATTGCCCACCTGGACCACCTTGCTGGCCGTGTCGGACAGGGCCGGAGCGCCGTCGTCGGTCACGCGGAGCCCGATCGTGATGTTCCCCGGCGTGTTCAGCGTGGTCGATGTGGTGACGCCCGTGGCGTCGTCGTACTGCCCGTCGGCATCGAGATCCCAGGCGTACGTCAACGGGTCGCCGTTGGAATCGGTGGACCCGCTCGCATCGAGGTCCACATCGAGTGGCGCCGTGCCCGACGCAGGTGTCACGGTGAACGACGCCGAGGGCGGGGCGTTGGGCGGATAGAACCGGATGGCCCGGACCTCGCCGCGGTCGAAGCTCGTGTACAGGATGTCACCGTCGCTTGTGGTGCCCAGGAACGTGGCCACGCCGCCCATGTTCGCCGGGTCGTCGGAGCGGCGCAGGTCGGCGAATCGGGCTCGCGCCGAGAAGTCGGGTCGGCCGTTGCTGCCGCGAGGTGCGTACCAGATGCACTTGCGGTTGTAGTCGGTCCAGAACAGCGCACCGTCGTACGCGTTCGGGTAGGTGGTGTCGTTGCGCAGGAAGGTCAGGCCGGCGATGGCCGAACTGCCGGTGCCGCACCCATCGCCCGAGACGACGGTCGCCGAGTGCGAGTAGCGGTGCTGCGGGGCGGTCTGTCCGGCGAGGCTGGTGCACAGCGCCGGGTCGTAGGCCGGGTTCGAGGCAGGGTTCCAGTACGAGGTCTGCTGATCGAGCCCCTCGTAGCACGGCCAGCCGAAGTTGGGCGCCGCCGCATCGGCGTCGGCGATCTCGTTGATCTCCTCCCAAACGCCGAAGCCGACGTCCCCGATCCAGACGGCGCCGCCCTGGTCGAAGGTGAAGCGGAACGGGTTACGCAGTCCGTAGCCGATGATCTTGCGCGCGTTCGTGTCGGCCAGCCCGGCGTTGTCGTTGGTGGGCCACGCCGCCCCGGTGTCGGGGTTCACGCGGATCACGGTCCCGGCGAGCCCGGTGGGATCAGCGCTCGTCCGGATGTCCTGCGCGCGCAGGGCACCGCCCTGGCTGGGGGGGTCGTTGCAGGGGTTGACCGGGGTGGGCGCGCCTGGCGTCGAGGAACCGAGCTGACCGGAATCGCGCGCGTGGGAGAAGCTCGCCCCATCGCCCCCGGACACGTACAGCGCGCCGTCAGGCCCGAACGCCACGGTCCCCACCGAGTGGCTCGGGAACTGCTGGCACCAGTCGGTGATCAGGTTGGTCTGGCTGGTGACGGTGCCCGCCCCGCCGCCGCCGATCGTCAGGCGGGCGAGCCGCCCGCCGGCCAGGCATCCGTTGGTGGTGGGTCCGGGGGGCGACGGGCAGGCGTCGTTCCAGGGGACGCTGTCGTAGGTGTACAGCGCGTACAGGTACGGGCGGGTCGGGAAGTCGGGGTCCACGGTCAGCCCCAGGAGGCCGCGATCCCAGTAGTCGTAGACCTGGCTCGAGAGGTCGGCGACCTGGGTGGCCGTCGAATCGGTGAGGCCATCGAACCGCTGGATGGTCCCGCGCTTCTCGGCCACGAAGATCCGACTGCCGTCCGGCGAGGTCGCGACGGCCGTCGGGAGCTGCAGCCCGCCCCACAGGAGCTCGTCACGGAAGCCGGGCAGGACGGTGGCGCCGGTGTCGGCGGACACGGGTGCCGCAGCGGCCGGAAGCAACGCCGCGACCAGCGCGAAGGAAGCCACCAGCCGGATGCCCCGCGGGCGCCGGAAGACGGAAGTCATCTGAGCGTTTCGAATCCCCGAGATCCCCCGGGCGCGCCACGCGCGCCGATGAGTACGTTGGTAAGGGTCGTGGCTCGGGACGATTCGGTCAATCGTGCCAGGACCTTTGGCGGTGCCAACGGGAACCGCGCCAACGGGAACCGCGGCACGCCGGCCGTCAGGCGCCGATGCTCCCCGACGGCCCGCCCGGCTCCTCCGCTCCCTCCGGCTGGTGGATGACGGGTTCCTTCGGGTCCTCGATGGCCGGCAGCAGGGGCGTGCCCGTGATGAGGCGGGTCCCGCGGCCGTGGGTCAGGAAGCTCACGCCCCAGCGGGTCACGACCACGATCCGGTTGGCGAACCCGATCAGGTAGAAGATGTGGATCCCCAGCCACAGCAGCCATGCCGTGAACCCGCCCTGTCGCCCAAGCGGCCCGAGCCACGGGATGTCGGTCACGCCGGAGAGGCGTCCGATGACGGCGACATCGCCCTTGTTCCGGTAGCGGAACGGCTCCGTCGGGCGGTTCAGGATCCGCCGCCGGATGGTCTTGGCGGCGTGCGTACCGCCCTGCATCGCCCCCTGCGCCACGCCGGGGGTGGCGTGGCCCGGCTTCCACGGCTCCACGGCCGCGTCGCCCACCACGAAGATCTCCGGGTGGCCGGGGACGGTCAGGTCCGGCTCCACGAGGATCCGGCCGTTGCGGTCCGTCCCGGCACCGGTCGCCGCGGCCACGCGACGCGCGAACGACGAGGCCACGACGCCGGCGCCCCACAGCACGGTCCGGGCCGGGATCCGCTCCGTCGGGGCCGACGTCCCCTCCCCGATGGAGGTCGCCACGCCGTCCTCGTCGATGGCGGTCACGCGCGTCCCCAGGCGCACCTCCACGCCGAGGGCCTCGAGCTGGCGCTTGGCCGACGCCGAACGACCCGCCGGGTACGTCGGGAGAACTCGATCCATCGCCTCGACGAGGATGATCCGTGCCTCGGACGGGTCGATCGCCCGGAAGTCGCGCCGGAGGGTGTCGCGGGCGATCTCGCCGAGTGATCCGGCCAGCTCCACGCCCGTCGGACCGCCACCGACGAGCACGAACGTCATCCATGCCCGGCGCCGCTCGGGGTCGGCTTCCCGTTCCGCGGCCTCGAAGGCGATGAGGATGCGACGCCGGATCTCGGTGGCATCCTCGAGGGTCTTGAGCCCGGGGGCCAACCGGGCCCACGCGTCGTTGCCGAAGTAGGAGTGATGGGCGCCGGTCGCCACGATGAGCGTGTCGTAGGCGATCGGCCCGCCGTCGGACAGCAGGATCTCCCGTCGCTCCGGGTCCACCCCGACCGCCTCGCCCAGGATCACCGTCGTGTTGCGCTGCTTGCGCAGGATCGACCGCAGCGGCTGGGCGATCTCGCCCGGTGAGAGGGCGCCCGTCGCGACCTGGTAGAGCATCGGCTGGAACAGGTGGAAGTTCCGCCGGTCGACGAGGGTGAGTGCGACCTCGGGGTCCGCCCCCAGCTGACGCGCGGCGTACAGGCCGGCGAAACCGCCGCCGACGATCACGACGCGGTGTCGGGTTCGAGCGGTCATGGCCTACGACTTGGGACTGGTCGCCTTCCCGGCAGGTGTCGCAGTCTTGCCCGGCCCCACCGGGACCATCGGCTGCTCGGGCTCGTCCGCCGGCGCATGGCCCGGTCCCGCCACCACGATCCGGCGCGGGGTGACCGGCGGGGTGTTGGCCGGCCCGACCATGGCCGGGGGCCGGATGGGCCTGGCCGCGGCCAACAGGAAGGGCTCAGCCTGGGGGCCGGATACCGCGTCGGGGTCCATCACCGGGACGGGGCCCCCTGCCGATCGGGCAGAGCCGGACTGGTCGGGAGCGAGGGCGACGATCTCGTCACCGTCCACGATGTGCAGATCACCGGCGATCGCCGTGCGCTCCAGGCCGCATCGATAGCAGCGCGTGTCGCGGACCTCGTTGGCCGACCGGCACTGGACGCACATCCAGAGCAGGCCGCCGCCCTCCTCGGTGTAGCGACTCGTGCGCGGCAGCACGACGACGCGATAGATGATCCAGGCGACCGTGGGGCCGGCCAGGAAGATGATGGCCGCGATCGCGGCCGGCACGACGTCCAGGCTGTTCTGCAGGGACTCGATCGCTTCGCTCAGATCCACAGGTTGGCCAACTCAGTGCGGTCTGTTCGGGCCGCCCACGGCGTCCGGGTCCGACAGCGTACACTCCCGGACCCGAAATATCACCGGTCGCGTTCGGCCGTATTCGCGAGCGTGGCCTGGGCCGCGGCGAGGCGCGCGACGGGGACGCGGAACGGCGAGCACGACACGTAGTCGAGGCCGACGCGTTCGCACTTGGCGATCGATTCGGGGTCGCCGCCGTGCTCGCCGCAGATGCCGAGCTTGAGGCCGGGCTTCGTCGCGCG
>CAYVJP010000147.1:5124-7125 GCA_964451745.1 uncultured Anaerolineaceae bacterium | reverse complement strand
CCTCTCGATCACCCTGCTCGTGGTGGCCTGTGGCTCCACGACGACCAGCTCGACCGCGTCGTCGCCCGCGCCCGCGAGCCCGACCCCGGCGCCCGCATCGCCGAGCGCCGATCCCGCCGCATCACCGTCGGCCGCCGCCACGCCGATGCCGAGTGGCGAGGCCGACGCCATCTACGATGCGATCGAGGATCAGGTCGTCGCCCTCCGGGAGCTGGACCCGACCGATGTCGCGCGCGAGACCATCGACGGCGAAACGCTCAAGCAGATGAACGCCGCCTCGTTCGCGGAGGACAACCCGGCGGAGTACGTCGCGGCCAACGACCGCCTGCTCAAGGCGCTCGGGCTGCTGACCGAGGATCAGTCCCTCGAGACCCTCTACCTCGACCTCATCGACAGCCAGGTCGCGGGCTTCTACCGCCCGGACGAGAAGACCCTGTACGTGGTGTCGCGGTCGGGGGCCATCAATGGCGCGGACAAGGTCACGTTCGCCCACGAGTACGACCATGCGCTCCAGGACGCCAACTTCCCGGGCGTCTTCGCCGAGCAGAAGGAGTTGCTGGACCAGTCCGACCAGGCGCTGGCCCGGGCGGCCGTGTATGAGGGCGACGCCACGCTCCTGATGTCGTACTGGGCGATCCCCAACCTGACCCCGGAGGAGCTCCAGGACGTGGTCGCCGCCGGAGCGGACCCCGAATCGACGGCCGTCCTCGCCCGCACCCCGCAGGTCCTGGTCGACGGACTCCTCTTCCCGTACGACACGGGGATCACGTTCGTCGCACCCATCCAGACCGCGGGTGGCTGGGCCGCCGTCGACGACGTCTTCGCCGATCTCCCCGTGTCGACCGAGCAGGTCCTCCACCCGGAGAAGTACGAGGCCGGCGAAGTCCCGGTCGAGGTCGCCATCCCGGTCGACGACATCGAAGCCATGCAGGGCGAGTGGACCGTCGCCCTGCAGGACACCTATGGCGAGTTCCAGATCGGATCGTGGCTCCGCGGCGCCGGCGTGTCGCCGACCGACGCGTCGGCCGCGGCAGCCGGCTGGGGCGGCGACCGCCTCGCGGTGCTCGAGGGTCCGGATGGCGGGTGGGGCGTCGTCATGCGCACGGTCTGGGATAGCGCCGCCGACGCCCAGGCGTTCGACGATGCCGCGACGCAGGCGGCGACCACGGCCGGCGGCCCGGCCGGGGTCTTCCCGGGCGAGGGCGGCACCACGCGCTGGTTCGTCGTCGGGAACGACGAGGCGTCCTTCGAGGCCATCGCGGTCGCCCTCGGCCTGGCGGGCTGACCCGCCGGCCTACATCGCCTCGGGAGCGGAGATCCCCAGCAGGCCGAGCGTGTTGGCGAGCGTCACCTGCGCGGCACGCGCCAGCGCCAGGCGCGTCGCCGAGCGATCGGGCGCGTCCGGATCCACGACTCGGGCGTCGCGATAGAACGCGTGGAACGCGGTCGCGAGTTCGGTGGCGTAGGCGGTGATGCCCTGCGTCTCTTCGGCGACGACGGCATCCTCGACGACCTCGGGCAGGCGGACGATGGCCCGAGCGAGGAGCGCCTCGGCCGGGGCGTCCGAGTCGAGCCCACCGGCGATCGACGACGCGGGTGCCAGGCCGGCCTCGGTGGCCTTGCGCAGGATCGAGGCGATGCGCGCGTGGGCGTACTGGACGTAGTAGACGGGGTTCTCGTTCGACTGCTTCTTCGCCAGCTCGATGTCGAAGTCGATCGAGCTCGTGTGCCCGCGCGACGCGAAGAACCAGCGCGCGGCGTCCACCCCGACTTCGGCGAGCAGTTCGTCGAGGGTGATGAAGTCGCCGGCCCGCTTGGACATCGAGACCTCGACGCCGTCGCGAACGAAGCGGACCCACGAGTAGAGCAGGACCTGCACCGCGTCCTTGTCGTAGCCCATGGCCTCCGCGGCGTTGCGCACGCGGGCCACGGTCCCGTGGTGATCGGCGCCCCAGATGTAGATCAGGTGGTCGAACCCGCGGCTGAACTTCTCGGTGACGT
>CAYVJP010000147.1:0-5114 GCA_964451745.1 uncultured Anaerolineaceae bacterium | reverse complement strand
CCGCGAAATAGGTCGGTCGGCCGTCGGCGCGGTAGATGACCCGGTCCTTGTCGTCTCCGAAGGTCGTCGAGCGGAACCACAGCGCGCCATCGAGTTCATAGGCGTGACCGTTGGCCCGGAGTCGTTCGACCGCCCGCTCCACCCAGCCCTCGTCGTGGAGCCGAGCCTCGCTGGTCCAGACGTCGAAGTGCACGCCGAGGTGCTCGAGGGAGGCTTCGATGCCGGCGCGTACACGAGCGGCGGCCCAGCGGCCCACGATGTCGGCACCGTCCGCGCCGGGAGCGGTCGCGGCAGCGAGCACGTCGTCCGGCAGCCCCGCTGCCAGGTCCTCCACGTACGCGCCCTTGTAGCCCTCGTCGGGTACCGGCTCCCCGAGCTTCACGGCGAGGACCGAGGCACCGAGATGGCTGACTTGGGAACCGGAATCGTTGAAGTAGTACTCGCGCGTCACGGTCTGGCCACCGGCCGCCAGGACGCGACACAGCAGGTCCCCGACGAACGCCCCGCGGGCGTTGCCGATCGTCAGTGGTCCGGTCGGGTTGGCCGACACGAACTCGACATTCACGGCGCGTGCACGGACCGGGGCGACACGGCCCCAGTCGGCAGGCACTGCGTTGATCCCATCGACGATCGCGGCGTAGGCATCACCGCGCAGTCGGAGATTCAGGAACCCGGGCGCGGCGACCTCGGCCGTCTCGATCGGCGAGGGAACCCCGGCCTCGCTCGCCTCGCGGGCGAGGTGTGCGGCCAGGACGGTCGCGATCGCCATGGGCGCCATCCGGTATGGCCGTGCGAGCTTCATCGCGAGGTTGGTCGCGAGATCACCGTGGTCCGCGTTGGCCGGTCGCTCCACCTCGACCGGCGGACGGACCTCGTCGTCGATCGCCGGCAGGTCGCCGGCCCGCACGGCCGCGTCCCAGGCACGCTCGACGGCGGCGCGAGCCTGCGTTCGGAGGGGTGGCTGGATCACGGGCGGTCGACCTCGGCAACGTGACGGGTGCGGAGCGGCGCGGCAATCGTACCGGGACACCGGTCCGCCATGGGTCCCGGGGTGCATAGGACCGGAATGGTGCGTGGATGCACCGGAACCTGCGCTTGCCGGTGGGGTCGATTCGGGTCTGGTGCGGTTCGTTGACCCAGTCGTACTGGACCCGTACTACCCGCGCGTGCGACTATCAGCCTCGCGCGATCGGGGCGCGGATGTTCCGGGGAACGCATCCGACCGCAGCGTGGCTTATCCGAGGCCATCAGGCCTCATGTGTTCGGGGATATGAATCGCATGATCACTCCTCACGCTCGAGGTCGCTCGCGCCTTGCGCGGCGTCTCTCCTGGTTCGTGGTCGCCACGATGGTCCTGGCGGCGATCGTCGCGCCTTCCACCGCAGGCAATGTCCTCGCTGCGTCGCCGGCCGAAGCGGCCGGAACGCGGATCGCGCTGGGCTCCCAGCACGAGTGCGAGGACCGCGAAGAGGTCCATTCGGGCCAGTGCGAGACGCCGAGCGGCAGCCCATCGGGTTCGCCGAGCGGCAGCCCATCGGGTTCGCCGAGCGGCAGCCCATCCAGCTCGCCGAGCAGCAGCCCCAGTGGCTCGCCCAGCTCGACGCCGAGCAGCAGCCCCAGTGGCTCGCCCAGCTCGACGCCCAGCGGCAGCCCATCCAGCACACCCTCGGGTTCGCCGTCGAGCACGCCTAGCGGCAGCCCCAGCAGCACGCCGAGCGGCAGCCCCAGCGGCGACGCGCAGGCAAGCATCCTCATCATGAAGTTCGACAACAAGGGCACCACCGACCTGCTGGACGACGTGCTGCTCGATGGCGCCACCTTCGAGGTGTACGCGGACGACGGCGATGAGGTCTTCGACGACACCGTCGACGCCCTCGTCTTCGGTCCCGCCGTCGCGACCGATGGCCGCCTCGAGACCGGCCCGCTCGATGCCGGCTGGTACTGGATCGTCGAGACGATCGTGCCCGACGGCTTCACCGGCTCCGACCCGATCCTCGTCGAACTCAATCTCGATGCCGAGGTCACCTGCATCTGGGATGCGGCTGGACTCGTGGATTGCGTCGGGAACGACGGCGAGAATGAGGAGTCGAGCTGGACGATCGTCGAAGTCGAGAACACCCCCGAGGATCCGAGCGAGGAGCCGACCGGTTCCACGCTCGGGGAGACCGGGACGCCCGAGATCACGCTGCCCCCGACGGACACCCTGACCGGGGCGAACGGGGCGGCGAGCGAGAGCTGGCGTCTCGTGCTCCTCGCGATGGCCGGGGTCATCGCCGCAGCATTGCTGCTCACCCCCGCTCGGCTCCTGATCCGCACGGACGAGGACCGAACCTAGCACCGGACCGGGCGGGTCGCCTGCCCTGACCCCGAACCTGCATGACCGCCGGCCGCAAGGCCGGCGGTCGTCGATTCAGGCGCCGATCACGTAGCGCTCGCCGGGCCAGACGAGCGTGACCGGTCCGTCGTAGTGCGCTCGGACGCTGTCGAGCGTGGCGCCCTCATCGAAGCCCATCTGGAGGTGGGTCAGGAGCACCCGACCCGCCGCGGTCCGGGCGGCGAGGGCTCCGACGGCCGGGCCATCGAGGTGGGCGGCCCCGGGCGTGACCGGACCCGGCCCGAACGACACCTCCACCAGCAATGCGTCGCCGGGCCGGACCAGGGCGTCGAGGTCCTCGGCGCGGCCGCAGTCCCCGGAGTAGACCAGGCCCGCGTCACCGTCCGGATGCGCGACGCGGAAGGCATAGCTGTCGTCGGTGTGGAAGATCCGCGCCGCGGCGACGACGAGCTCGCCGACGTCGTATCGGGCTCCGTCCGCCAGGGCCTCCACGTCGAGGACTTCCGCGCTGAAGCCGGGTTCCGCATGCAAGACGTCGAGCCGTTCGTCCAGGCCAGCCGGTCCGACGACCCGGAGACGTCGGCTCGGGGCGAACTCCCAGCGCAGGTAGTGCCGCAGCGCGACCAGGTCCACGAAGTGGTCCGGGTGCAGGTGACTGATCATCACCGCGTCGATGGCGCTCGGCTCGATCGACCCGGCGAGCCTGGCGAACGCGCCATGTCCCAGGTCGAGGACGACCGCGCTCGTGCCATGTCGAACGAGATACGCCGCGCCGACCGCACCGGGTCGATCGGTGTAGGCGGGACCGGCCCCCACGATGTCGAGGGTGAGCGTCGGCGGCGCACCGTCGGTCACCGGTGCGCTCCGGACGTGACCGGCCGTGCCGGCGGGATCCCGACGGCCTCCGGGCCGTCACCGCGCCGGAATGTCAGCGACTCGAAGCCGGCGTCGCGTGCAGCCACGTACCCGTCAGCGAGCGCCCAGGCGAACGTATCGGCTCGATGGGCGTCGGAGCCGACCGTGATGGCCCGTCCGCCAAGGGCGTGATAGAGCGCGACGATCGCCGGCGACGGATAGGTCTCGGCGGCCGCCTGACGGAGGCCGCTCGTGTTGACCTCCAGGGCCGTGCCGGAATCCACGAGCGCTCGCAGGATGGGTTCGTAGAGTTCCGGTGCTGCACCGAGATCGGCGGCCATGACGTGTGGGGCGAGATACCGCTTCACGAAGTCGAGGTGCCCGAGCGCATCGAAGATGCCGGAACGAGCCGCGGACTCCACCTCGTCGAAGTAGGGCGCGACGATCTCGGGCAGGGACTTGCCCCGGACCCATGCGGCGACGTGGTCGGCGGCGAACGGGGAGTCGCGATAGACATGCACGGAGCCGATCACGAAGTCGTAGGCGTGGCGTGCCAGATGCTCGCGGATATCCGCCTCCCAGCGACGTTCCCACGTGATCTCCACCCCGAATCGGATGGCGACGCCGCGGTCGGCCCAGCGCTCGGCCGCTTCACGGACGACGCGCTCGCGTTGCGCGAATGTCGAGTGCGCGAACGCCGGTGCGGTCGGGTCGAAGTCGACATGATCCGTGATGGCGATCTCGCGGATCCGACGCTCCATCGCCTGCGCGGCATAGGCATCGATCGGGACGTCGCTGTCGGGCGACAGATCGGTATGGAGGTGGGCATCGAGGGGCAGGTCGCGCGCCCGCCGATCCTCGCCGCTCACAGGTTCCCCCCGCCTGCCCGACTCATCCAGCGATCAGCCCCAGTTCGCGGCCCACGGTCGCGAAGGCCCCGAGCGCCAGATCCAGTTGTTCGTCGGCGTGCGCCGCGGTCACGATCGTCCGGATCCGGGCCTGGTCCATGGCCACGGTGGGGAAGACCACCGGCTGGGCGAAGACACCCTCGCCCATGAGTCGATCGCTGAAGCGCATCGCGGTCTCGGGGTCGCCCATCATGACCGGCGTGATCGGCGTCTCGGAGCGGCCGGTATCGAAGCCGAGGCGGGCCAGCTCGGCCTTGAACCGCCGCGTGTTCGCCCACAAGCGCTCGTGCAGCTCCGGTTCCTCCTGCATGACCCGGATGGCCTCGCGACACGCGGCGACGACCGCCGGCGGGTGGGACGTCGAGAAGAGGAACGGGCGGGCGCGCTGGGTGAGGATCTCCCGGAGGGCCGTGCTGCCCGCCACGTAGCCGCCGAGTGCGCCGACGGCCTTGCTGAGGGTCCCGACCTGGATGTCCACGCGCCCATGGAGGCCGAAATGGTCCACGGTGCCGCGGCCGTCGCGCCCCAGGACGCCCGAGGCATGCGCGTCATCGACGAAGACCGCGGCGCTGTGCTCCTCCGCCGCGTCCACGATCCCGGGGAGTGGCGCGATGTCGCCGTCCATGCTGAAGACGCCGTCGGTCACGACGAGGATGAGCCGGTACGGTTCGCCCGACCCGTCGCGGCCGTGCTCCACGGCCTCGGCGAGCACCGTCCGCAGCGCGTCGACGTCGGCGTGCGGGTAGATCTTGCGGGGCGCCTTCGAGAGGCGCATGCCGTCGATGATCGAGGCGTGGTTGAGGCTGTCCGAGACGATGAGGTCGGTCTCGCCGGTGTTGGTCGGGATGACCCCGGTGTTGGCCGTGAACCCGGATTGGAAGGTCAGGACGGCCGGCGTCCCCTTGAACTCGGCCAGCTCCGCCTCGAGCGCCTCGTGCATCGACATCGTGCCCGCGATGGTGCGGACGGCCCCCGACCCGACGCCGAACTCCGTCACGGCGGCCAGGGCGGCGGCC
>CAYVJP010000146.1:0-7152 GCA_964451745.1 uncultured Anaerolineaceae bacterium | reverse complement strand
GAACGTCGCCGTCCCGTACATGAACGCGTGGGTCATGATGCTGACCCGGGCATCGCGCATCGGGACGAAGTCGCCCTCGAAGTAGCAGATGAGCTCGTCCAGGGACCCCGGCTTCGGGGCGTGATGGGCCGTGGTCGCCGGCGTCTCGCCGGCCTTCTCGGTGATCATGCGGCTCGGCTCCTGCGTTGTCGGCGCGACGCGAGCGTCGCGCGGCTCCAGACGGAAGCGATCGAAATCGGCTTCGAGTATAGCGCGGGGCCTCAGGCCCTCACGAAGGTCCGCCCAGCGCCGCCACGACGCCGAGCGCGATCACGAGCAGGATGGCCAGCGCCACCGCGACCATCATCCGGTCACCGGAGCGCGCAAAACCGACCGCCGCGGCGATCACCCGGCTCAACGGCGTCGCGATCACCGCGAGCAGGCCCAGCCACAGGAACCCGGCCGGCTCGAGGGCGACGATGTCCGCCACGAGCGTCGTTGCATCGAACGCCGGCCCGCCCGCCAGGGGTGAGATCCCGTCCAGGGCCATCAGTCCCACGCCGATCATCAGCAGCGCGACCGCCAGGTAGGTGACGGCGATGAGCAGCCGCCCGATCCGGCGTTCGAAAGCGCGCGCAGCCTCGCTCCGCATCGTCATCCGATCGCCCGCAGCAGCATCTGGACCGCGGTGTAAGCGAGCACGATCACGAACAGGAGGCGCAGATACTTGAGATCGATGCGATGGGCCACCCGCGAGCCGATCGTCGCCCCGACGAACACGCCGATCGCGGTCGGGCCGGCCACGTACGGATCGATCTCGCCGCGGAACAGGTAGATGACCGCGCTCGCGGCGGCCGTGATGCCGATCATGAGGTTGCTCGTGGCGGTCGCGACGCGCAGCGGCACGCCCATCGCCAGGTGCATCAGCGGGACCTTGATGATGCCGCCCCCGATCCCCAGGAGCGCCGACGCGAGCCCTGCTCCCGTGGAGCCCACGACGCCTCGACCCAGGTTGCGGACGGCGTAGTCGTCGCCGGACAGTCCGGCCAGCATCTCGGCCGTTCGGCCGGGCGGGGCGTCGTCCTCGGGGCCGGGCGGCAGGGCGAC
Source organism: uncultured Anaerolineaceae bacterium (assembly GCA_964451745.1). GTDB lineage: Bacteria > Chloroflexota > Limnocylindria > Limnocylindrales > CSP1-4 > SPCO01. The sequence continues at coordinate 6,066 of CAYVJP010000146.1, read as the reverse complement.
CGCGTCGTCGCCGCCGACCGTAGCGACCGGGCGCGGCCGCGCCATCGTGAAGGCGACATACGCAAGCAGGCCGGCGAAGAGCGCCGACAGGAGGCGCTCATCGATCGCAAACGCCACGAGCCCGCCGACGAGCGCGCCGATCGCGGTGAACAGCTCCAGGGTCATCCCGAGCCGCAGGTTCGCCACATGCCGTTCGAGGTACACGCCGGCGGCCGCACTGCTGGTCATGATCACGCAGACCAGCGACACGCCCACGGCCGCCCGCAGGTCCAGCCCGAACCCAAGGGTCAGCAGCGGGACGATGAGCACGCCACCGCCCAGGCCCAGGAGCGACCCGAAGACGCCGGCGGCCGCGCCACCGACGAGCATCCACAGCCCGACGTCCATCTCAGACGCCGGGCGCCAGGGACGGTCCGCCTGACCGCCCGGGGATCACGCGACTAGGGGCGCAGGTGCTGCGGCGCGTACGGGAGCAGGGCCACGTGGCGGGCGCGCTTGAGGGCGACTGCCAGCTCGCGCTGGTGACCCGCGCAGGTGCCGGTCTTGCGACGCGGCTCGATCTTGGCTCGCTCCGAGAGGTAGCGGCGGAGGCGGTTGACCTCCTTGTAGTCGATGGACGTGGTCTTGTCGGCGCAGAACGCGCAGACCTTGCGACGACGGCGATCTCGGTAGAAGTCGTCGCGCTTGCGGGATCGGGCGGGAGGCATGGTCGTGGATCTCCTGATCAGAAGGGCAGGTCGTCGAGGTCGGTGTCGTCGGCGGGAGCGCGGGTCGGGCGGACCGGGCCACCCTCGGACCCGCCACCGCCACCGCTTCCGGAGAAGGAGCCGCCGCCCTGGGCGCCAAAGCTGCCTTCCTCGTCGCGCCCGCGGCGCTCGAGGGCGATGACGTTGTCCGCGGTGATCTCGAGCGATGTCCGCTTCGTGCCGTCCTTCGCGTCGTACTCGCGGGTCCGGAAGCGACCCTCGACGAAGACGCGGTTGCCCTTCTTGAATTCTTCGGCGGTCCGCTCGGCGCGATCGCCCCAGACGGTGACCCGGAACCAGTCGGTCCCGAGGTCCGCCCATTCGCCGGTCTGCGCGTCGCGCCCACGGTGGGTGACGGCCACGCTGAACTCGGTGACGGCCCGCCCATTGGGGGTGTAGCGCATCTCCGGGTCACGGCCCAGGTTGCCGATGATCATCACCTTGCTGAAGGCCATCGTGATGTCTCCGCTCAGTCGATGGCGGCGGGAGCCGCTTCGCTTTCGGACTCGTCGATCACCTCGGGGCGATCCTGGTCCTCGTCCTCGTCATCGATGCCCGAGGGCAGATCACGGTCGTCATCGATCAGTCCGTCCTCGCCGTCATCGCGGCGGCCGGCCTTGACCGGGCGCTCGTCGCGGGTGACGAGGTGGCGCAGGACTTCCTCGGTGATCTGCAGGCCGTGTTCCAGTTCGACGAGTGCCTCCGGCGGCGCCGCGAACAGCACGATGTGGTACGAGCCCTCGCGGAAACGATCGATCGGATACGCGAGGCGGCGGCGGCCCCACGGGGCGACCTTGATGATCTGACCGCCCGAGGCGGTGATCTGGCGGGTGGTGCGGTCCACGACCGCCTGGCTCTTGTCGTCCGCGACGTCGGGACGGATCACGAGCATGAGTTCGTATCGGCGCATGCGCGCAGCAACTCCTTCCAATGGGAATGCCCCGTTGACGTCGGACGTGCCGATCGGCACGGAGCGGAAAGGAAACGGGCGGTAGTCTACCACGGGATCGCCGCTCCCCCCGGCGGCCCGATGTATGCTCAGATCCTTCTGACCTCTGCCTTCATCCGCACTGGGAGGCCCCGTGCCCGCCAGCACCATCCTCGTCCTCGAAAGCCCCGGCCGAACCGATCCGCTCGTCCCGACGCTGACGACCGCCGGCTACTCGGTCACGCATACCACCGATGCCGACGAGGCGTTCACGAGGGTCGTCGAGCACCAGCTGGTGATCCTCGATCTGGGTGACGCGAAGCCGGGCGCCAAGAGCGGCGTGGACCTGTGCCGCGAGATCCGCGCGACCCCCGCGATGGCGGCCGTGCCCGTCCTGTGCGTGGCGTCGACCGACGACGTCGAGGAGCGCATCGGCTTCCTCGAGGCCGGCGCCGATGACGTGATCGCGCGTCCGTTCGACTCGCGCGAGGTCGAGGCCCGCGTGGAGGCGCTGCTGCTCCGCTTCCAGCGGTCCAAGGATCTCGCGCCCATCGTCTCGACCGACGGCGTCACCCTGTCACGGGCCCGTCGCGTCATCGCCGTCTACAGCCCCAAGGGCGGCGTGGGGACGACGACGGTGGCCACGAACGTCGCGGTCGCGTCCGCGCAGCGACGCCCGGACCGCGTCGTGCTCGTGGACCTCGATCTGCAGTTCGGGTGCGTGGCGACCCACCTGAACCTGGACCCCAAGCAGACCCTCTACGACGTGGTCCGCGACGAGGCGGCGCTGCGCGAGCCCGAACTCCTGCGCACGTATGCCATGCGCCACGACAGCGGCCTGCACGTGCTGGCCGCCCCGGCCACGCCCGAGGCCGCCGAGCTCATCACACCCGACCACGTCGCGCACCTCATCGGCACGCTCCTCGAGGGGTACGAGGCCGTGGTCGTCGATGCCGGCTCCACGCTCGACGAGCGGGTCCTCAATGTCTTCGAGGCCGCCGAGGCGATCGTCCTGCCGGTCAACCCTGAGATCTCCGCGCTCAAGGCGATGCACGCCCTGCTCGACTATCTCAACGAGGCGGGATCCTTCGGCGCCAAGGCGACGTTCGTCCTCAACAACATCTTCGCGCGGGACATCCTCAAGCCACGCGACATCGAAGCCGCGCTCGGCACCCGGATCACCATCGATCTTCCGTACGACCCGTTCCTCTACCTCAAGGCCGTCAACGAGGGGATCCCGGTCATGCTGGGCGCCCCACGTTCCTTGGCCGCCGAGCAACTCGGCAAGCTGAGTGCCCTGGCGTTCGGCCTGGACGGCTCGGCCGTCCCGGTGCCGCAGGAGCGCAAAGGCGGCCTGTTCGGGCGTCGCCGCAAGTCCTGACCAGAGCGCGGCGCGACCGCGCCATCGACCGCCCGTCGGCCGACCGTCCCGCGATCAGGTCACGCCGCGGACGTCCGCGATGCGGCCCCAGTGCAGGAACCGGACGGCGACCAGGACCCCGAACGCCGCGAGCACGAGGATCGCCGCGGCCGCGATGGATGCGTCCAGGTCGCCCCCCTGGAACTCGCCGTACACCACGAGCGGCAGCGTCTGCGTCCGACCCTCCACGTTGCCCGCGAACATGATCGTCGCCCCGAACTCGCCCAGTGACCGTGCCCAGGTCATCACGAGCCCCGCGGCCAGCGCGGTGCTCGCCAGGGGGACCGTGATCATCCGAAACAGCTGACGTTCGGAGGCGCCGTCCACGCGCGCGGCGTCCTCGAGGTCGTGGTCCACGCCGGCGATCCCGGTGCGCGCCGAACGGATGAAGAACGGCGCCGATACGAAGACCTGGGCGAGGATCACCGCGATCGTCGTGAACGGCACCGAGATCCCGAGGAACTCGAACGGCGCCGAGAGCAGCCCGCGCCGCCCGAAGACCAGCAGGAGCGCGAGTCCCGCGACCGATGGCGGCAGGACGATCGGGAGGTCCACGATGGCCTCCAGCCAGCCCTTGCCGCGGAACGTCCGGCGGGCGAGGACGAGGGCCAGCGGCAGACCCAGCACGACCGTGATGATGAGGCTGACCGCGGTCGTCGCAAGGCTGAGCCAGAGCGCGTCGAGGACGACCGGCGACGCGAGCGCGACGCGGAGCGAGCCGTCCACGATCGCGCGGACGACCAGGGCAGCGACCGGCAGGGCCAGGAACAGCGTGAAGAGCGCGGCGACGGCGACGAGGGACCGCTCTCCCCAGCGCCCTCGGTGCGGGACCGCGACGCCGGTGGTCACGGTGGTGGCAGGAAGCCGAGGTCGCCGAGGATCCGCTGACCGGCGGGTCCCGCGAACCAGTCGAGAAAGGCGCGGGCGGCTTCGCGGTCCGACGATGACTTGACGACGACGCCGGCGTACGTCGCCCGGACGTTGGCTCCGGTGGGGACATCGATGGTCGCGACCTCGTCCGAGGCGGCGGCATCGGTGGCATAGACGATCGCGGCATCGCCTTCGCCGAGCTCGATCTTCGACCGGACCGCGCCGACGTTGTCCTCCCGGCTCACGATGTTGGCCGCGTACGCCGCCACGAGATCCGTCGGCGCGCCAGGTTCGGCCGCGAGGTTCTCGAGCAACTGGGACGCGTACCTCGTGATCGGGACTTCCGCTCCGGCGGCGATGATCCGAAGGCCAGCACGACCGATGTCGAAGGGCGTCACGAGATCCGCCGGGTTGTCGAGCGGGACGATGATCGTGAGCTCGTTGCCCGCGAACATGACTGGCTGGCCATCCGCGAACCCATCGTCGGCGAGCTTCTGGGAATCGGCGACATCGGCAGCCAGGAAGACATCGGCGGGCGCTCCCTGGGCGATCTGGGTCGCGAGGGTGGCCGACGAATCGGTCGAGACGACGAGCGTCGTGCCAGGGGTGGCTGCCTCGTACTCGGTCGCTGCCCGCTCGAGCGCGGACCGCAGCGACGCCGCCGCAAAGATCGTGATCTCGATCGGGTCCATCGGGCGATCGGTCGGCGTCGGTGACGACCCAGGCCCGCCTGCGGAGCAGCCCGCAAGGACGACGAGCAGCGGGATGACCCCGGTGACGGCCAGGCGCACGTCAGGCCCGAGACTCCCTGGACGAGGGGATCTCCACGATGACGTTCGTCGCCTTCACGACGCAGACCGCCTCGTCGCCGACCTTCAGGTCCAGCTCCTCCACGGCCTCGGCGGTCATGAGGCTCACCAGTCGATGCGGTCCGGCGATCACCTCGACCACGGCGGCCACGCCGTCGCGCTCGACGCGCGTCACGATGCCCGGGAATCGATTGCGGGCGGACTGGGCGACGATGGGGCGTTCGGTGGCCATCCGCCGGCGCTCGTCGAGGAGTCGGGAGACGTCGGCGACGGACACGAGGCGCTGGCCGCCGGCGGATCGCTCCATGCGCAACCGCCCATCGATCTCCCAGCGCCGCAGCGTCTCGACCGATACGCCGAGCATCTCGGCGGCCTGACCGACTCGCAAGCGCGTGTTCGTGGGGGGCGTCGTTCGTGGCATACCGCGGAGTATCGCGCGATAGTAGCCACGATGTCTAGAGAATGCTCACCTTACGCCCGGTTTCCCATCGCCAAGGCGACGACATCGATGGTGGTGCCGGAGCCGAGATTCGAACTCGGACGCCCTTGCGGGCCGCGGAGTTTAAGTCCGCTGCGTCTGCCAGTTCCGCCACTCCGGCGCGGAAGGGTGCAAGCGTACCCGCGGGCGACGCCTGGCGAGGTGCTCGCCGACGCCCGTTTGGATCCCGGCGACGTCGATACGTCGAAGCGGAACAGGCCTACAACGCAAGAAGACGGTTGTCGTAGCCGAAGTGTCTGTTGTAGGTAAGTTTGAAGGTCGATGGCGTGAGCTTGTACCACTGATACTGCTTGCCGTCGAAACTGAGGACGCCGCCGTGACGCTCGGGGATCGGCTCACCGCGCTTCTGCGCGAATGCCATCTCCAATGCGAACGGCACATCGTCGACCGCCTCTGCGGTTCCAGAGATCTGCACTGCCCGCTCTTCCTGGTCCTTGTGGCTGGCGATGATCGTGCCGCCGACGGCAGGACGGTGTGCGATCGCGCGCGAGTGGCGCGTTTCGGGAAGTGAGATCCAGTAGAGGTTCAGGGCGTCATCCGGCACGAACACGACCGGCGCGGTCCATGGGCCGTCCGCATCGATCGTGGCAAGCACGAGGAGATAGCCGTCGTTCAGGATCTCCTCGACCAGTGCGCGAACGTCCTCCATGACCGCAATGTAGCAAGACCTGGAACGCGGGGGGAACTCCCGACCAAACGAAGACCCGCTGGTCACCCAGCGGGTCGGTGTCGATCAGGAATGGAGGCGACGAGCGGATTCGAACCGCTGAATAGAGGTTTTGCAGACCTCCGTG
>CAYVJP010000145.1:0-7162 GCA_964451745.1 uncultured Anaerolineaceae bacterium | reverse complement strand
TGGGGGCGCGGGCGGCGAGGTCGGGGGCGACGGGGCCGGTGACGGCGCGGGCGTGGAGGGCGCGGCGGCGGCGCCCGCGGCCGACCATGACCCCGATCCGCTGGCGCCGCGGACGGCGATCCGGGGCGGCGGTCCCTCGGATGACGAGGGCGGCCCGGGCGACACCCCGGCCAGCGTGGCCTGGCTGCGGGCCGGTCGAGGCACGGGCTACGCCGCGGATCAGGACCGCCTCGTGGCGGCCATGCCCGATGCCGTCGCGGTGGACCCGGAGCACGGCCAGCCGCTCCCGCCCCCGCGCCGGACGGACCGCCTGGGTCGACCCAGCATGTGGGACCCACCCCCGAGCCCCGCGAACTCGAGCTCGGTCGCCCGCGTGGAACCCGAGGCGCCGCCCCAGGCCCGCGGCGGTTCCACGGTCGGGCTCTCCCACTGGGAACGCTGGCTCGAGTTCTGCGCCCGCATCGATGGCTTTCCGCGCCACCTCTCCATCCACAGCGGCGGGATGCTCGTGACGGCGGCGCCGCTCATCGATATCGCCCCGATCGAGCGCGCAACGATGGTCGATCGGGTCGTCGTCCAGTTCGACAAGCGTGACGTCGAGACGCTCAAGCTCATCAAGCTGGACCTGTTGGGGCTGGGGATGCTCGCGGCGATGGACGAGACCATGCAGCTCATCGAGCACGACTGCGGGGTCTGCCTGGACCTGGACCGCCTTCCCGAGGACGTGCCGGAGGTCTTCGCGATGCTCCAGGCCGCGGACACGGTCGGGGTCTTCCAGGTGGAGAGCCGGGCCCAGATGCAGACGCTCCCCAAGTCGAAGCCGCGGACGCTGGACGACCTCGTCGTGGAAGTGGCGATCATCCGGCCGGGGCCGATCCAGGGCAATGCCGTCCACCCGTTCCTGCGTCGCCGCCAGGGCCTGGAGCCCGTGACCTACCTGCACCCCAGCCTGGAGCCGGTCCTCAACGATTCGATGGGCGTGATCCTCTACCAGGAGCAGGTCATGCGCATCGCCATCGAGGTCGCGGGGTTCAGCGCGGCGGAGAGCGACGGCTTCCGCCGGGCGATGGGGACGTGGCGTTCCACCCGCGAGATGGAGAAGCTCCATCGTCGGTTCGTGCAGGGGGCGCTGCGCCAACCCGGGATGGCGGAGGACACCGCCGAGGAGCTGTTCCGCCAGGTCGCCGCGTTCGCGAGCTTCGGGTTCGCCAAGTCGCATGCGGCCGCCTTCGCCCGGACCGCGTACGAATCGTCGTTCCTCAAGCTGTTCTACCCGGCCCAGTTCCTCGTCGGGCTCATCAATGCCCAGCCCATGGGCTTCTACCCGGTGGAGGTGCTGGTCAACGACACGAAGCGCCATGGCGTCGCCGTCCTGCCCGTGGACATCAACGCCTCGACCTACAAGACCACGACCGAATGGGTGGGTCCGGATGCCCAGCCCGATCCCGTCATCTCGTCCGCCTGCGTGTTCCCCTCACCCGAGGCGCGCGACCGCCTGACGCCCGCCGTGACGCGGGGCTGGGGCGTGCGGCTGGGGCTCCACCTCGTCAAGGGGATCGGAGAGCAGCACGAGGCGCTGCTCGATGCCGAACGCGATCGCGGCCCGTACGTGTCGCTGGGCGATGTCGTGGAGCGCACGGACCTACCCGAAGAGGTGCTGGAGCGGCTCATCCGGAGCGGCGCGATGGATTCGCTGGGCCGGCCGCGACGGGAACTGCTCTGGCAACTGCGCGAGGTGGCCGGGGCATCGCGCGGGCGGATGGACGGTCGGACGGTCCGGGCCCTGGGACGGGCGGCCGGCAAGCGGGGCGCGGCGGCGGGGCGGCCGATGGACCTGCGGCTCCCGCCGACGGACGCGCCGGTCCTGCCGCCGATCACCGAATCGGAGCGGATCGGCGACGCCTAGGCCGGGCTGGGGGTGGATGCCGAGCGCCAGGTGGTGAGCCTGTTCCGCCCCGCCCTCGATCGATTGGGAGCGGTGACGAACGCGGCTCTCGCCGATCACCGCGCCGGGCGGGTGCGGATCGGGGGCCTCGTCGTCACCCGGCAGCACCCGATGACCGCCAAGGGCACGGTCTTCCTGGCGCTCGAGGACGAGACCGGGATGGTCAACGTGACGATGTGGCCGTCCACCTGGGAGCGGCTCCGCGGCGTCGTCCGCCGCCACGCCCTGCTGCTCGTGGACGGGATGTTGCAGCGGGAAGGGTCGGTCGTGAACGTGATCGCCGAGGACGTCCAGGTGCTCCCCGAGGTGGCCGCCGCGGCCGGCGGCGCGGTCGCGCCGCACGGCGTCCGCCAGATGGGTCATGCCGGGATGCGCCGGCTCGGGTGAGCCCCTCGAGCCGGGCGGTGCACCGAACGCATCGAACGCCGGGATCGACCCGAGGGCCGACACCGGCGTTCGCGGAGGCTCCCGTCGCGGGGCCTGGACTCGATCCCCCTGGCGGCCCGAGCTTCCGCGTCAGGCGATCGGATCCGGGCGCCCGTGGCGAGGCATCCACTCCGTGTTCGAACGTGCGCCCGCGGCGGATGGGGTCGATGGGGATTCGCGGGCGCTGGACCCCGCGATCGATCAGCGGCGCGCGGCGGCCTTGGTCGGGTCGGTGCGGGTGCGGCCGTCGGCGCCGCGCTTGGGCTTGCCCTTCGTCTGGCGCTGCCGGTTCGGGTTGGACAGCTGCAGGAATCGGCGATACCAGGCGGCTGCCGCGGCGAAGAACGCGCCCATGATGGGCGACAGGACGAAGGCCGAGAGGATGGCGTCCTGCGCGACCCCCGGGACCGGCGAGGTCGCGACGACCGCGGCGAACACCGTGACGATGAGGATCGAGTAGCAGATCGCGGCGACCAGGCCCACGATGATCCCGAGGAGCCAGCTGGCCCGCGGTGCCAGGAACCCCGCCAGGAAGACCCCGCCGATCGCTGGCGTCTGGATGAAGTAGGCGAACATGAACTGGGTGACGATGTCCTCACCCTTGGTGACCGCGAACGCGATGGTGCTCCCGATGACGAGCAGCAGCGGCACCCATAGCGCCTTGGACCGGATCGCGATGCCTGGCAGGGCGGCAAGGTCGCCGCGGATGTCCAGCGGGCGGAACGAGACGCGGAACGCCTGACCGAGGCTCATCCGCGCAGGCGCGCCGCTCTGGGGAGAGGCGGGCGCTTTGGCCTTCGGGGCCGTCCCGCCTTCGATGGCGTCGTCGCCCTCCAGCGACTCCTCGGGCAGGTTGTGCTCGGCGCGATAGCGACGGCGGGCGTCGGCGCGGGCGGTCCTCTTGGCGCGGGCCACGGTCTCTCCTGGGTGCCGGTTCGGTGCGGAGTGGCGGAAATCGTAGTCGATAAGTGGTGGATAAGTGCCGACTGGTATGACTACCCGGCGCCGCAACCCCGCCCGACCCCGCCGGGAGGTCACGCATGGTTCGCGTCCGGCGCGCGGGGAGCACCGCGCTCGCTCTGGTCATCGCTCTTGCCTGGATCGGCCAACCATCGGTCCGGCCGCCATGGCCGGGTGCGGCGGTCCTCGCGGCCGCCGTCGCGTGGCCGACCTCGGAACTGGTCGTGTCCGAGGTCCAGACCGGGGGTTCGTCGGCCTCGGACGAGTTCGTGGAGGTGGCGAACCAGGGCATCGCGCCGGTCGACCTGAACGGCCTCGAGGTCGTGTATGCGACGTCGTCGGGGAGCACGGTGACCCGCAAGGGTACGTGGACCGCCCCGACGGTGCTGCCTCCGGGCCGGCGCGTCCTGCTCGTCAACGGCGTCGGGTCGTACGCGGGCATCGGCGATGTGACCTACACGGGCGGGTTCGCGGCGACCGGCGGCGCGGTCGCGCTCCGCGTGGTCGGCGGGTCCGTGATCGATTCCGTGGGGTGGGGCGATGCGACCAGCGGATTCGTGGAGGGCGGCGCGGTCGTGGCGCCAGCGGCGGGCTCGAGCATCGAGCGGCGTCCGGGCGGGCTCGCCGGCAATGGTGCGGATACGAACGACAACGCGACCGACTGGTTCGTGACGACCCCGAACCCGCAGGGGATCTCCGCTCCGCCCGTGCCCGACGGCGGGGCGGTCCCGACGCCCACGCCCACGCCGACCCCTGAGCCGACCGCCGCCCCCACGCCGACCCCGGAGCCGACGGCAGCGCCGACCGCAACGCCGGAGCCGACGGCAGCGCCGACCGCCACGCCGACACCGACGCCCGAACCGACCGCCGAGCCGACCCCGACGCCAGTCCCCATCACGCCCGTCGCCGACGTGCGGTCGCAGGCTGACGGCACCGTCGTCACGGTCGAGGGCGTCCTGACGACGGCGCTGGGCGCGCTGGAGAGCGGACGGGCCGCGTTCGTCGAGGACGTCTCGGGTGGGATCGCCATCTACCTCGACGCCGCGGTCGTCCAGCCGGTCCCGTCCGGGACGCTGGTGCGGCTCACGGGTGCGCTGGGCAGTCGGTATGACCAGCGGACCCTGCGTCTCGCGGAGGTCGACCTGGTCCCGCTCGGACCGGTCGGCCTGCCCGCCCCACTCGCGGTCGACACCGCCGCCGCGACGGAGGCGTTCGAGGGACGCCGCATCCGTGTCGAGGGTCTTGTGGTCGGCGGTGCCGACGCGCTCGCCGACGGGACGGCGGTCTCGATCGATGACGGATCCGGTCCGGTGCGGATCGTGGTCGCCCCCGATGCCCTCGGCGGACGCGCTCTCGTGGCCGGGTCGACCGTACGCGCCGCCGGGCCCCTCGGGCAGCGCGACAGCTCGGGAACCGGCACCACGGGTTACCGCCTGCACGTGACCATCGCCGCCGACCTCGACGTGACGCCCCCGGTCGCGGCCACGCCGACGCCCACCCCGGCGCCGACAGCCACGCCCACGCCCGCGCCATCGCCGTCCCCGTCACCCACCGCGACCCCGACGGCCAGCCCGACGACCACGCCGGGCGCGACCACCTCGCCCAGCCCGAGCAGTCCCTCGATCTCGATCGCGGCCGCGCGCGCCCTGCCGGTGGGCACGACCGTGACGGTCCGCGGTGTGGTCACGGCCGAGGCGGGCCGGATCGGCACGCCATCGCTCGTCGTCATCGGTGATGCGTCGGGCGGGATCGCCGTTCGACTCCCCGCCGGCATCCAGCCACCGGCCCGTGGCGAGCTCCTCGAAGCCCATGGTCCGCTCGCAGCTCCGTACGGCCAGGCGGAGGTCCGGCCCGCGACCGGCGGGGTCCGCACGCTCGGTACCGGAGCTGCCCCGGCGCAGGCCGCGGTCGGGGTCGATGGCCTCGGCGAGTCCGATGAGGGACGCCTCGTAAGCGTCAGCGGCCGCGTCGTCGCCAAGCCGACCCGGTCCGCGACGGGCGACATCGGCCTGGACCTGGAACTCGCCGGCGGGGCGCGGATCCGCATCGCCGCGGATGTCTCGAGCGGCATCACGGTGGCGGACTTCGTCGTGCGCAGCACGGTCCGGCTCAGCGGTGTCGTGGGACAGCGCGCCTCGCGCAAGGACGCCCCCGATGGCTACCGGGTCTGGCTCCGCGACACGGCCGACGTGGTCCTGGTCGCCGCGCCGTCACCGAGCGCGGCCCCGACGGGCTCGCCCGGCTCGACGCCGAAGCCGACCGCGGGCGCGACCGCCCGACCCAGTGCGACGCCCGTCGCCCTCTCGACGATCGCCGCCGCGCTGCGGATCAAGGACCGGGACGTCGCGATCGACGCGGTCGTCACGACCGGCCCCACGCTCCTCGACGCGACGGGACGGCGGATCGTCGTCCAGGACGCCACGGCGGCGATCGAGGTGCTGCTGCCCAAGTCGGTGGCGCCGCCGCCGACCGGCGCCCGGGTCCGCGTCGAGGGTCGGATCGGGTCCGCGTACGGCGCCCCGCGCCTGCGCGCCGATTCGCTTGTCGTCCACGGCGCCCTCTCCGGATCGCACGTCTGGAAGCTCGTGGTGGTCAGCGGTCGCATCGACGACGTGCGCAAGCTGGGCGATCGATGGCGCGCGGAGGTCGTCGTGGGCACGGCGAAGATCCTCGTGGTCGGCCAGCCGGGGGCGGGGATCCCGGTGGGCTCGGTGATCGAAGGGCGGACCGTCCGCGTCGTCGGCGTCGTGCGCCTCGCCTTCCCGAGCGCCTCGGACCGTCGGCCGTCGCTCTTGCCGCGGTCGCCCGCGGACCTGGAGGTCGGAGGTTCGAGCAGCGCGGCCGGGGCGGGGAGTGGCGGCGCCACGGCCGGGGCGGGGACGGGTTCGGCAGCCGCGGCCCGCGACGGCGCCACCGCGTCGGATGGAGCCGCGTCGGCATCCGGTGCGGCAACCATCGTCCCGGATCGCGACTTCGCGGACCTCGCCGGGGCCGTGGACAGCGTGGTCCGCGTGGGCGGCCTCGTCACGGGCCTCGCCGACGACGGGTTCCTGGTCGATGACGGCACGGCGATCGGACGCGTCACGCTCACCGGCGCCGCCCTCGAGCACTTGCCGCTCATCGAACCCGGCGACGCGGTCAACGTCATCGGCCGCGTGACGCGGCTCGACGATGGGTCGTTCGCCCTCGTCGTGGATGACCCGGCCGCGATCAGCCTGGGGAGCGATCCACTCGCCGGCGCGGGCGCATCCGCGATGGATGGCGAGACCGGGACGGTGGCAGGCCCGTCCGGAGCGGTCGGCACGGATGCGGACGCCCGGGGGGCGGGCCTCGGCGCCCTCTCGGCAGGCCTCCTCGATGACCTCGCCGGTGTCCCCGGAGCGGGCGCCGGACTGGCGTCCCTGGTGGCGATCTGCCTCACCTCGCTGGCCGTCACCGCCATCCGCCGACGCCACGCTCAGCGGCTCCTGGCCGTCCGCGTGGCCGGGCGTCTCGCGGCCTTCGTCGGGGCCTCGCCGCCGCCGCCGACCCCGGCTCCATCCGTGACGGCACCGGCTGAGCGTGACGTGAGCGTGGGTCACGCTCGATGACGCACGCTCGACGCGGCTTGACGCTCGTGAGAAGCCGGGACTATCCTCGGCCGAGTTTCGCACCAGCGAAGCACGAACGTGAGCGAGGGAGAGGTCTTGCCGAACGCGGATACCCGCGTCGAAAGTCCCCGCGATCGACGGATCGCGATCCCTGAAGGGGACCGGCAGTACCACATCGGACTAGGTCCAGGTGACCTGGCCGAATACATCCTCCTCCCCGGCGACCAGGATCGGACCTCGC
>CAYVJP010000144.1:0-7200 GCA_964451745.1 uncultured Anaerolineaceae bacterium | reverse complement strand
TCGTACTGGCGGCACAGGAACCAGATCTCCTTCGCCTTCTTGTCGCCGACCAGTCGCGCCAGGAGCCCGATCCCGAACCCGGCATCGAAGCTGCCGACGCGCGGCCCCACCTGCCCGAAGATCGCGTTCTCCGACGCCAGCGAGAGATCGCACACGACGTGCAGCACGTGCCCGCCACCGATGGCGTAGCCATTGACGAGCGCGATGACCGGGACGGGCAGGGAGCGGATCTGGCGCTGGAGGTCGAGCACGTTGAGCCGGGCGATGCCGTCGCCGCCGACGTATCCGCCGGCATGGCTCTTGTAGCGCTGGTCGCCGCCGCTGCAGAACGCCTTGTCGCCGGCGCCGGTGAGCAGGACGCAGCCGATGGTCGGGTCATCACGGACCCGCGCGAACGCATCGATGAGCTGCGTGACGGTCTCCGGTCGGAAGGCGTTGTGGACCTCCGGGCGATCGATGGTGATCTTGGCGATCCCGGACTCGGTGCGCTCGAAGCGGATATCGGTGTAGTCGCTGACGACGGGTGTCCAGGTGGTCATGCTGCGTCGGGCCTCCAGGCGGTGAGTTGCTCGATGAGGAGACGACCGAACGCGGCGGGCGCCTCGCGATGCGGCGCGTGACCGCGTCGGGGGAGGGTGAGGATGTCGGCGCTGGGGATGGCATCGGCGACCGAGCGAGCACGGGCCGCCCCGACCGGGTCGAGCGCGCCAGCGACCACGAGCGTCGGGACCGTGATGGACCGGAGCCGCCCGTGCAGGGGCTCCATCGCGCCCTGGCCGGCGCCCCGCAGCGAGGCCGCGAGGCCCGCGACCGTGTTGCGGGCGCGGTCGGCGTGGATGCGGTCGCGACGCCGAGCGGACAGGCGGTGCTCGCCCGCGAACAGCGGGTTCGCTTCCCACGCGCGGAGAAAGGCGTCGAGCCCGTCATGCTCGAGGCGGGCCGCGAGTTCGTGGTCGGCGGCGTCCCGCGTGGCGCGTTCGTCCGGATCGGCGACGCCCGCCGACGGGCTCTCGAGGAACAGGCCGGCGACGACGTCGCGCTCGGCGACGGCCATCCGCAGGGCGACGCGGGCACCCAGCGAGTACCCGACGACGACCGCCGGGGCTGCCCCGAGCCCGCGCAGGATCGAGGCGAGATCCGCGGCCTGGCGTTCGATGGCGTGGCGGGCCGGGTCGGTCGGCGCGTCGGAGCGGCCATGGCCCAGGAGGTCGACGACCAATGTGGCGTAGCCCGCAGCATGGATGGCGGGGAGGATCGGGGACCAGTCCGTGCCGCGACCGGTGAACCCGTGGATGAACAGGATGGGCGGCCCCTCGCCCGCTGCCCGGACCTCGTAGCGGACGCCCTCCACGGTCGCGGCGCTCACGGGGCGATGGCCTCCGCCGCGACCCGTGCCGCGGCCCGATGCAGCTCGACGTTCCGTGCCCGGTCGGTCCGCAGTTCCAGCACCGTCAGCCCCGGCTGCCCGATCGCTTCGGCGAGGGCGTCGGCCAGCGAGCGATGATCCACGAGTCGGTGGCGATGCCCGAGTGCCTCGACGATCGGCCCGGCGGCGATCCCGTGCGGCGTGCCGAACAGCTGCTCGTACCGCTCCGGGAGCCCGACTGCCGGCGCGGCCGTCGATGCCTGCGGCAGGAACGAGAAGATCCCGCCACCGTCGTTCGCGATGAGGACGACCGTGAGGCTGACCCCGCTGATGCGCGCCGTAACGAGGGCGCCGAGATCGTGCAGGAACGACACGTCGCCCACCACGAGCACGACCGGGGCACCGGCCACGGCCGCCGACCCAAGGGCGGTGGAGACGACGCCATCGATGCCGTTCGCGCCGCGGTTCGAATGGACGCGGATCGACGTGTCCGTCGAGGGCAACCAGCCGTCGAGATCGCGGACGGGCATCGAGTTGCCCGCCCACAGGACGGCGCCATCGGGCAGGGCCGCGGCCAGCGCCTCGAACGGCGCGCCCTCGAAGGGCTCGTCGATGGCGGCGAGCCAGGCGCGCATCGCTCGATCGGCGGCCCTGTCCGCAGCGAGCCAATCGCTGGTCCAGGCGGACTCGGGAGGGGCGACCGCCTCGTCCGTCGCCAGGGCGTCGGCCAGTCGTCCGGCCGTGTCGGCGGCGTCCGCATGGAGGAACGTCACGGGCAGCAGCGCCGCCTCGCGCCAGCCACCGTCACCATCGACGACGAGGAGTTCGGGTCGCGCGCGCCTGAGCAGCTCGACGACGGGTTTCGATGTCGGCATCGCGCCGAACCGGATCACCAGACGCGGCGGGTGCGCGTCGATCCAGCCGCCCGGGCGCGTCAGCTGATCCGCGCGGATCAGCACCCGGGAGCGGTCGTGTGGCCCGGCGCGCAACCCCGACAGGGGATCGGCCACGATGGGGTAGCCGGAGGCGACGGCGAGCCGCGCGATGGCCTCCGCCGCCGGCGATCGGTCCGGGGCTTCCCCTGGGCCGGCCACGATCAATCCATCCGGCGTGGCGGCGATCCGCGCCGCGATCCGTTCGATGTCCGCGCTCGGCAGGCGGCGCGTCCCGGCATGCACGCCGGTGAACGGCGTCGGCCCGAGCTCCGGCCACGCGCCGAGCGCACCGACCGGGATCAGTGGCTCGCGGAACGGGGCGTTGACGTGGACCGGACCCATCGGCCCGGCCAGGGCCTCCGCGACCGCCCGACCCGCGACCGAACGGACGTGCGCGAGGGTCTCGGGCGCGTCGTCGGCGAGCGGCAGCTCGGTCGACCACTTCACGTGGTCGCCGTAGAGCTTCACCTGGTCGATGGTCTGCGGCGCACCCCGGTCCTGGAGTTCCGCGGGCCGGTCCGCGGTCAAGACCACGAGCGGGACTCGTGCCAGCGACGCCTCCACGATGGCCGGCATGAAGTTGACGACCGCGGTCCCGGAGGTCCCCAGCACGACGACCGCCCGCCCGGAGGTCCGCGCCATCCCGAGGGCGAAGAACGCCGCGGAGCGCTCGTCGAGGAGCACGTGCGCCGTGAACCCGTCGTGCGCCGCGAGGGCGAGGGCCAGCGGTGTCGATCGCGAACCCGGGCAGATGACCGCTTCGCGGACGCCCGCCCGCGCGAGCTCCTCCGTGAAGGCCCGCAGCAGCGGGGCGGTGTCCGTTGCCATGTCGCTCATGGCTCGTCCCCGGGGCGCCCCAACGCCGAGGCGACCGCGCGCAGCTTCATCCGGGACTCATCCCATTCCCGCTCGGGATCCGAGTCCGCGACGATCCCGCAACCGGCGAAGAGCGTGGCCCGGGTCCGGTCCACGATGCCGCTGCGCAGCGCGACCATGAACTCGCCATCCCCGTCCGCGCCGAGCCAGCCGATGGGTCCGGCATACCAGCCGCGGTCGAAGCCCTCGTGTTCGTCGATGAGCGCCAGCGCCACGTCGCGTGGCTCGCCACCCACGGCCGGGGTCGGATGCAATCGCCCGGCCAATGCGAGGAGTCCTTCGCGCTCGTGGACCGTCCCCTCGATCTCGGTGATGAGGTGCTGGACGTGACGGAGCGTCAGGACGCGCGGTTCGGCTTCGATCGTGAAGCGTTCGGAGATCGGACCGAGTCGCTCGCGCAAGGCCGCGACCACCACGGCGTGCTCTTCGCGGTCCTTGTCGGAGTCGAGGAGGGCCTGGGCGAGGACGGCGTCCTCGGCGGCATCGGCCCCGCGCCCCACCGAACCCGCGATCGCGACGGTGCGATACGCCCGGCCGTCGGTCCGGATCAGGCGTTCGGGTGTCGCGCCGAGGAACGTGCGGCCATCGCGGCGGAACGCGAAGACGGTGCTCTCCGGGGCGCTGGCGGCGAGCCGGCGCAACGCGTTCTCGACATCGAGGTCGGCACGGGATGCCATCACCACCCGGCGAGCGAGCACGACCTTGTCGATGCGGCCACGCCCGACCGCGCCGGCGAACAGGCCCACCGTCCGATCCCACAGCACCCGGTCCGGACGTTCCTCGGCGATCGACAGCGGCGCCGCGACGGGCCGGGCGACCAGGCCACCGGGCGCCGGTGCCAGCTCCCGTGCCCGGGCGAGGATGCGCTCCGTGCGTCGCCGCGCGCCCGGGGCCGCGGCGTCCTCGGTCGTGGTGGTGGTCCACGACGCGCCGCCGGTCCGCGCGGCGATGACCTCGGGCAGCACGAGCGAGGCCGCGCCGAACGGCGCCGGCGGCCCGCCGGGCGCGGGCCGACGGCCCGTGAACCCGAGCCCGGCCAGCAGGACCGGCCCGACACCGCGGGGGAGTGAGGGGTCGTCGGGGCCGAGGGCGTCGGCGATGGTTCGCCAGGCGTCATCCGCCAGCGCGAAGCGCTCGTCGCCCTCGGGTTCGCAGGACCAGGCCCGTCCGATCCCGACGAGGGCGAGGTCCTCCGAGGCGCGCAGCCACAGCGCCGCTTCGAGGCCTGCCTCGACCGCCGCGGCGTAGACGGCGATGGGATCGAACGCATCGGCCGACTCCGTGCGGATGGCGAGGCCGGCGGTCGTGGCGTCGGGAACGGGGCGGGACCCCCGGGCGCCGCGGTCGGTGACGGTCATCGATCGCCCTCTGGGAACGACCCCGGCGAGTCCGGAGCCGGTACCCGTCCGATACGCTCCTCCGGGACGCCGACGCTGCGCAGCAGGGTCGCCCGGAGTGTCGGGTAGGCGTCCTCCAGCCGGACGGGCTTGTCCGCCTGGAGCCAGCGGCCGACGACCTCGTTGAGCGCGCCGAACCAGGCGATGCTCGTCACGCGGGTATCGGTCGGCGGGATGACGCCGTCGGCCACCGCCTGGTCCAGGTACCCCTGGATGAGCCGCGCGAACCGCTCATGGAGGTCGTTCGCCTCGGCCTGGAACACGCGGCCAGCCCCGATGACATCGAGGAACAGCAGGCGCGCCATCGTGCGGTGACCAGAGAACGTGGCGAGGACGGTCCCGATCGCGATCTCGGCCCGGGCGATCGGGTCGGTCTGGGTCGCGACCGCCCGTTCCACCTTGCCGACGAGCTTGTCCGCCGTCGTCCGCATCAGCTCGCGGAAGATCGACTCCTTGGTCGAGAAGTGGAAGTAGACGCCGCCCTTGGAGGTCTCGGCCGCGGCGGCGATGTCGTCCATCGAGGCATCGCGATAGCCTCGACCGGCGAAGGTCGTGAACGCGGCATCGAGGATACGTTCGCGCCGGCTACGACTCTGTTCGCCGGGGTCCGCCTTCGTGCGTTTGCCCATCAGGTTGCCTCGCGACGCGGGTATGGCACGCGACCGACCGACCAGTCGGTCGGTAACCCTACGCTACACCATCTTCGCCGCGGGTGACGGACCGGATGGCGGTCAGGCGAGCGGGAGCGAGGCGCCGACCACGGCGGCCGCCATCGCCGCCAGGCCCGCGACGACGAGCAATCGAACGCCCTCGCGCCACCACGTCGAGCCGCTCACGCGGCCGATGGCCGAGCCCAGCACGAAGAGGGCGACGACCGAGATGGCCATCGACGCGACCACGGCGCCGGGAAGCGGGAGGATCGCGAATGGCACCAGCGGGACGAGACCGCCGACCAGGGCGGCGACGAACGTCGTGATCCCGGACTGGAGCGGCGTCAGCCCGATGCTCGGTCGTCGCGAGTCGGTCGGGCCTGGCACACCGTCGCGCTCGTCCAGCCGCTCCTCGGCGCGCGTGGAGCTGTAGAGCACACCACCCATCGACACCGCTTCGGCCACGGCGGCCGAGATGCCGGCCAGGGCCACGAGGTCGGCACGCCCCGACCCGATGGAGACGCCGAGCATCACGGCCAGCACGTTCGTGAGGTTGTCCTGGGCCCCCATCAGGACCTCGCGGACGGTCGCGTGCTCGATGGCCGAGCGACGGTCGGGGTGCGCCGCCGAGTCGTGGGTCGGGGCGGTTGTGGCAAGGGAGGTTGTCGTCACGTCACAGGGTCTCCTTCGCGACGAGCATAGGGAGGCGCCGCGGTCGACTCCCGTGCCGTTCGGCCCACGCAGACGGGTCGATGGTCGTCACCTGGGTGTCGCGTTCGGGCTGTCGATGCGCGGTCCCGGCGCGGTATCGTCCGCGTTGCGACCGAAGAGGTCGGCCACGCCACGATACGGAGGCCCACGTGACCGACGCGCGCACGATCGTCTTCTTCCCCGAGGGCGCATTCGGACCGACCAACAACTGCGTCGGGATCGGCAACATCCTGCGCGACCGGGGACACCGGGTGGTCTTCATCATCGAGGAGTCGTTCGCCGGAACGCTCGAAGCCAAGGGGTTCGAGGAACGGCTGATGCGCCTCGGTCCGCCGCCGGCCGAGCCCGAGGTGCCGGGGCAGTTCTGGATCGACTTCATCCGCGATACCGCGCCGGTCTTCCGCAAGACGACCCTCGAGCAGCTCGGCGAGTTCATCGCGCCAACGTGGCAGGCCCTCATCGACGGCGCCAAGTACGTGGACCCGCGGCTCACCGAGATCTTCGATGAGCTCCGCCCGGACGTCATCGTCGAGGACAACGTGGTGGCGTTCCCGGCCATCAGCGCATCCGGGCGTCCGTGGGTCCGCATCGTCTCGTGCAATCCGATGGAGATGAAGGACGCGCTCATGGCTCCGTTCTCGTCCGGGTATCCGGTCGCCGACCGGTCGGGCTGGCCGGCGTTCATGGACGAGATCCGCCGGACGCACGCCGACATGTGGGCCGACTTCGATGCCTTCTGCCGCGAGCATGGCGAGACCGGCCTGACCTACGGGGAGCTCGGACCGGAGTTCATCGCCGAATCCCCGTACCTGAACCTGTACTCGTACCCGGCCGAGGCCGACTACGAGCGCGTGAACCCGCTGGGACCGACCTGGCATCGCCTCGACTCGACGGTCCGGGCGGCCGACACGACCTGGGACCTGCCCGCTCACCTCGCCGAGCGGGATGGGGCGTTGATCTACCTCTCCCTGGGGTCGCTCGGCGCGGCGGACGTGGGGTTGATGCAGCGGCTCGTGGACCTGCTCGCCACCACCGAGCACCGGGTCATCGTTTCGAAGGGACCGCTCGCCGACCAGATCACGCTCCACGACAACCAGACAGGCGAGGGGTTCCTGCCGCAGCCCGCGATCCTCCCGCTGGCGGATCTGGTGATCACCCACGGCGGCAATAACACCGTCACCGAGTCCTTCCACCACGGCAAGCCGATGATCGTGCTGCCCCTCTTCTGGGACCAGGTCGACAACGCCCAGCGCGTGGACGAGACC
>CAYVJP010000143.1:1509-7204 GCA_964451745.1 uncultured Anaerolineaceae bacterium | reverse complement strand
ATCCATGACGAACTCGACGGCGGCGACCGCGAAGAGGGTCCAGAACGCGACGTCCGTCGGGGCGACCATCGCGAGCGATCTGAGCGGCGGGTGGATCGGTCGGACGTGCTGGATGAGCATGACCGGAGCGTGCGGCGTGGGGGCTTGGCGTCGCCACCCATCGTGTGTCGTGCCCGGAGCGACAGGAGGGGCCCATGCGCCTCATGCAGATGACGTAGGCCTGGCGCCTCGGCGCACCACCCGCACGGTCAGCGATCCAGGAAGATCGCTTCCGCCATGGGTCGCAGGCAGTGCGTGGAGCTCATCGCCTGGTGGTAGCCCCCCGCGTTGAGCAGCGCGACGATCTCGCCCTCGGCGACCGGCGGCATCGGGTAGTCCTCGGCGAAGACGTCGCCCGCTTCGTTGATGTGGCCCGCGACCGTGACGGTCGTCGTCCGGGCCGCATCGGCCGCGGTGCAGACCACGACCTCCTGCGCGAAGCGATAGATGAAGTAGGCACACGTCACGTTCCAGCCGAAGTCCAACCCGACGAAGGTGACGCCACGCCGCTCCTCCACCGAGACGACCTCGCCCAGGAGGATCGCCGCGTCCTTCGAGAGGCCATCGCCAGGCTCGCACCCGACGGCGACGCCGAGTGGCACAAGGTGCCGTGCGATCGTCGCCGCGTACGCATCCAGGTCCACGGCCCCCTCGTCCTCCCGCGCGGGCATCCCGATGCCGCCCCCGACGTTGACCTCGCCGACGGGGTGACCGGCGGACCGGGCGCGTTCGACCGCTTCGGCCGCGACGGGAAGCGCCCGTTCGAACCCGGGCAGCCCGTCCGCCAACCACCCCGATCCGGCATGGAAGTGGATGGTGTCCACGACCAGGCCGTGGCGCGCGACGGCAGCGAGTGCGTCGTCGAACCGGTCCATGCCCACGCCGAACTTCGTCGGCCGGGCGCCGCTGTACTCGAGGTGCTCGGTATAGCCGGCGCCGGTCGCCGGATCGATCCGGATCCCCATCCGGGATCCCGGTGCCCGCCGTCCGAAGCGCTCGATCTGACTGATCGAGTCGAGGTTCACATGGACGCCGTGGGCGAGGAGGACATCAAGATCGCGGTCGGAGACGTTGGTCCCCGTGAAACTGATCTCGTTCGGCTCCCATCCGCATTCGATCGCGCGCAGCACCTCGCCCGGCGAACAGGCATCGATCCCGACGCTCTCGGTGGAGCCCGGGGGGCCGAGGCCGCGGAACACCTCGAGCACCTCGGGGAGCGGGTTCGCCTTGAGCGCGAAGCGGAGGCGGAGATCCAGTCCGGTCGGAGCGAACGCGGCCTGGATCCGGCGCGCGTTCTCGGCGAACCTGGGCCGGTCGTACACGAAGAGCGGCGTCCCGTGTTCCCGCGCGAGCCCCTCCGCGTCGCGCCCGGCGATGCGCAGACGCCCGTCGCGATCGATCTCGAGGCCGGGTCGGACCCACCACGGCGCGACCGGCGCCTGGCTCACGCCATGGTCCGGGCGCGGCCGCTCCCCGGCGTCCAGCGGTCCGGGCCGTCCTCCACGTCCACGCCGATCGACTCGACGAGCCGTCGTGACGCTGCCGCGACCTCCGCGATCGCGGCATCGAACGCCTCGCGATTGCGAACCGATGGCTCGCGGAAGCCGCTGAGCTTGCGGACGTACTGGCGGGCGGCCGCCTCCAGTTCGCCGGTCGTCGCGTTCTCTCCGGGACGACGCAGGGTCTTGATGCTTCGGCACATGCCGATACGGTAGGGCGCAGGACCCCATCCCGTCGAACGCCGTCGTTGACCCTCCGCAACGCTAACGTCGCGGGACCATGGTCCGGGGATGGCACAGTACGCGAGTCAGGGCTATCCTTCGCGGCACACCGGGCCGGGGGGCTGTCGTACCGACACAAGAGACGTGTCGTCGACCGTGACATCCGCCCGAGTTCCACTGACGCTCACACGCCAAGGGGGTCCTGTCTCGATGGCCACACGCTCGCGCCGCCACGCCGTGTCCCGCCGATCCGTCGGCGCCGTCCTCATCCTCGTCGTGCTGGCGATGTCCTCGCTCGCGGGCGTCGCCAAGGCGGCCACGCCGGTCGAGGTCGGCTTCCGTGACTTCGCCATCAGCGGCGGCGTGAACCACGCGACCGCGGACAAGCCGCAGTCGAAGGTGTGGTTCGCGGACGGCATCTGGTACGCGGGGATGTTCCACTCGGACGACAACTACCGGATCTTCAAGTTCAACCCGGCCACTAACGACTGGACGACCGGTGCCGGTCTCCCCGCACTGGACCCGCGCAACGCGTCGCACGGTGACTACCTGTTCGAGAACAACACCCTGTGGGTCGCCTCCGCGCATCCGACCGACACGACCGCCCCCTACAGCGTGGATACGATCCGGGTCTACCGATCCACATTCAACCCGGCGACCGACACCTACGCGGCGGCGACCTTCGCCACCATCCCCAACACCCAGACCGTGACCGCGGCCAATGAAGGCGGCGCTCCCACGGTGACCATCGCCCGCGATCCTGTCGGCGGGCGCCTGATGGCGACCTGGCCGCACAGCACGCAGGTGCGCTACAGCATCTCCGATGACGACGGCATCACGTGGAGCGCCCCGGCCCAGGTGCCGAGCCAGGCCGGGAGCACCATCTCCTACCCGGGCAACGTGCAGTCCATGGACATCTCGTCGATCGTGGCCTTCAACGGCAACTTCGGCATCCTGTGGTCCGACCACGACAACCTGCCCGACAGCGCCTCCAACGGCTTCTACTTCACCACGATCCCGTTCGCCGCGGACCCCACGGTCGCCATCAACTGGGAGACCGCGGTCAAGCTGCCGTCGCCCACCGGCGCCAACGACGGCGAGCGCGCCGACAACCACATCAACATGAAGGTGGCCCAGGACGGCTCGATCTACGCCGTCACCAAGACCGGCAAGGACACCGCCAACTGCGCGACCAACCAGTCCCTCCCGCTCGTCGTGCTCTACAAGCGCACGGCGGCCGGCGTCTGGAGCTCCCACCTCGTGGCGACCGTCGGTGACTGCGGCACGCGCCCGCAGGTCGCCCTGAGCGATCAGCTCGACGTCGTCTACGTCGCGCTCACATCGCCCAACGGCGGCGGTACGATCAACATCAAGTCGGCCCCCATGAACGGCCCCGAGGCACTGAAGTTCCGCTCGGCGGACACCTCGATCCAGCCGGGCACCCCGTTCATCAAGAGCGCCACCGAAACCCAGATCGACGACGCCAGCATGGGCAAGTCGGCGGTCACGAGCGCGAGCGGCCTGCTGGTCCTCGCCAACAACGTCACCGCCGGCAATCGCGTCTATCTGCACAACCGCATGACCCTCGGCGGCGCTGCCGACGTGACCGATCCGGCCGGAACGATCACCATCGACGCCGGGGCCGCCTCCACGAGCTCGCCCAGCCGCACGGTCAGCCTGGCCGTGCCCGCGACCGACGCCGGGAGCGGTGTCAGCCAGGTCCGCATCGCCAACGCGGCCGGTGTGGACGGCAACGGCGTCCTCAACGGCGCCAACGCCACGACCTACGCGTACGCGACGCCCAAGGGGTGGACGCTGACCGCCGGCGACGGCACCAAGACGGTCTACGCGCAGTGGCGCGATGGTGCCGGCAACTGGTCGGCCGTCTCGAGCGACACGATCATCTACGACTCGGTTCCCCTCGTGGGCGCCGTCGAGATCGACGAGGGCGCGGCGTTCACCAGTGACACCGCCGTGAGCCTGGACGTGACCGCGTCCGACGCCGGCAGCGGCGTCGACAACGTCCGCATCGCCAATGTCGCGACCGTCGATGGCAGCGGCGTCCTCAGTGGCGCCGGCGCGACGACGGTCCCGTACGCCGCGACCGTGCCCTGGACCCTGACCGGCGCCAACGGCACCAAGACGGTCTACGTGCAGTGGCAGGATGGCAACGGGGTCTGGTCCCCGGTGCAGAGCGACACGATCGTCCTCGACACGACCGATCCCGCCGGGACCGTCTCCATCAACGGCGGCGCCTCCCGGGCCGGCAGCAACACCGTCAGCGTGGCGGTCCCCGCGACCGACAACGCCAGCGGTGTCAGCCAGGTCCGCCTCGCCAACACGAACTCGGTCGATGGCAGCGGTGTCCTCAACGGGGCCGGAGCCACGACGTCCGCCTACTCGACGCCCAAGACCTGGACGCTCGCCGCCGGCGAGGGTTCGCGCACCGTGTACGTGCAGTGGCGGGATGGGGCCGGCAACTGGTCCGCTGTCGTCAGTGACTCGATCACCGTGGATGCCAGCCTGCCGCCGTTCACCGACATCGATGGCAGCACCTTCTACGACGACATCGCCTGGCTTGCCGACTCGGGCATCACCAAGGGGTGCTCGCCGACGCTGTTCTGCCCCAACGACAACGTGACCCGTGGTCAGATGGCCGCGTTCCTGCACCGCGCACTGCCGGATCTTCCCCTCGGGACCGGCAAGACCTTCATCGATGACAACGGGAGCACCTTCGAGGAAGACATCGAGTGGCTGTCCGCCGCCGGCATCACCCAGGGGTGCTCGCCGGATCGGTTCTGCCCGAACGCACCGGTGACCCGCGGTCAGATGGCCGCGTTCCTCCACCGAGCGCTGCCGGATCTTCCCCTCGGCACGCCGCGGACGTTCACGGATACGGCTGGCACGTTCCAGGCCGACATCACGTGGCTCTCGGCGGCCGGCATCACCCAGGGCTGCTCGCCCACCAAGTTCTGCCCGAACGATCTCGTGACCCGCGGTCAGATGGCCGCGTTCCTCCACCGAGCGCTCGGCGACGACTGAACCCCGTTCTTCGTCACCGCACCGATCAGCCCTGGCTTCGGCCGGGGCTGATCCATGTCCGGCCCCGTCGGCCCGATGCGCGGGTCAGTCCTCGCGCATGCCCCACGGCGAACCGTAGGCCGTCAGCAGGTCCAGGAACGGGACGGCGTCGAATGCCTCGGGTCCCAGCACGCCGACCCCGGACCACGTCCCGGCCGCCAGCAACTCGAGGGCCACGACCGGGTTGATGGCCGTCTGCCAGACGACGGCCTGCGAGCCGTACTCGCGCATCGACCACTCGTTGTCCACGACGTGGTAGAGGTACACGGAGCGCGGGGCCCCGTCCTTGCCGCGCCCGGTGACCCAGGTGCCGGCGCAGGTCTTGCCGTGCATCCGGTTGCCCAGGGTCGCCGGATCCGGGAGCGCCGCCGCCACGACGTCACGCGGGGACACCTCGACGCCGCCGACGGGGAGCTTGTCGGTCCGGTCCAGTCCCAGCTTGTGGAGCGTCTGGAGCACGTTGATGAATTCGTCGCCCAGGCCGTACTTGAACGTCACGCGCTTCGCCTTGACCCAGCGCGGGATCAGGAGCACTTCCTCGTGTTCCACGTTGACGCACTCGACGGCCCCGATCCCTTCGGGGAAATCGAACACCTCGGGTTCGGAGAATGGCGGCGTCGTAAACCAGCCGCGACCCTCCTCCCAGATGACCGGCGGGTTGAGGCATTCCTCGATGGTCGTCCAGATGGAGAACGAGGGTGCGAACTCGTAGCCATCGACCACGAGGTTGGCCCCATCGCGGACACCGACCTCGTCGATCTCGCTGAACAGGTGATCGGCAGCGTAGCGGGCGAACACGTCGGACAGACCCGGCTCCACGCCCATCCCGACCAGCGCGAGGCGACCGGCGGCCT
>CAYVJP010000143.1:0-1499 GCA_964451745.1 uncultured Anaerolineaceae bacterium | reverse complement strand
GATCCCTGGCGACGGCGACCTGCTCGTCGCCCAGCTTCACGCCGGTGTCTTCATATGGTCGCTCCGGGTGCGGTCGCGAGAGCGACATCGCCATGTCCAGGTAGTCCGCGCCGGCCACGAACGCGCCCTCGAAGATCGGCAGGACGAACCGCGGGTCGACGGCATTGAGGACGTGGGTGATCCGATGCTCCTGGACGAGCGCCGCGACATCGTCGGCGCGGGACGCGTCCACGCGCGCGGCACTGAACCGGGGATCGCCGTCGAGTCGGGCGACCGCCCGCTCCGCCCGGGCGAGGTCATAGTCGGCCATGACGACGTGATCGAAGAAGTCGCGGCGGGCCGCGATCGGGGCGACGGCGCTGCCGACGCCACCGGCGCCGACGACGAGGATGCGCATCGGGACCTCCCTTTGACTGGAGATCCCAGTGTGCGCTCGGCTCAGCTCAGCTGCTGGCCCCGTATCGCCAATCGATCGGTCCCGTGTAGCAGTGCTCGAGCTTCTTGCACAGGGCGTAGGTGAGATCGAAGATCCGGCCCCGGACGAACGGCCCGCGGTCCACCACGGGGGCCGTGACGGTGTGCCCGTGGGAGCGGAACGTGATCAGCGTCCCGCACGGGAGGGAGCGATGCGCCACCCCCACCAGCTTGCGGGTGAGCGTCTGGCCACATGCGGTGCCATTGCCGATGAGCCCCGGCCCGTACCACGAGATCTCCGGGTCATGACGCCAGGGGTTCTTGCTGACCGAGCCACGGTCGGCCTCCGGCTGGTTCGCCGAAGACCGAGCCTGGGGCGGCTCGGATCGCAAAGCAGGCTCGAACAGGATCGAGCCCTGATCCAGGTTCCCATCGGAACGGGCCCCCGGATCGAGGGGCGGGGTCGTCATCACCGGCCCGCGGACAGACGCATCGATCTCCACCTTGGCGAAGATGTCAGCGGACGGGGTCACGATCAGGCTTTGCGCCTGCGAACCAGCCGGTCCGGGGACGGCGACCGAGGCGAGCACGGCGATGAGCGCCACGCTCGCGACGACTCTGGGGCGTCGCACGTCGTCCCTACCATAGCATCGAACCGGGTTTCGGGAGGTTTTCGGCAAGGTCCGTGACAGTTTCGGTAGCGTGACAGACTGGCCGCATATGCCCGAGACCGAGATCGCCGTCGCGTCCCCGTTCGACCTGGCCCGTACCCTCGCTCCCCTTGCGCGCGGCCGCTTCGACCCATGCGTCCGGATCGGCCGCGACGAGGCGTGGGTGTCGATCCGGAGGGCGGGACAGCCGACCGTCGTGCGCCTCCGGTCTCGCGCGAACAGGGTCGTCGCCGAGGCATGGGGCGCCGGTGCCGAGGGTCTCGAGTCATGGCTCCCGGGCCTGGTGGGCCTGCGCCCGGGGTCCCCGTCCTCGGGCGAGCTGCGCGATGCGCCGCATGCCGTGATCGCGGACCTTGCCCGGCGGATGCCCGGCATCCGCATCCCGGCCACGCATGCCGTGCTGGACGCCCTCGT
>CAYVJP010000142.1:6831-7240 GCA_964451745.1 uncultured Anaerolineaceae bacterium | reverse complement strand
CTCCATGAGCGGGCCGATGTACGTCGAGGGCGTGACCACGCTCAGGGTCACCCACGGCTCCTCGATCGATTCGATGTCCGACGGGTTCGGCAGCAGCGCCGGGTTGTCCACGATGAGCTGGCCGCGCCCGTGCTCGAGGTTGACGTGGTACTCGACCGATGGCGCCGAGGCGATGAGGTCGAGCGAGAACTCGCGCTCGAGGCGCTCCTGGACGATCTCCATGTGGAGCAGGCCCAGGAAGCCGCAGCGGAAGCCGAAGCCGAGCGCCGTCGAGGTCTCCGGCTCGTAGAAGAACGAGCTGTCGTTGAGGCGCAGCTTCTCGAGCGCGTCGCGCAGCTCGGCGTACTGATGGGAGTCGATCGGGTAGAGCCCCGCGAACACCATCGGCTGGATTTCTTTGAACCCCGGC
>CAYVJP010000142.1:0-6821 GCA_964451745.1 uncultured Anaerolineaceae bacterium | reverse complement strand
GGGCCACGGAGCTCTCGGGCTCGAACGTGAAGCTCGCATCGTTGAGGTGCAGCTTGTCGAGGGCATCGCGCAGGAGCGGGTAGTCCTCGCCGGAGACGGGGTAGATGCCGGCGAACACGAGGCTCTTGGCGGGGAGGTAGCCGGGGAGTGGCTCGCTGGCCGGTCGTGCCTGCGTCGTGAGCGTGTCCCCGACCTGCGCCTCGCGCACGTTCTTGAGCCCGGTCGCGACGTAGCCGACCTCGCCGGCCACGAGCTGCTTGACCGGCACGAGCTGTGGTCGGAACACACCGAGTTCCAGCGGCTCGGCCTCGGCGCCGCTGCCCATCAGCAGGACCGGCTCACCGCTCTTGAGCGTGCCCTGCGCCAGCCGGACGTAGACGATGACGCCCTTGTAGGCGTCGTAGTGGCTGTCGAAGATGAGGCCCTGGACGGGTTTCGCGGGGTCGCCCTTGGGGGCCGGGATGCGGGCGACGATCGCCTCGAGGATGTCGGAGACGCCGGTCCCGTCCTTGGCCGAGGCGAGGATGACCTCCTCGCGCGGGATGGCCAGCACGTTCTCGAGCTCGTCCATGATCGTCTCGGGGTCGGCCGACGGGAGGTCGATCTTGTTGAGGACCGGGATGAGCGTGAGGTTCTCCCGCATCGCGAGGTGGACGTTGGCGAGCGTCTGGGCCTCGATGCCCTGGGTGGCATCGACGACGAGGATCGCGCCCTCGCAGGCCTGGAGGCTGCGGCTGACCTCGTAGGCGAAGTCGACGTGGCCGGGCGTATCGATGAGATTCAGGCCGTACGTCTTGCCGTCCTTCGCGGTGTACTCGAGGCGGGCGGAGCGCGCCTTGATCGTGATGCCCTTCTCGCGCTCGAGGTCCATCGAATCGAGGACCTGGCTCGTCATCTGCCGCGCGTCGATGGTGTGCGTCAGCTCCAGCAATCGATCGGCCAGCGTCGACTTGCCGTGATCGATGTGCGCGATGATCGAGAAATTGCGCAGGCGGTCCTGGGGGATGGTCACGACGCGGGAGTGTAGCCGGTCAGACGCTCGTTGCCGCGAGGGCGGTCACGCCGACGACGATCAGGATCACGCCGAGGACCTGTGTCCGCGACAGCCGCTCGCCAAAGAGCAGGAACGCCATGACGGCCGCGATCGCCGCGAATTGCGACCCGAGGACCGCCGTGATGGCGATGTTCACTGAGGCGCCCCACGCCGAAAGCGTCGATCCGATGATCTCGCCGACGCCGGCGATGATGACCAGCGGCAGCGCGACCCGGGTCAGCACAAGCTTGCGCTGGAGGATCAAGGGAAGGGCGACGATCAGGAGGCCGATCAGCCGCACCGTGATCGCGACCCAGATCGGTGGCACGTCCACGGCCGCCCGGCCGGTCGCGACGAGGCCGATGCCGAAGATGACCGCTGCCGCGACGGCGAACACCACGGCTCGACGGGTGTCCTCGACGGGTCGCTGTCGGACGTCGGGCGCGTCCGCGGCGATCTCGATGTCCCCCGCCGGGACGTCGGGGCGGGCGGGTTCGATCGATGACAGGACGACACCGACGACGATGATCCCGAGCAGCAGCGCCGCGCTCGCACCGATGGCGTCGCCGAGCGCGACGGCGATCAGCGCCGCGACCGCGCCCTCGGTCGCCACGATCGGCGCGACGATGGAGACCTTGCCGAAGGTCAGGGCCGTGTATGCCGTGTACAACCCGGCCGAGTAGCACACGCCGGCGACCAACAGCAGGGCCAGCGACTCGGACGTCACGTCGCTCGGGATGCCGGTGGCGAGGCCGATCGGGAGGCCGATGATCGTGCCCACGATCATCACCCAGGCCAGCACGACCCGGGAGCCGATCATCCGGCTCGATCGTGAGGATGCCAGGGTGGCGGCCGCCCACAGTACGGCGGCGCCGAGGCCACCAAGGATCGCAGTCACGCGCGGTAGTCTGGGGGACGCGGGTCTCGTCCGTCGGCCGGGGCGCTCCCGACGGGCTGTGGTACCATCCGTCGTCGCGCCCGGCGCTCACCCCGCGCCACGGTGCCGACGACCAAGATCCCACTTCCAACTGAGGTCCGCCCCTTTGGCCAAGACGCCCCGCACCTGGACAGGCGCGCGCACACCGTCAGGTCTCAAGCGCGTTCGCCAGGCTGCGCGACGCCACGAGGTCCTCGGCCCGCGCCGCAGCGCCGCGAAGACCTATGTCGCCAAGGCCCTGACCCTGGCCGCGAATCCCGTCGAGGGTCAGGATCCGATCGTCGCCCTGACCGACGCGCTCAGCGCGCTCGACCGCGCGGCGAAGGCCGGTGCCATCCACCCGAACGCGGCCGCGCGTCGCAAGTCGCGCCTGACCCGCAAGGTCAACGCGGCCCTGGGCGGCGCCTCGGTGCAGACCTCGGCCCGCGTCACCAAGCAGACCGGCAAGGCCGCCGCGGCGAAGGCCGCCAAGGCCCGCATCGCGGCCGGCAAGTCGACCAAGGCCAAGGGCGCCCAGACCGCAGCCGGCAAAGCCCGCGCCGCGCTGAGCAAGACGGCTCGAGCCGAGGCCGCGGCCGCTGCTGCCGCCGCCGCCGCGAGCACCACCGCGGCACCCGAGACCCCGGCCAAGACCACCAAGGCCGCCGCGAAGCCGGCTGCCAAGGCGGCCCCGAAGACCAAGGCCGCGGCCAAGCCCGCCGCCAAGGCCACGACTGCCAAGCCCACGGCGACCGCCAAGGCCGCGCCCAAGAAGAAGGCCGCTCCCAAGGAGTAGCCGGGCGGGATCGCCCCGCGTCATTCCGCCGCTTCGACCGCCCCGGGCCCACCCCGGGGCGTCGTCATGTCCGGGTCACGTGACCTGGCCGCGCGGGCCGCGCTTCCCCACGGCCCGCCGTTCCGCGCCAAACCATCTCGACGCAACTACCAGTGGCACGAAGCAGATGAGGCCCCACGGGTCGCCTGCAACGATGGCGATCCGGGCAGCGAGCCACGCTGGTTCGTCTGGCTCACGCCACTGTCCGTTTCGTGGCCCGCGGAACGCGTTTCGCCAGATGCAGCACTGGTCTGCAGCGGCCGATCGCCCAGCGCCAGTTGCAGGACTGGTCTGCATGTGAAGGTGTCGCGGGCCCCGCACGAGTGTGGAGACCGGCCGCGACCACGCGGATCCTCGCTCGATCGTCGGCGCGTGCAGACCGTTTCTGCATCTGGCAGAAAGTGGAGCCTGTAGGCCGCGGCCTCGTGACCGGGGCCTCGAGGCACCCGCGACAGGCACCCGCGAGACTCCGCGACCGCGGCACCAGCCCGCGATCCGCCCGGCACCGTCACCCCGGGACGGACACCGCCCCATCCGACGGCCGCGCCGACTTCGGCCGGGTGACCCCGTAGATCGCCGCCCCGCCCAGGCCCCCGACCGTCGTGACCAGGATGATCAAGCCCGCGGTCGCGAACTGCGACGACCAGTAGAAGGCCGTGAACGTCTCCACATCCACGACCCCGGCCGCCTCCAGGTCGGGCACGCGCGCACCGTCCTCCACGAGCAGGTACCGCTGGTACACGCAGTCGGGCCCGGACGCGCACGTGATCGGCCCGCCGGCGCTCTCGTCGCGATACCCGTTGTCGGCATAGAAGAACAGCGCCTTCACCGCGAGCAGCAGCACGGCCATCGTCAGCCCGGTCACGAGCGCCGCGAACACCCCGTTGACGAGGATCCGCGACCACGGCCCGGCCCGGCGGTCCGATCGCTGGTTCGCGTAGTACCCGATCAGCAGCCCCGACGGCAGTGCGAGCAGCCAGACGATCGGCTCGATCGGGATGATGAGCAGGAAGCTGACCGCGATCGTGACCGCCATCCCGATCCCGACATAGGCGGCCGTGATCGCCCCCCGGTCCACGAATCGACTCACGAAGCGGCGCCTGCCCCCGCGGTCTCGGGCGCGAACCGCGTCGAGGCCGGGACGCCCGACAGCGCCGCCCGTCCCGGATAGCGCGCGCCGTCGCCCAGCTCGCCCTCGATGCGCAGCAGGCGGTTGTACTTGGCCACGCGCTCGGAGCGCGACGGGGCCCCGGTCTTGATCTGGCCCGTGCCCATCGCGACGGCGAGGTCGGCGATGGTCGTGTCCTCGGTCTCGCCCGATCGATGTGACACGACCGCCGACCAGGCCGCGCCCCGCGCGAGCTCGATCGCCTCGATCGTCTCGGTCAGCGTCCCGATCTGGTTGAGCTTGATGAGCACGGAGTTCGCCGCCGAGAGCTCGATCGCCCGGGCGATCCGCGACGTGTTCGTCACGAGCAGGTCGTCGCCCACGATCTGGAGCGTGCCGCCCAGGCGTTCGGTGAGCATCTGCCAACCGGTCCAGTCGTCCTCGGCCAGCCCGTCTTCCAGCGACACGATCGGGTAGCGCGCTGCCCAATCCGCCCACAGGTCCACCAGCTCGCCCGAGTCCAGCGTCCGGCCCTCGCGCGCGAGAACGTAGCGGGTCGGAGCGCCATCGATCCCGGTCCCCTCCTCCACCAGTTCAGTGGTCGCCGGGTCCAGCGCGATCGCCACGTCCACGCCGGGTCGATAGCCCGCCCGCTCGATGGCCCGCAGGATCACTTCCACCGCGGCCTGGTTCGACGGCAAGGACGGCGCGAAGCCACCCTCGTCGCCCTGCCCGGTGGCATGGCCTTCGTCGTGGAGGATGCCGCGTAGCGCTCCAAAGATCTCGGCCCCGGCCCGCAGCGCGTCCGAGAACGTGTCGGACCCGACCGGCATGACCATGAACTCCTGGAAGTCCGTGGAGTCCTGGGCGTGCTTGCCGCCGTTGAGGATGTTGAACATCGGGACCGGCAGGGTCCGGGCGCCGACGCCGCCGAGGTATCGATAGAGCGGCAGGTCATACGAAGCCGCGGCCGCATGCGCGCAGGCGAGGGACACGCCCAGGATCGCGTTCGCCCCAAGCTCACCCTTGTTGGGCGTCCCGTCGAGGTCGTTGAGGAGCGCGTCCACGCCCGCCTGGTCGCTGGCATCGAGACCCAGCAGCTCGGGCGCGATCCGATCGGTGACGTTGGTCACGGCCGTCAGGACACCCTTGCCCCCGAACCGAGCCTTGTCCCCGTCGCGCAGTTCGACCGCCTCGTGGGCGCCCGTCGAGGCGCCCGAGGGCACCGCCGCGCGACCGACGGAGCCGTCGGCGAGGACGACATCGACTTCGATGGTGGGGTTCCCGCGGGAATCGAGGATCTCGCGGGCGTCGACGAAATCGATCGTGGTCACGCCTTGCTCTCCGTGGTGGCAGGAGTGCGGTCGAGGAGCACGGTCACGCCGGGCAGCTCGCGTCCCTCCAGGAACTCGAGGGAGGCGCCGCCACCTGTCGAGATGTGGGTCATCTTGTCGGCCAGGCCCTGCTGGGTGATGGCCGCGACCGAATCGCCACCGCCGACGACGACCGTGGCGCCATGCTCGGCGGCATCGGCCAGCATCCGCGCGACGGCGTTCGTCCCGTGGGCGAAGGACGGGATCTCGAAGACACCGAGCGGCCCGTTCCAGAACACGGTCTTGGCCTCGCCGAGAGCCTCCAGGATCAGTTCCTGGCTGGCCTTCCCGAGATCCACGATGTGCCAGCTGGCCGGGATCTTCTCGGCGGGGAGCGTCTTGTACTCCGTCCCGCGGGTGACTTCCTTGGCCACGATCACGTCGACCGGCAGGATGATGCGCACGCCGTTCTTCTCGGCCGTGGCCAGGATGCGGCGGGCGTCCTCCACGCGGTCCGGCTCGGCCAGGCTCTTGCCGACGGCCTTGCCCTGTGCGAGCAGGAAGGTATTGGCCATCCCGCCACCCAGGACCAGCATGTCCACCTTGGTGAGCAGGTGATCGATGACCTTGATCTTGTCGCTGACCTTGGCGCCGCCCAGGATCGCGGCGAACGGTCGCTTTGGAGACTCAAGGAGGCCGGACAGCGCCTCGAGCTCGCGCTCCATCAGCAGGCCGGCGTATGCCGGCAGGATCTTGGCGATCCCCACCGTGGAGGCATGCGCCCGATGGGCCGTGCCGAAGGCGTCGTTGACGTACACGTCGGCATACGCCGCGAGCTTCGCCGCGAACTCGGGGTCGTTCTTCTCCTCCTCGACGTGGAACCGCAGGTTCTCGAGCAGCAGCACCTCCCCGGGGCGGAGCCGCTTGACGGCGTCCTCCGTGCCCAGGCCCAACGCGTCACCGGTCACCGGCACGTTCCGCCGGAGGAGCTCTCCCAGCCGGAGGCCGACCGGGCGCAGGCGCAGGCTGTCGGAGACCTTGCCATCGGGGCGGCCGAGGTGGCTCGCGAGGACGACCCGAGCGCCGGCTTGGAGCAGCGTGGCGATGGTCGGGATCGCGGCACGGATGCGCGAGTCGTCGGTGACCTTGCCGTCGGCAAGGGGGACGTTGAAGTCGACGCGCACGAACACGCGCTTGCCCGCGACGTCCGCGTCGCGGATGGTGAGCTTATCCATGTTGCTCCTTGGCGGGTCCGGCGACCGCAGGCCGTGGCGCGCGGCCGCCGGTTCCGCGGGTCAGGCGGCCGCGACCGGCAGTCGCGCGGCCACGTGGGCGACCAGATCGGCGATCCGGCAGCTGTAGCCCCATTCGTTGTCGTACCAGGCGATGACCTTGACCATGTTCCCACCCAGGACCATGGTCGACTCCCCGTCGATGATCGACGATCGGGTATCGCCCTTGAAGTCCATCGAGACGAGCGGCTCGTCCGACACGCCCAGGATGCCCTTCATGGGGCCCGCGGCGGCGGCGCGGAACGCGTCGTTGAGCTCCTCGACGCTGGAAACTTTCGGCAGACCGTTGTCTTGCTCTGCGAGCATGGACCGGAAGGGGCGCTT
>CAYVJP010000141.1:0-7247 GCA_964451745.1 uncultured Anaerolineaceae bacterium | reverse complement strand
GCTGAGTGCACTTTTTATAGTCCTGTGTTCGCTCTGGCAGCGCGTGTTCGCGCCGTGCTGCGACGGTCGTCAGGCGCCGAGCCCGGGTTCGGCATCCTGTCGTTCGACGACGTCGAGATCGACCTCGAGCGCCGGATGGTCACCCGTGATGGCCAGCTGGTCCAACTCTCGCGCACCGAATGGCTCCTGCTCCAGCACCTGGCCGCGAATGCGGGAAGGGTCGTGCTCCATACCGAGCTCCTGACCAAGGTGTGGGGCCCGGAATACCGCGACGACCTCCAGTACCTCCGGGTCTGGGTCTCACGCGTTCGACGCAAGCTGGGGGCCGAACCCGGCGAGCCCGGTCGCATCAAGACGTTCCAGGGGATCGGCTATCTGCTCGACGTCGAGCCGCCCGAACGGCCTGCCGAACACGTCGTGCCGCCGCGGGAGGATCCGGCCCTCATCGGGTGATGGATCGAGCGGTGCACGCGAC
This sequence comes from uncultured Anaerolineaceae bacterium, assembly GCA_964451745.1. Lineage (GTDB taxonomy): Bacteria > Chloroflexota > Limnocylindria > Limnocylindrales > CSP1-4 > SPCO01. The sequence goes on along the minus strand of CAYVJP010000141.1, from coordinate 6,772 downwards.
GAGCGCTCGCTCAGGGAGCGCGGACCGTCACGTCTCCGAGCGGGCCTGGTAGGCGTACGCCCGGCGATACTCCTCGCGCAAGCCTTCGATCCGAGCCGCAGCTTCGCGCGCGTCCACGGACCCGGCGGGCGCCGCGGCGAGTCGGCGCTCCTCCGCACGCCAATCGGCGAGCACCGCGGCGATCGGCCGCGGCGGGACCTCCTCGATCGGACGGGTGACGCCTTCGTCCGTTTCGGCGAGCTCGCTGATGATGAGCTGGCGCGTGGTGAGGGCGAGGACCCGCTGGGCGATCTCGTCCACGCGCGCTGCCAACGCGACCAGCTCAGGGTCACCCGGCGAGAGCGCACGCTTCTGGTCCTCGAGCGCCGCCAGCACATCCAGGTCCCGGAGCAGCTGGTCGGAGGTCGCCCGGATGTCGGCTTCCGAGGCGCCATCGGGCACGCCCGATGCCGCTGCTTCGCGGGCGACGGCTTGATCGAGTTCTTCGCGCAGTCGAGCGATCTTCGACACGATCGCGCTGTCGGGCGCGTCGGGGTCGAGGGAGGCCTCCGCGGCCTTCCATTCGGCGAGGATGTCCGTGGAAGTGCGGTCGGCGGGAGGTCGGCCGATCATGGGGCGGCAGCATAGCAGGGTCGCGGATCCTAGCCGGTGACGGCGGTCCCCTCGTCCTCGACGGCGATCGCGGGGAGGGCGAAGCCGAACTCGGCACCACCGCCCGGCCGTGGTCGCGCCCAGATGGTGCCTCCGAGGAGTTCGACGATCCGCTTGGCCACCGCCAGGCCGAGACCGGCACCCGGAGCCCGATCCACCGCACCGGGCGCTCGATAGAAGGGCTCGAACGCTCGGTCGAGTTCCGCTCGATCCAACAACTCCCCTTCGTCGGCGACGATGACGGCGACGCGCTCCCCGCGGCGCCGGATGACCACGCTGATCTCCCCGCCGCGCTTGGAATACTTCCCCGCGTTCGTCACGAGGTTCTCGACGACGCGGTCCATCCAGGCCGGCGGCGCATCCACCAGCGCACCGTGGCTTCGGTCCTCGAACGTGTACCGATGATCCCGGTCCTGTCCACGCCTGGCCGCCACCACCGTGGCCGCCGCCCGGTGCAGGAGGACGGGCTCTCGGAGCATGCTCGCCTCGCGCTGATCTAGCCGCGCCAGCAGGAGCATGCTCTCGACCAGTCCGTTCAGGACGTCAGCGCTCTCCGCGATGTCCTTGGCGACGTCCCGGACTCGGCCGGCCGACAGCGACGCCGACCCAAGCATCCGGCTCATCCCGACGATGACGGTCAGCGGGGTGCGCAGCTCGTGCGACACGAGACCCAGGAACTCGTCCTTGACGATGAGCGCCTGGCGCAAGGTGGCCTCGCTTCGACGCAGGGCGATCTCGGCCTGCTTGCCCCGGGTGATATCGAGGGCGAGCCCAGCCACACCGATGACGGCGCCATCGGGGCCGAACCGGGGGGCGACGACCAGGTCGTACCAGCGCGTCCCGTCGGGGAGCGCGGCCGGCATCTCCTTGCGCACCGAGCGCCCGGTGGCCAGCACGCGGCGCTTGAGCCGCATCAACCGTTCGCCCGTGGGAGCGGGCAACAGCTCGGCGTCCGTGCGTCCCAGGTTCTGTTCCGGGAACTCCGGGAGCTGGGGGAAGACCCACACGTATCGCAAGTCGGCGTCCTGCTCGAACAAGGTGACCGCGCCGGTCCCAGCCGCCATGCGGAAGCGCGCCTCGCTGGCGCGCAGGGCTGCCTCGGCCCGGATACGCGCCACGACGGGCGACACGCGGGCCGCCACCGATTCGACGAACGCGATCTCGTCCGCTTGCCAGATGCGGGGACGCCGGGCCGAGACGCGCAGCGCCTTTCGCCACGCGCCATCGCGTGCCGTGGCCACCGCGATGACGGCGTCGCGCGACGGTGTGTCCCCGCCCGGACCGCGCCTGTCATCCTGCACGACGGTGCGTCCCATGGCCAGGGCGGCGACACCCTCGCTCCCCGCGATCTCCGCGACGGGTCGGTCCTCCGACTCGCTGCCATCGGAGCAGAACCAGCGGATGGTCTCCTCGTCCTCGGCGAGCACGCCGAGCCGCACGTCGTCGGCGTCGAGGGCTCGCGCGACCTCGGCGAGCATCTCGACGCAGGCCGCCACCGTCGACGCGCTGCGCAGCAGCTCGTCGAGCCTGGACAGCAGCATCCGATCGCGCGCATGGCGACGTTGCTCGGTCATGTCCACGACGTGCCCGATCACCCTGATCGCGCCCCCGGCCTCGTCGCGCACGATCACCGCTCGATCCATCACGTGGACCCAATGTCCGTCGCGGTGGCGCACCCGGTACTCGGTCGTGTTCGTGTGATCGGCCCGCAGGGCTTGCCGACGTTGTCGCTCCAGCAGGCGCCGATCGTCGGGATGGACCCGCCCTCGCCACCATGCGACCGAGGCCGCCGCCTCGGTCGGTTCGAAGCCGAGCAACTCGCGGAGACCGTCGCTCCGGGTGACGATCCCGGGCGCCGGTTCCCACTCGTACACGACACCGAGCGCGGCCTCCTTCGCGATCGCGAATCTGGCGTCCTCCCCGCCGTCGCGCGGCTGTTCGGCGACCGAGGTCGGCCCGGCGCCAGCCTGCGCCTCCGCCCATGCCACGGCCGTCTCCGCTGCGAACACGTCGAGCGGCGTCCAGGTCCTCGAGCCGCCGGACCGAACGATCAACGCCGCTCCCCGAGAGGCCGGTCGACGCGCGGGGACGGCAAGGACGGCCGGCCTCGACGCCGAACTTCCGTCGCGCACGACGACGCGACCGTCGCGCAGCGCCGCTCGTTCCGCGCGCGTCAGCGAGACGGCCGGCCGGCCGGCGCCGACGCGCTCCACCCAGATCCCAAGGTCAGCCCCGAGCGCATCTGCGAGCCGCTCCGCCGCGGCAGACCCGAGTGTCGGCAGCCGGCGCTCGTGAGCGAGCTCCGTGGCTGCGTCCAGCATGGATCCACGGATGCCCGATGGATCGGACCGGCTGGGCGTCGGGATCGGCGCCGGCCCACGCTCACCGAGCATCGATCGCACCCCACAACCTGTCACGGCATGATGGTGCCGCCCCATCGGGACCTTAGCCTGCTGACCGGGCTCCGGAAAGGGCGATCCGGCTCCTGTAACGGGGTTGTAACGACGTTGCGGCGCATTGTCATGCCCGATGGACCGCCGTCGATACGGGGCCCGTCAGATGAGCCGGCCAGCGTGTCACGGACGTTCGTCACCACCCCGACGCCGCGCGCGTACCGGCCGGAACCCGATGACGGCGTCGAGGAATCCGCGGCCGATGGTCGTGAGCAGTACCCGGAACGTGCCGGGAGCCCGACCCGACACGCTGGACTCCACGTCGGCGATCTCCGCGGCCAGCCCCGCGACCACCGCAACGACCCGCGCCGTCGCCTTGGTCACCTGGGCGCCGTGCGCGTCGACGCCGGCGGCCACACGACGTCGGAGTTCCACCTGCGCCTGCAGCCGCAGGCGGTACAGGGTCTCCCACTCCTCGTACGGGATCGCCAGCGCCTGCAGGCGTTCGTCGATGGCATCGAGGGCGGCGAGCGACTCGGCCGGGTCCGCCTGCATGACCGATCGAAGTCGGTCTTCCAGTTCCTGGGCATCCGGGTGGACCGTCAGGTGCGCCGCGGTCGTGGCAAGCCGGGAGGCAAGCGCGGAACGCGCGCGCGCGACGGAGCGCTCGTGGCCGGAGATGAGCAGGTCCATCGGGTAGACGAGTACTTCGAGCTCGGGGCCGTGGAGGAGCACGAGCTCATCCGGCACGAGGCTCGCCGATGCTCGCCCACCGACCGCCGCGAGCCACCGGGCGGGCGTCGTCATCATCCGGGGCGCGGGTCGCGGGCGCACCGTGAAACCGGCCTCCGCCAACGCGGCCGCCAAGTCGGCCGCCACACGGTCATACGCGCCGGGCAACACGATCAGCGGAACGTGGCTGTCCGACCAGCCCCGGGTCAGGCTGCGGACCTTTCGCCAGACGGCCAAACCCGCGAGAAATACCAAGAGGACGGCGAGTAGCGCGGTCAACGGATAGCCCCGAAGCATCGACTCAAGCGCGACCGGGATGGTCCGTTCCGGCGCCGGCAACATGGCGACCAGCAGGCCGCCCATGGCGGCCGGCAGCACGATCGCAGCAACGACCATGCCGAGTCGGAGCGTGTCGTCGTCGACGAGTGGCTGACGTGGCACGAAGGTCTGCAAGAACAGGCCGACGTCGGGGAGCAGGACCCCTAGCAGCAAGATCGCCCACAGGACGCTGCCGAAGGTGATCGCAAGGACGATCATCTGACGGTCGGCGGAGACACGACCAAAGAGGAGGGTACTCGTCCAACCCAGCGTCGTCGTGAGGACCTTGCCGGTGAATCGTGAAAGTGCGGCGACGAGGCCAGCGACGATGGGCATGGCTCACATCCTCCGGCCGACTTCGTGACCCGAACGACTCGCGACTCCGGAGCGCTGGGATCCCCGACTGCTCGCGGGACGGCCTGGGTCGGGTCAGGTCGAGGTCGGTCCTCCTCGCGACGAGTCCGGTCGCCAGCCCCACCGTAGCCGTCGCCGGCTCCCACGCTCGTTCCTGCGCATGCGCTGCGGGTTGCAGTCATGTGACACCAGTGGACCGTCATGGCCGACGAACGGGCATTGGCCTGCTACGCTCGCGGCCATGCAGCGCTATCACCCCGCGACGGCGCTCGTCGTGGTGGATCTCCAGAACGACTTCGCCGACCCGGCGGGCGGCCTGTCCGTGGCCGGTGGCGACGCCATCGTCCCGGTCGTCAACCGCGAGATCGCGATGGCCACCGCGGCTGGTGCGACGGTGGTCTTCACCCAGGACTGGCACCCCGAGACGACCCCGCATTTCGCCAAGGACGGTGGGATCTGGCCGGTCCACTGCGTCGGGGACACCTGGGGCGCCGAGCTCCATCCCGACGTGACCGTTCCCGAGTCCGCGCAGCGCGTGCGCAAGGGCTCGAACGGCGAGGATGGCTATTCCGGCTTCACGATGCGGGATCCGACCAGTGGCGAGACCGCGCCCACCGAGCTCGAAGGGCTGCTCCGCGAGCGTTCGATCGAGCGGGTCGTCGTCGTTGGGCTCGCCACCGACTACTGCGTCAAGGCCACCGCGCTCGATGCCGCACGCCTCGGCTTCGAGACCGCGCTCCTGACCGATGCGATCGCCGCCGTGGATCTGGCGCCCGGGGACGGCGAGCGCGCGATCGAGGAGATGCGCGAGGCGGGCGTCCGGATGTGGCGCACGGTGATGCGCTGATCGGCTGATGCGGTGATCCGCGGACTCCTCCGTCTCGGGTTCCTGGGCGTCGTCGTCGCGTGGCTCGTCGACGCCACGCTGCGGCGACGCGCCGAGGGACGCCCGCCCGGCCCGTTCCGCAGCCTCGCCGTCATCGACGCGCCGATCGAGCGCGTCTGGACGGAGCTCGCCGACATCGAGGGGCAGCCGCGCTGGATGCACGAGATGAAGTCCGTCCGCATGGTGACGCCACCGCCGGTCAGGGTGGGGTCACGCGGCGACGCCACGGTGCGCATCTTCGGCCTGGGCGTGACGGATCCGGTCGAGATCACCGAGTTCACGCCCCCGACCCGCTTCGCGATCCGGCACGAGGGCGCCTTCACCGGTGGCGGTGTCATCACGCTGGAGCCCGGAGCGGACCGCACCACGACCATCGTCCGCTGGGACGAGACGCTGATCGCACCGGCCTTGCCGCACCTCTGGGCCGTCTTCGCGGCCCCCGTGATGGACGGGATCTTCCAGGCGGACCTCCTGCGGTTCCGCGACCTCGTTGAGGCCGGTGCGCGGCCCGGTCCGAACGGCGGATGACGATGCGGCTTCACCTCGTCGACGCGACGTACGAGCTGTTCCGCGCGCACTTCGCCCCGCGACCACCGGTCCTGGGTCGGGACGGGATCCCCCTGTCGGGGGTCTCGGGCCTGTGCGAACAGCTGCTCTACCTGCTCCGCGACGAGGGCGCCACGCACGTCGGCTGTGCCACGGACCGCGTGATCGAGTCCTTTCGGAACGACCTGTACCCGGGGTACAAGTCGTCGGCCGGGATGCCGCCCGAGCTGCTCGCCCAGTTCCCGATCGCCGAGGCGGCGGTCGAGGCGCTGGGCATCGTGCTCTGGCCGATGGTCGAGTTCGAGGCCGATGACGCGATCGCGGCCGCAGCCATCCGCTTCGCCGACGACCCACGGGTGGAGCGGATCGTCGTGTGCACCCCGGACAAGGACATGGCCCAGCTCGTGCGCGACGACCGCGTCGTCCTGTGGGACCGCCGACGAGGCATCACCTACGACGACGCCGGGGTCCGTGCCAAGTGGGGCGTCCCGCCGGTATCGATCCCGGACTGGCTCGGGCTCGTCGGCGATTCGTCGGATGGGTTCCCCGGGTTGCCCGGCTGGGGCGCGAAGTCGGCGGCGGCCGTCCTGACCCGCTACGGCCATTACGAGGGGATCCCGCCCAAGGCGTCGGCGTGGGAGGTGCCCGGGCTGGGTGGATCGCGCGCGATGACCCTCGCGGCCACCCTGCGCGATCACTGGGACGAGGCCATCCTGTATCGCGACCTGGCGCGCCTGCGAACCGCCGAGGATGGCGTCCCGCTCCGCCAGCACGATCCCGATGCCCTGCGCTGGGACGGCGCGCCGCGGGACGCCTGGGAGGCGTTCTGCGAGGAATGGGGCCTCGACCGCCTCCGATCGCGACCGCATCGCTGGCGCGAGGACGGCTAGCG
>CAYVJP010000140.1:1249-7251 GCA_964451745.1 uncultured Anaerolineaceae bacterium | reverse complement strand
GTTCGTCATGCCGTACCAGTACGGGAACGAGGCGAACCCGCAGGCGCACTACGAGACGACCGGCCCCGAGATCCTCGCCGACTGCCCCGAGATCGACGTGTTCGTCGCCGGCCTCGGGACCGGTGGGACGCTCATGGGCGTCGCGCGCTACCTGCGCGAGCACAAGCCGGGCGTCCGGATCGTGGCCGCGGAGCCACTCCCCGGCGAGCACGTCCAGGGACTGCGCTCGCTCGACGAGGGGTTCATCCCCGAGATCCTGGACCCGTCCCTGATCGATGCGAAGTACCTGGTCTCCAACCGAGACGCGATCGCCGCGTTGCGCGAGCTGGTCTTCCGCGAGGGGATCTTCGCCGGCCCGTCGTGCGGCGCGGTGATGGTCGCCGCCGCGCGCGAGGCGCGGGCAATGACGTCCGGGACCATCGTCGCGCTGCTCCCCGATGGCGGCTGGAAGTACCTCTCGGCCGGCACATTCACGACGAACTTCGAGGATATGGAGGATGCGCTGGAAGGGGCCGTCAACTGGTGGTAGACGGTCATCCCGGCCCTGAGCGCGCGGGGTTGCCGTCGGCCATCCGCGCGTCGCTCATCGCCCACGCGCGCGCCGAGGATCCCAACGAGGCGTGCGGGCTGATCATCGGGTCGGCACCGGCCGCCGAGGGCGGTCAGGCCCTTCGCTGGGAGCCCACCCGGAACAAGTCGGCCTCGCCGTACCGCTACGAGATCGACCCGACCGACCTGTACCGGATCTCGGTCGCGGCGGACGACGCGGACGAGGTCATCTGGGGCATCGTCCATTCGCACACGCATACGCCGGCCGTGCCCTCGCCCACGGACCTGGGCCTCGCGTTCTACCCCGATGCGTTGTACATCCTCGTCTCGCTGAGCGAGGACGAGGCGGACCCGACGACCGGCGAGCCGGGCGTGCGAGCGTGGCGGATCGTGGACGGAACCAGCCACGAGGTCGCCATCACCGGCTGACCAAACGGGGCACCGGGCCTCGGGTACCCTGTCGGTCGTAGGCCGGTTCCCTGAGCGAGGCTGACGTCCCTTGAGCTGTTCCACCTGCGGAGCTGCGGCCCCCGATGGCGCCAAGTTCTGCCCGGAATGCGGAGCATCGTTGGCGGTGGGTTGCCGCGCCTGCGGGGCGGCCCTGCTCCCTGGCGCCAGGTTCTGCGCGTCGTGCGGAGCGGCCGTGGCCGATGGCACGGCCCCGGCGGCGCCCGCGGGCGCCCACACGACGATCCCGCCCGTCGCCGAACGCCGCCTCGTGTCCGTCCTCTTCGCGGACCTCGTCGGGTTCACGACGATCGCCGAGGGTCGCGATGCAGAGGCGGTCCGTGACCTGCTCAGTCGGTACTTCGACCTGTGCCAGGAGATCATCGGGCGCTACGGGGGCACGGTCGAGAAGTTCATCGGCGACGCGGTCATGGCCGTGTGGGGGGCACCGGTCGCGCACGAGAACGACGCCGAGCGTGCAGTCCGCGCCGCGCTCGACCTGGTCACCACGGTCGGCCAACTCGGCCCGGCGGTCCAGGCCCGGGCGGGGGTCCTGACCGGCGAGGCGGCGGTCACGCTTGGGGCGACCAACCAGGGCATGGTCGCGGGCGACCTCGTCAACACGGCGTCCCGACTCCAGAGCGTCGCCCCGCCGGGCGTCGTCCTCGTCGGCGAAGCCACGATGCGCGCGGCCGACTCCGCGATCGCGTTCGAGGAAGCGGGCAACCAGGTCCTCAAGGGCAAGTCCGCCCCGGTCGCCGCCTACCGCGCGGTCCGAGTCGTCGCCGAGCGGGGCGGCCGCGGCCGATCCGGCCGGCTGGAAGCGCCGTTCACGGGCCGCGACGACGAGTTCCGTCTGCTTCGGGACCTGGTCCATGCCACGACCCGGGAACGTCGTCCCCGTCTCGTGTCCATCACCGGCCAGGCGGGCGTCGGCAAGAGTCGCATGACCTCCGAGCTGTCCAAGTACATCGACGGAGTCGTCGAGGACGTCTTCTGGCATACCGGCCGGTCTCCGGCGTACGGCGAAGGCATCACGTTCTGGGCCCTCGGGGAGATGGTGCGGGCCCGGGCCGGCCTCGCCGAGACCGACGACGAGGCGACCACGCGCGCCCGCATCGCCGCAACGGTCACCGAGTGGATCCCCGACGATGCGGAGCGTCGCTGGGTGGAGCGCGCGCTGCTGACGCTCCTCGGGGTGGAGGGCCACACCGGTGGTGCACGCGACGAGCTGTTCTCGGCATGGCGGACGTTCTTCGAGCGCATCGCTGCGCGGGGCACCGTCCTGCTGATCTTCGAGGACCTGCACTGGGCGGACGCCGGGCTGCTGGATTTCATCGACCACGTGCTCGATTGGACCAAGAGCGCCCCGATCATGATCGTCACCCTGGCGCGCCCCGACCTCATCGAATGGCGACCCGGATGGGGATCGGGCCGGCGCAACTTCGTGGGAGTGGCTCTCGAGCCACTGCCCTCGGATGCGATGCATGCGTTGCTCGCCGGACTCGTCCCGGGACTCCCCGATCGTGCCGCGGATCTGATCGTCGGACGGGCCGACGGCATCCCGCTCTATGCCGTCGAGACCGTCCGGATGCTGGTGACCGACGGGAAGCTGCTCGACGACGAGGGGACCTATCGCCCGGCGGGCGACCTCTCGGACCTCGCCATCCCCGAGACACTCCACGCGCTGGTCGCGGCCCGGCTCGATGCCCTCGAGGTCACCGAGCGGTCGCTCGTCCAGGACGCCGCGGTCCTGGGGCAGAGCTTCACACCCGATGGCCTCGCGGCGGTCAGCGGTCTCGGGGTGGACATCGTGACGCAGCGGCTCCGATCGCTGGTCCGGCGCGAGATCCTTGCCCATGAGGCGGACCCCCGCTCCCCGGAGCGCGGCCAGTACGCCTTCGTCCAGGCGCTGGTGCGCGAGGTCGCCTACGGCACCCTGGCCCGGAGGGATCGTCGGACGCGTCACCTCGCGGCGGCCCGTTTCTTCGAGGGGCTCGGTGAGGAGGAGCTTGCCGGAGCGCTGGCGTCGCACTACCTGGCCGCCTACCGCGCGTCTGCCGACGACCCGGAGGCACATGCCCTCGCGGCCCAGGCCCGGTTGGCCCTCAAGGGGGCGGCGGAACGTGCGGCGTCCCTCGGCAGCAACGATCAGGCCGCGGCCTACTTCCTCGAGGCGATCGAGGTGACCGAGGACGCTTCGGGGATCGCCGAGCTATACGAGCGTGCCGGCGTGGTCGCCGATGACGGCGGCCGGTCCGAGCTGGCGGAAGAGCACCTGCGAGCGGCCGTCGAGAAGTACCGCGAGCTCGGCGACCGGGCGGGCGAGGCTCGTGCGTCGGGCCTGATGGGACGGGCGATCGTCAACGGCTGGCGCGCGACCCAGGCGATCGAGCCGCTGGAGGCCGCGGCCCGGCAGTTCTCGGACATGAGCGACGATCCGTCCCTCGCCATGATCGAGCACCAGCTCGCCCGCGCCTACTGGTTCATCGATGACCGCGCTCGCGGCATCGAGTTCGTCGATCGCGCGCTTGGCCGCGCTGAACGACTCGGCAATGTCGGTCTGGTCTCCGATGCCCTGATCACGAAGGGTGCCCTCATCGCCCAGAGCGGGCGACCATACGAGGGTCTTGGCGCCATGCAGGCGGGCATCGACCTCGCCGAGGCGAGCGGGCTGACGGCCGTGACCGTCCGCGGCCAGCTCAACGTCAGCGCCACGCTCATGGATCGCGATCTCCGTGCCGCCCTCGACGTCGCCCGGCAGACGATGGTCATCGCACGCCGCTTCGGGCTGCGCTCGTCCCTCGCGACGGCGATGGGCAACGCCAACGAGATCGCCGTGCGCCTGGGGGAATGGGATCGCAGCCTGGGCGACACCGACCTCGTGCTCGACGACCTCCAGGTGAACGACCGGCGAGCCCTCTGCCGCGGCCTCGTCGAGATCCACGCCGCGCGCGGCGAACCGGTCGACGCGCTCCTCGAGGAACAGTCCTCGGCCCTCGGTGGCGATTCGCAGGACGAATCCAACTACCACGGATCCCTGGGAATGGTCGCCTTCATGCGCGGTGATGACCGGACGGCCGCCGCCGAATGGGAACGCAGCGCGGTGACCAATCCGCTCAACGCCTTGACGGACCTGCCCCGCGCGGCGCGTGCCGTGCTCTGGGGGCACGGCGACCTCGCGGAAGCCAAGCGCCTCGTCGCCCTGATGGACGAGATCGGTGCCGTGACGGCTCCGACCCAGGTGGCGAAGGATGCCATCGTGGCGACGATCGATGCTCTCGAGGGCGACCGCGATGCGGCGCTGGCCCGATTCGAGGCGGTGCTCGCGACCGCTCGTGATCTGGGCTTCCTCCTCGATGAGATGTTCGTCGCGGGGGACATGGTCGTCGCCCTCGGGCCGGGGGATCCCGTGGTGGCGGCCGCGTTGAGCCGTGGTCGGGAGATCGCGACCGACCTCCGCGCCGAGGCGTTGCTGGCACGGCTCGATGCCCTCGTCGGGGCCGCGTCGGCGGCGCTCCCGAGCTCAGCGGTCGACGGGTCCGCCGTTCGCTGATCCGGCGGCGGCTCCCGGCGGACCGTCGGTCACGACCTGACCGTCGCGCAGGGCCACGATCCGCCCGAACGCGCTCGCCGCGAAGGCCGGGTCGTGGGTGATGGCGATGGCCGTGCGCCCGGTGGCGGTCCACGCACGGATGATCGCGGCGACCCGCGCGACGCCGTCGGGGTCCTGGCCGGTCGTCGGTTCGTCCAGCACCAGGATGGCCGGGTCCATCGCGAGGACCGAGGCGAGCCCTACCAGTTTGCGCCGCGAGGGATCGAGGTCATACGGGTTCGTGCCGCGGTCTTCGCCCAGACCGACCGCTTCGATCGCGCTGCTGACGAGCGACGCCGTCCGCGCGGCATCGAAGCCGAGGTTCCGCGGCCCGAACGCGACTTCGCGCTCGACCGACCGCTCGAACAGCTGATCCCCCGGGTCCTGGAACACGAACCCGACATCGGCCGCGAGCCGATCCACCCGGTCGCCGGCGATCGAGCGGCCGCCAAGGCGGACCTCGCCGGCGGCCGGTCGCAGCAGGCCGTTGAGATGCTTCGCGAGCGTCGTCTTGCCCGAGCCGTTGGGGCCGACGATGGCGATCGATTCGCCGGGCTCGATGCGCAGGAAGATGCCGCGGAGCGCGTCGATGCCGCCCGGGTAGCGATGGGCGAGGCCCTCGACCTCGATGGCCGGGACGGGCCGGTCGGCCTGCGCATCGAGCCGGACCTCGATCGCGGCAGGCATCGGCGTGGCAGATCCGGCCCCGACCACGCGACCGCCGTCCAGGATCGTCACGCGATCCATCGACTGGAGGATCCCGCGGTCGTGCTCGGCGCACAGGATCGCCGTGCCGTCGGCCGCGAGGTCGCTCAGGAGCGCGCCGACCTCGGTGGTCCCGTCCGGGTCCAGCTGTGCGGTGGGTTCGTCCAGGACGAGCAGGCCCGGCCCCATGACGACGATGCTCGCGATCGCGACGCGCTGCTGCTCGCCGCCCGACAGCGCGAATGGTTCGCGATCGGCGAGGTGGGCGATCCCGAGGCGGCCCAGGACGGCGTCGATCCGGACATCCATCGCGCCGCGTGGCACCCCGAGGTTCTCGAGGCCGAACGCGAGCTCGTCGCGGACGGTCGGCTTCGACGCCGAGAGCTGGTTGGCGGGGGTGCCGAACACGATCCCGACGTGGCCGAGCAGGGCCGCGGCGTCCGTCGCGTCGCTGGCGTCGATGCCGTCGATCCTGGTCGACCCGCTGGTGGTCGCTCGGACGACGCGCGGGATGAACCCGGCTGCCAGGAGGGCGAGCGTGGACTTGCCGGCGCCGGTCCGACCGGTGAGCCCGACCCGCTCACCCGATGCCACCATGAGGTCGACGTCGGCCAGGGCGGGTGACGGTCGACCGGCGTATCGGACCCCGGCACCCTCGAGTCGGAGCCGAACGGTCGCGTCGGTCGTCATCGGACGGTGCCGGTCA
>CAYVJP010000140.1:0-1149 GCA_964451745.1 uncultured Anaerolineaceae bacterium | reverse complement strand
TGCCTCCAGCAGGTCGTCCGCGAGGGTCGTGAACAGGAACAGGACGGAGGCGAGGAACACGGTGAGGAGCCGGCCGGCCGAGACCAGGCCGAACGAGACGCCTTCGCGCGTCACGGCGACCGGGCCGAACTCCAGCCACCGCTCCGACGCCCCGGGGAACAGCAACGCATTCACGACGACGATGGAGGCGAGGAGGACGGCCGGGATGCGGAGCGCCCTGAGCATCGGCCCGAGGAGACTGTTGGCCCAGCCAAGGACGGCGAGCGCGACCGTGAGCGGAACGAGCGCGACCGGCGGAAGGAGGAACGCCGCCAGCAGGATGCACCCGAGTCCGAGGAACTTGGTCAGCGGGTTGCGTCGGTGGAGCCAGCTCGCGCCGGGGAGGAAGTACCCGGTCGTCGCGGACATTCAGTCCGCGACCGTGGTCTCGCCCCGGCTGTACATGGTCCGGACGGTGATCGGCAGGGCGCCCAGGATCAGGAACACGACGGTGTAGCTGATCGCCTTGTCGAGCGGATCGGACAGCAGGCTCTGCAGGAAGACGGCTTGGAGCACATCGAGCCCGAGCGCGCGGAACACCGCGACGAGGGCATCGGTGCCGCCGCCGGTCACGCCTCCGAAGACATAGGCCGCGATCGGCGTGGCGATCGTCGTGGCCACGAGCGCGGTCGTGATGCCGCCGACCCACACCGGGAAGAAGCGGACGTTCTCGCCGCGTCGCGCCCAGAGGTAGACCAGCGCGCCGACGAGCACGCCGACCGCGAGCGCGGCCCACAGACCCAACGGATCCTCGAGCGCCAGCCCGGACAGGTCCGCCCCGCCGAAGAGGGGTCCGTCCGGGCCTTCGGGATCGGATCCATCCACCCGCGAGAAGTAGCCGGTCGGCGAGAAGAGCAGGCGAAGGACCGCGACCACGAGCACGGTCGCCGTCAGGGTCGCGGCGACGACCAGGTAGCGCCGGGCGGTCTCCGGCCGGCCCTCGAGGCGGAAGACGGTCCTCCCGCTGACCACCGCGGCGATCAGCCCGAGGACGACGATGACCGCGGTCGCGACCAGGAATCGATCGCCCGATGTCGGGTCGCCCTCCGTGATGGCGTAGCCGATCGTGTTGGCGGCCACGACGATGCCGAGCAGGGCCACGCCGAGACC
>CAYVJP010000139.1:0-7256 GCA_964451745.1 uncultured Anaerolineaceae bacterium | reverse complement strand
CGCGAAGGCGGTGGCGGCGAGCTCGGCCTTGTCGAACGACTTCGCCAGCGCATCCACGGCGGCGCGCGCGTCGTCGAGCGCCTCGCCGAACTCGCCCGCGAGGTAGCGGTGCACGCTCTCGGGCGTGGCGGGCTTCTCCTTGCTGATCGCGCGCAGCCCGTCGCGCGTGTGCACGGCGGGCACGATGCGGTTGCAGAGCGCGACCTCGACCAGCTCGCCCGGCTTCGGGGCCTTCGCCGGGACGTAGGCGATGGTGAGGGCCAGGATGACCCCGAGCGCGACTTCGCCGCCGAAGATGTTGCCGAAGAGACGCATCGACAGCGTGAGCGGCTTGACGAACTCGAGCATGAGCTCGATCAGGCCGACGAACATGGCGATGATGCCGGCCCCGATCCCCTTGCGGAACTCGCCGACCGGCAGGAACTTCGAGAGGTAGCCACCGAAGCCCAGGGCGCGCACGCCCTCGATGTGGAAGAGGGCGAAGCTCACGAGCGCCAGGCCGATGGTGATGTTCACGTCGCTGGTGGGCGCGCGGAAGAGCTCGATGCGGCCGACGAACGGGAGCAGACCGCTCCAGTTGCTGGCCAGGATGTAGATGAACAGGGTCACGAAGAGCGGCACGTACGGCTTCGCCGCAGGCCCCCCGAGGGAGACCGCGAAGCCCTGCAAGCCGTCATACAACGCCTCGATCGCGTTCTGGGCCCGGCCGGGGACCATGTCACGCTTCCGCGTCAGGAGGAGCAGCGTCACGATCAGCAGGGCGCTGATGATCCACATGGTCAGGATCGTGTTGGTGATGCTGATATCCCAGGTGATGAGCGGGGGCGGCTCCGGCTCGACGCCTTCCTCGGCGTGCTCCTCCTCATGGGGTGGCCAGAGCACGTGCGGGGCGACGAGCTCCAGCGTGCCCTCGATGTAGCAGACCGGGTACGCGCACGCCTCCTCCGGATGCTCCTTGTCGAAGGGCGGCGAGACGATGAGCGCCGTCAGGGTCAGGACGAACGCCAGGCCGATGAGCAACAGCCAGTTGACCTTGCTGCTGCGACCACCCTTCGGGGTCGCAGTCTCGATCGCGGCGGGTTGGTCGCTCGTCACGTTCGCTCCACACACAGGAGCGCGGCATTCCGCCGCGCTCGGGGTCGGTCCGGGCCGGTCCTTGCGGGTACCGACCGTCAGGTCATTCGATCGTCGCCAGGAAGCGACTCACCAGCTTGTAGATCCCGAACGCCCCCGTCCCGGCGCCGACGAGGAAGCCCGTCATCGCGAAGAGCGGATTCGTCCCGAGTCGCTCGTCCAGCCAAAGGCCTCCGAGCGCACCCAGCAGCGTCAACACCAGGAGGGTGAAGCCGATCTCCGTGAAGAGGACGAGATACCCAAGCCCGGTTCCGGACTCACTCATGGGCGACCTGTCAAGGCGCGGGTAGTGTAGCAGCTGCGCGTGCGGGGTCGCTAACGACACCGTCCCGCAACCTTTGCCGGGCGTCGCCGCCGCGTCAGCGGAGCACGACGATCGCGTCCACGTCCACTCGTCCGTCCCCGAGCGGACGGATCTCCATCGTGTGCGGACCCTTCGTCGGATAGGACTTGCTGAAGACGATCTGCCGGTACGTCGTCGCACCGGCGTCGAGGTTCACGGTGCGCTGGTAGACGCCGTCGATGAACACCTGCGCCCGGCCGCTCGATGTCGTCTTCGTCGCCACCCACGCCACGTTGCGGCCGGTGAAGGCGAACGCGAATCGACGCGTGCTGGACGATGTGTATCGCCCGCCCCCGCCGGACATCTTCGTGTTCCTGGATACGGTCCAACTCCCCGTGTATTTCGCGAGGCTGCTCGTCTCCTGATGCACGGTCGGGGTCAGGTCCGGCCACGCGATGTAGGTGCTCCGATTGCCCTCGCGGTCCGTGGCGCGGATCCGGAAGCGATACAGCCGCCCCGGCGTCAGGCCCCAGTCGAACGTCTTCGCGCTCGCGCTGGGCGGCCCGATGGTCGTGAAGGCCTTGCCATCGAGGCTTCGCTGCAGCTGGAACGACGTGATCCCCGAGCCCGGGTCGACGGCCGTCCACCCCAGCCGGATGCGGACCTGCGAGCCCAGGGCGCCCTGCAGGACGGACTGCGTGAGCCCGGAGATCGCGGGCGGGGCCGTGTCCGGCGTGATGGTGACGATGACCACGGCGCTGTCCATCCCGCCGCGACCGTCCGAGACGGTGTACGAGAACGTGTCCGTGCCCTTCTTGAGGGGCGCCGGGTCGTAGGTGAGTCCCGATCCGCCACCGGTGATCCTGACCGTGCCGAGCGTCCCGCTCGTCACGGCGGTGATCTTGAGCGTGTCGCCGTCGAGATCGGAGTCGTTGGCGAGGACCGGCAGGGCGACGGCCCCGGCACCCTCGGGGACCTTCATCGATCCGTCGTTGACGGCGTTCGGTGCGTCGTTCGTCCCGGTGATCGTGACCGCGACGCTCGCGGTATCGGTGCCGCCGTGGCCATCCGAGATCGTGTAGGTGAACGTATCGGGCCCGGAGAACGCCGTGAACGGCTTGTAGGTCACGGCGGTCCCGCCGGGCACGATGGTCACCGCGCCCTTCGTGCCATTCGTCTTCGCGACGATCGTCAGCGGGTCGCCTTCGACGTCGGTGTCGCCGGCGAGGACCATGACCGTGGTCGCCGCGGCATTCTCGGCGACCGTGAGTGCCTCGTCATCGGCGACCGGGGCGTCATTGACCGGCGTGATCGTGACCGAGACGGTGGCCACGTCGAGGCCCCCGGCGCCGTCGCTCACCCGGTACGTGAACGTGTCGGCCCCGTTGGCGTTGGCGCTGGGCTGATAGGTGAGCCCCGCCCCGCCTCCGGTGATCGCGACCGTACCGCGCGTCCCGGGGGTCACCATGTTGATGACGAGGTCGTCGCCATCGATATCGACGTCGCCGGCAAGGACGTCGATGGCGGTGGCTGGCGCGTCTTCGAGGAGCGTCGCGGCATCGTCGTCGGCGACGGGTGTGTCGTTGTCGGGGGTGATCGTCACGGTCACGCTGCCCACGGCCGTCCCGCCGTTGTCGTCGCCGACGACGTACGTGAACGTATCGGTCCCGGTGGCGTTCGTGTCGGGGTTGTAGCTGAGGCCCGCTCCGCCGCCCGTCCGGGTGACCGTGCCCTTGGAACCTTGCGTGACCGAGTCGACCTCGAGGGTGTCGCCGTCGATGTCGCTGTCGTTGTCGAGCACGTCGATGGCGGTCGCGCCGGAGTCCTCGGCCACCGTGTCTTCGTCGTCCTGGGCGACCGGCGGGTCATTCGACGCGGTGATCGTCACGGACACCGAGGCGGTGTCCGACTCGCCGTTCCCGTCGGAGATCGTGTAGGTGAACGAATCGGGGCCGTTGAGGTTCGTGACGGGATCGTAGGTCAGGCCGGTCCCATCGCCGGTGATCGCCACCACGCCCTTCGCCCCGTTCGTCGTGGCGACGATCTCGAGCGGGTCATCGTCGATATCGATATCGCCCACGAGGACGGCAACGGCGGTGGGACCGGCGTCCTCGGGGATCGTGACCGAATCGTTGTCGGCATCCGGCTCGTCGTTGACCGGCGTGACGGTGACGGACACGGTGGCCGTGGCCTGTTCCCCGCCGGACTCCATCGTGTAGTCGAACGAATCCGTCCCGTTGAAGTCGGTGGCCGGTTCGTAGGTCAGCGTCTGGCCGTCGCCGGCGATCGTGACCGCTCCATCGGCCGGATCGGTGGCGCTGACGATGGCCAGCGGCTCGAGGTCGGGATCCTGGTCATTGGCCAGCACGTCGATGGTCGTGGGTCCGGAATCCTCGTCGACGGTCGCGCTGTCGCCCGTCGCCGTGGGTGGGGCGGCCAGCACCCCGATGGGGAGGGAGAGACCCAGGAGGATGACGGCGAGAGCGACGACGGTTCGGCGGGATCGGGTCACTGCGGAACGTTGGCCGTCACGGACTCGGAGGCCTCATCCGGACCCTCGATGACCTTGAGGGTGATCGTGTAGTTGCCGGGGTCGGTATAGGTGTGCGAGACATTCTGTCCGATCAACGTGCGCGGGCCATTTTCGAACGTCCAGACGTAGACCACGCCGCTCCGCGACGCGGAACCCTGGCAGTCTACGGTGAACCCCGATACGGAGCATTCGGGGAAGGCCACGAGGGCCGGTGGGGCGGGGGTCGGCACCGGGGTCGGCTTGGGGGTCGGCTTGGGGGTCGGGGACGGGGTGGCGGTCGGCGCCGGTGTCGGGTCCGGAGCGGACGTGGCGGTCGGTGCCCGCGTCGGCTCGACGGTCGGCTCGGGCGTGGGCGACGGACTCGGCGATGGGGTCGCGGTCGGAGCCGGTGTCGGGCTGGGCGACGTCGTCGGCGACGGGGCGATCGTCGGGCTCGGGCTCGGGCTGGCGCTCGGTCCCCCCGCCGCGACGAGACTTGCCTGTGGCGTGGCACTGGCCTGCAGCACGGCCCCTTCCCCACCGCGCCAGAAGGTCACGAAGCCGCCGACGACGAGGGCGATGACCCCGAACATCGCGAGCGCGATCGCGCCGTCACGGGCGAGCTGGCCCCGTTGGCTGCGGGACTGCGGGTGTGGGGCAGGGTCCGGCCCATGCGCCGAACCCGCCACGGCACCGGACACGATGAGGCGCGTGGGCGTGATCGGGTGGGCCTGCTGGACGGGCTCGATCCCGAACTCCCGATGGAGCCGCTGCGTCGCGACGATGGACGAGGCCTCCTCGTATCGGCGCTGCGCCTTGGTCTTGGTGGGCCGCCCGAGCATGCGTCGGAAGAGGTACATCCCAAGGGACGCGTCCACGATGTCACCCAGACCGCTCCGGGCTTGCGGCTCGCGCGGACGGGCCTGGTCACCGGGAGGATTCGCCGGGTACGCCGCGGCGACGGGAGCGACGACGCGGGCTGCGGCGGTGGGCGCCGGAGTCGCGGCGGCGGGCGCCGGAGCTGCGGGCGGGAGGGGGACGTCCGGCGCCGTGGCAGCGGCGGCCGCGGGCACGACGGACGGGGCCGGCGCGACCGGAGGTTCCCCGATGGGGGTGGCGCTGGCGCCGTTCGATGCGTGCTCCGACCCGTTCGTGGCGAACGCGCTCGTCGCGGCCGATGCGGGGAGGGGATCCGCCGGCGCGAACCCGGCGCTGGCCGACGCCGGATGGAGTCGCCACGGCGATGGCTGGTCCGGGGTGCGCGCGACCTCGGGCGCGGCCGGGACCGGCGGAGGGGTGGTGTCGAGCGGGACCACCGGTGCCGCCTGCCAGCCGTCACCGCCGCGCAGGTCGGCCGGTGCCAGGGCGGCGACCGAGGTCGGGGTCGGTGCGGACGGCCACAGGGTCGGCTCGTCAGGCGCCGGGGCGACGGCCGGGTCCACGGCTGGGTCCGCGGCGGACTCGAACGCCGGCGCCGTGGATGCCGTCGGCGCCGTGGATGCGGCGGTGGGCATCGGCCGCGCCCAGGCCGCGTCATCGACCGGGAGGCGGGTCGCGCGGATCTGGGCCATGCGCTGCGCCTTGCGGCGACGGGATGAGGCGATGCGCTCGATGCGGTCGAACAACAGGCGCGCGAGCACGATGGCCATCGCCAGGAGCGCGGACACCACGATGATCGCGAGATCGTTCGGCATGGATTCCCCGGGTCAGGTGCGGTCCAGAGTTCGCACCATCGGCGGCGATGCTAGCACCGCTCCGCTCAGCCTCCTACCGAGCGGTTCCACACCAGACCGCACCGGACCTTCGTACCAGTCGGAAGTACTGGTGCGCGCGGGCACAAGGTCGGCCGGGATCACCCGGGCGGCGAGACCTCCTTCGGGTCGTCCTCGGACTCGTAGGCGTCGGCTTCGAGCTCCTCGGGACGGCGGAATGCGCCGCGGGTCGGCCCGAACAGGATGAGTCCGGAGACGACGAAGATCCCCAGGAACGCATACAGCTGGTTGACCTCGGAGAGGACCAGCGCGATGACGCCGAGCGCCGCGCAGATGCCGTAGATGACGAGGACCGTGTCGCGGTGCGACAGCCCGAGGTCCAGCAGGCGGTGGTGGATATGCGACCGGTCCGGCGCGAACGGCGAGCGGCCGCGCGTCGCCCGGCGGACGATGATCCAGAACGTATCGATGATCGGGACGCCCAGGACGAGCAGCGCGATCGCGACCTTGGCCGAGCCGAGGATCGACAGGACCGCGAGGGTGTAGCCGACGAATTGCACGCCGCTCGTCCCGGCGAAGATCGTCGCCGGGTGGAAGTTCCAGCGCAGGAACCCGGCCAGGGCACCGGCCAGGGCGAAGCACAGCACCGCGATCATCGGCTGGGCGATCTGCGTCGTGAGGCTGATGAGCCCCAGCGTGACCGCGGCGATCAGCGCGATCCCCGACGACAGTCCGTCGAGGCCGTCGATCCAGTTGATGCTGTTGATCATGCCGACGATCCAGAACACGGTGAAGCCCACGGAGAACAGCTCGTTGAACCGGATCACGCCGCTGCC
This sequence comes from uncultured Anaerolineaceae bacterium, assembly GCA_964451745.1. GTDB lineage: Bacteria > Chloroflexota > Limnocylindria > Limnocylindrales > CSP1-4 > SPCO01. The sequence goes on along the minus strand of CAYVJP010000139.1, from coordinate 779 downwards.
GAATGGATTGGCGATGACCTCGACGCCGATCCCGAGCACGACCGCGAGCCCGGCGAGCGCCAGCTGGCCGATGAGCTGCCAACGCGCCCGCAGGTCGAGGAGGTCGTCGATCGCTCCGATCGCGGCCGCCACGGCTCCGCCGAGGAACAGCGCCACGAGGTCGCCCGATTCGATGGTCAGCGGCTCGGGGACCCATTGATAGGACGCGTTGAGGAGGACGAACCCGGCGCCGACGGTCAGGAACGCCGCGGCGGTCGCCAGGCCGCCGGCCCTGGGCACGGGCGAGGTGTTGACGCGCCGGGCCTCCGGTCGGTCGACGACACCGAGGCGCAGCACGACCCGCCGGACCAGCGGGGTGATGACGAGGGCGAGAAGGCCGGCGGCGAGGAAGACCGCGATGATCGGGCCGACGCTGGATCCGACCCCCTCGATGAACGTCACGCGGATCGCGCGCTCATGCGGTCGGCAGGCCCGGGACGGGGAACCGATTCGTGATCTCGCTGACCTCTGCGGCGAGGCGAGCGTGCGCGGCCGGATCGCCGCGGGTCGCGATGGCCTCGATGATGATCCGGCCCACGGCTCGCATCTCGTCCCCACCGAAGCCGCGGGAGGTCGTGGCCGGTGTGCCCAGGCGGATGCCGGACGCCGTGTTGGGCGGCAAGGGATCGAACGGGATGCCGTTCTTGTTCACGGTGATGCCGATCTCGTCGAGCAGGTGCTCGGCCTCCTTGCCGGTCACCCCGAGCGGTGTGACATCGACGAGCATCAGGTGGTTGTCG
>CAYVJP010000138.1:6755-7275 GCA_964451745.1 uncultured Anaerolineaceae bacterium | reverse complement strand
GGTTCCCGCAGGAGCTCACGCCGGCATTCCGGGCGATGGAGGGCCAGGGCAATCCGTGGGGTCAGCCGGCATCCGCGCGGATGGACTGGACGAAGCCACTCCCGTTCGAGGTCCGCACCGTGGCCGACGTCGCCGCGGCTGGCGAGCTGGATCGTCTCGAGGTCCTGTACTGGGTTGGGTGCGCGGCCGCGTTCGACCCGCGCAACCAGAAGGTGGCCCGCGCGGTCGCGACGTGCCTCCATGCCGCGGGCGTGTCGTTCGCGGTCCTCGGCCAGGAGGAATCGTGCACGGGCGATCCGGCGCGACGCATGGGCAACGACTACGTGTTCCAGATGCTGGCCATGGGCGCCATCGAGACGCTCGATCGGTACCGGATGGGGGAGCGGACCATCGTCACCGCATGCCCGCACTGCTTCAACTCGATCGGGAACGAGTACGGCCAGCTGGGCGGCGCCTTCACGGTCAAGCACCACTCGCAGTTCCTCGGGGACCTCGTCGCGTCGGGGCGCCTCGCGACGCT
>CAYVJP010000138.1:813-6745 GCA_964451745.1 uncultured Anaerolineaceae bacterium | reverse complement strand
CGAGTATTTCGCCAAGCTCATCCAGCACGGACAGGCGGTCGGATTCGACTGGGACGCGAAGGTCTTCCACCAGGAATCGACTTCCCTCAAGCAGGCGACCACCCAGAGGATGCGGTGGTCCAGCGGCCGGCTGGCGACCCTGCCCGAGGATGCGACGTCGGAGACCGGCGATCACCGGCCCGGCAGCGTGACGGTCCACGACTCGTGCTACCTGGCCCGCTACAACGGGGTCGTCGCGGCTCCCCGTTCCGTGCTGGGCGCGGCCGGTGTGGCCGTCGTGGAGATGGAGAAGAGCGGCAAGCAGACCTTCTGCTGTGGCGCCGGTGGCGGCCGGATGTGGATGGAAGAGACGACCGGGACCCGGATCAACGCGGAACGGACCCGCCAGGTCCTCGAGACCGGGGCCGCCACGGTGGCCACGGCCTGCCCGTTCTGCATGGTCATGATGTCCGACGGCCTCGCCGCCGCCGCCCAGGAGGGCGCGCCCGCGGTCAACGCCATGGACATCAGCGAGGTCCTCGCCGCGCGCATCGCGAGTGCGCCCGCCGATCGGCGCCTGCCGGTGGTGTAGGGGCCTGCTGCGCGAGGATCTGGCGCGGCCCAGTCGTGCCGGGCCGCCCCGCATCGGCGGCCGGTCGATCACCCCACGATCGAACGGACCAACGGACCGCCAGCGCGTATCGCGCCAGCCTGCCTCCACGGTCGTCCTGGTCGCCCCATGACCGGACCGACCGGCGAGCGACCCCGAAGCGAAGCCCACCAGCGGTCCAGCGGTCCGTTCGATCGCCCGGTGACCAGGGCATCGCGGGAACGGCGGCGTGGGAATCGTTGAGCCACCCTGAGCCGCGGACCGTTCGCCTCCTCAGCATGGACGAACGTCCATGAGCGACCGGCAAACGTCCATAGACGACCGACCGGCACGGGACGACGCTACGCCGCACCGCAACCCTTGTCGCTTGAGGACGAATCGTGCTGTTCGCTGTCCCAGTCCGTCGATCTGCCGCGTTCGCATTGGTGCTTGCCCTGACCCTGGCTGCCTGCGGCGGCGGAGGGGGTGATGGCGACGGCGGGACCGCGCCACCGGACGGGGCAGGGGCCACGGAGCCGGGCGAGGGCAACGGCGAGGGTGGCGAAGCGACGATCGCCCCGGCCGGCGCCCGCTCGTTCTTCAGCTATGACCCCCTCGGTGGCCAGATCATCCGCGTGGATCCCGATACCGGCGACGTCGTCGACATCACGAAGCGCGAAGGCCCACCGGCCTATGCGATGACCGCGGGTGACGGCGCCTTCTGGCTGGGCCTGGACTCGGGCGCGGTCGAGCGCGTGGATCCGGCCGACGGGACCACGACCACCATCGACACCGGCGTCGCCGAATCGATCTTCGCGATGGCCCACGGCGAGGGCGGCGTGTGGGCCCTTCACGGGTCTCCGGGCCTGGGCGCGACCGTGTCGCGGATCGATCCCGCGACCGACACCGCCGGGACGCCGATCGACGGCGCCGCCGGAACGGCGTTCTTCGCCATCGCGACCGGCGAGGGCGGCGTGTGGGTCGTGGGCAGCAGCCCCACGATGTCCACGACGGTCTATGAGCTCGATCCCGCGAGCGGCACCCTCACCGATCGCGAGGTCCAGATGGTCATCGACAGCATCGCGACCGGAGCCGGTTCGGTCTGGCTCGGCGGGACCATCTTCCCCGATGGCCAGATGGGCGTGCCCGGCGTCGGGCGCATGGACCCGGCGACGGGCGAGCTCACCACCATCGAGGTCGGTGGCGACGTCGGGGCCATCACGGTCGGCAACGGTGCCGTGTGGGCCGTCTCCGGCTCCACACCCGACGGCATGGTCGTCAACCGCATCGACCCGGCCACCGATACCGTCGCGGCCACGATCCCGGTCGGGGAGAGCGACACCGGCACCGTCACGGTGTCCACGGGTGCTGGGTTCGTGTGGGTCACGACCCCCAACGATGCGTGGGTGATCGATCCGACGGACGACAGCGTGGCCGGCGCCGGGGACTCGCCCGGGACCACGGGACTCTTCTTCCCGTAGCGCTCGCTCGTCGCGACCCGCTCGACGCGGGGTACGATGCCGGACGTGACGACCGCGGACGGGGCCTTCGGGCCGTATCGCCTGACCGAGGAGCACGAGATGCTCCGCGATGCGGTCCGGGTCCTGGCGGACGAACAGGTGGCGCCGCGCGCCGCCGAGATCGACCGGACCGGCGAGTTCCCCCAGGACCTGCGGCGCTTGCTTGCCGACCACGACATCCTGGCCCTCCCGTTCCCGGCGGAGCACGGCGGGATCGGTGGCGAGCTCCTCACCGTGTGCCTCGCCGTGGAGCAGCTGTCGCGGGCCTGCGCGACCACCGGCCTCATCCTCGCCGTCCAGGAACTCGGCTCGCTGCCGATCACCATCGCGGGCACGCAGGAGCAGCAGGCCCGCTGGTTCCCGCGCCTGGCCAGCGGCGAGCACCTGATCGCGTTCGCCCTGACCGAGGCGGAGGCCGGCTCCGATGTCGCCGCGGCCCGCACGACCGCGCGAGCGGAGCCCGGCGGCGACACGTACGTCATCGATGGCTCGAAGCGGTTCATCAGCCACGGCTCGGTCGCCGACCTGCTGGTGGTCTTCGCCGTCACCGATCCCGAGTCGCCCCGGCATCGTCGCCTGAGCGCCTTCGTCGTCGAACTGCCGAGCGAGGGGTTCGGCGTCGCTCGCCTGGAGCACAAGATGGGTCTGCGTGGCTCGCCCACCGCCGAGTTGACGTTCGATGGCGTCCGGGTACCGGCGGCCAACCGCCTGGGTGCGGAAGGCGACGGGTTCGAGATCGCCATGCGCACGCTCGATCGCAGCCGACCGGGGATCGCGGCCCAGGCGGTCGGTATCGCCCAGGGAGCCCTGGAGGTCGCGACGCAATACGCGAAGGACCGTCGGCAGTTCGGACAGCGGATCGGCGACTTCCAGCAGATCGCGGCGATGCTTGCCGACATGGATGCCGGGGTCGAAGCGGCCCGCCAGCTCCTGTACAAGGCCTGCGTGGAGATCGACGCGGGCGCCCCTGACGCCAGTCGATGGTCGGCGCTGTGTAAACTCGTGGCCGGTGACACCGCGATGCGGGTGACCACGGATGCCGTCCAGGTCCTCGGGGGCTACGGCTACATCGACGAGTTTCCGGTCGAGCGGATGATGCGCGACGCGAAGATCACCCAGCTCTACGAGGGGACGCAGCAGATCCAACGTCTGGTGATCGCGCGGGCGCTGCTCGGCAAGGGCGGCTAGACCGCGCAGGGAGGTTCGATACCCGGTGCGCATCGTCGTCCTGACCAAACCCGTTCCCGACCCCGCCTCGGGCGGTGAACGGCTCCTGCCCGACATGCGGCTGGACCGCGCGAACAGCCCGGCCGTGGTGAACGGCAACGACGAGTACGTGCTGGAGAAGGCGCTCAAGCTCGTCGAGGCGGCCGGCGAGGGCGAGGTCATCCTGCTCTCGATGGCGCCCGCCACCGCTCCCGAGACGATGCGCAAGGCGCTCGCGATGGGTGCGACGAGCGGCGTGCTCGTGACCGATCCGGCACTGGAAGGCTCGTGCACCGTGGCGACGACCCGGGTCCTCGCGGCCGCGCTCAAGACCCTCCAGTTCGACCTGGTCTTCGCCGGCGTCGACAGCTCGGATGGGTTCGCGGGCGTCGTCCCGGCAGGGGTCGCCGCGCTGAACGGCCTGCCGTACCTCTCGTGGGCGGCCGAGATCGAACCGGATGGCGCCGCACGGACGGTTCGCGTCCGGCGCATCAGCCCGACCGGATACGACGTGCTGGAAGCGCCGATGCCCGCCCTCATCAGCGGGACGCAGGCGCTCGGGGAGCCGCGCTATCCGTCGCTCAAGGGGATCATGGCGGCGCGCTCCAAGACGATCACCACCCTCTCGCTCGCGGATCTCGGGATCGATCCGGCGACGGTCGGACTCGCCGGGGCGACCACACGGGTCGTGGACGCGCGCCCGCCCGCCCCGCGAGCCGCCACGAAGGTCATCCGTGACGTCCCCGACGTGGCGGCCCGCCAGGTCGTGGACTTCCTGGCCGAGCGGAGGCTCATCTGATGGGCCGGATCCTCGTCGTCGGTGAGGTCGCATCGGACGGCGCCGTCACGAAGCTGTCGACCGAGGTCGCCACGCTGGCGCGGACGATCGCTGCGGCCGGCGGCGGCACGGCGGAGGGGGTCATCCCGGCGGCCGGTGCCACCGCGGCGACGGGTGGACTCGCGGCATACCTGGACCACGTCGTGGAGGACGCCGGGGCGGCAGCGACGGCCACGGCCTCGGAACGCGCGGCCGTGATCGCGGCGGCCCTCGACGGCATCGAGCACGTGTTCGTCCCGGCGAGCCCCGACGGTCGCGATCTCGCCGGTGCCTTGTCCGCCCTGACCGGCTGGGGCGTCCTGGCCAACGGCATCGGCGCGCGCTGGTCCGACGACGGACCGGTCGTCACCCAGAGCGCCTTCGGAGGCAAGCTCGTCACGGAGTCCACGTTCACGGGACCGCACGGGATCGTGACCATCCGGCCCAACGCGGTGGTGGCGGAGCCGCTCGAGTCCCCAGGGAGCGTGACCCAGCGCCAGACCACCCCGACCGAGCCGGTCGCACCGGTGGCCATGGTCGACCGGATCGCGGCAGCGGGGGCGGCCGTGTCCATCGATGACGCGCGCATCATCGTGGCCGGTGGACGGGGCGTGGGCGGACCCGACGGGTTCGGGCTCGTCCAGGAGCTGGCCGACGCCCTCGGTGGCGCGGTGGGGGCCTCGCGGGCGGCCGTCGATTCAGGCTGGATCCCGTACGCCCAGCAGATCGGGCAGACGGGCAAGATCGTCAAGCCGCAGCTGTACCTCGCGCTCGGGATCAGCGGCGCGATCCAGCACAAAGTGGGGATGCAGACAGCGGGGTCCATCGTCGCGGTCAATCGCGACCCGGATGCGCCCATCGCCGACTTCGCCGACGTGGTGGTGGTCGGCGACCTGTTCGAGGTGGGCCGCGCGATGCTTGCCGAACTCCGCTCGCGGTCCGGCTGACCACCGGCTCGGGGACGCACGCACGTGACGGAGCTTGCGATCCTGCTGCCGCTGCTGGCCTTCGTCGCCCTCGCAGCGGGGATCGCGGTCGTCCTGCGCCGGGCCGGTCGGATCGTCGCCCGCACGCGCGAAGTGGAGGGCTTCCGCTCGTCCGTGCGCGACCTGGCGGCACGCGTGGACACGTCGCTCGAGGGCGCCACGAGCCGGATCGATGCGGTCCGTCGCGGCCAGGTGGGTGCGGATACCATCGCCGACACCATCACGGCCGCGACCGACGCCGTCGGACGGTACATCGAGGAGGCGCGCGCCCTCGATGGGTCCGAGGCCGCCATCGAGATCCGCGACGACATCGTCGCGGAGCTGGAACGCGCCGAGCGGGCCCTCGCGATGGTGGAACACGGCACGACGATCCTGGCCCAGGTCCGCCGGCGGGGCCGAGAGCTGGAGGCCCAGACGGCGATCAAGCGCGGGTACCTGAACCTGCTCCATGCTCGGGAGGCCATCGACCGGCACGCCGCCCGGGCCGAGGGCCTGTCGACGGGGTGATCGTCGATCGTGGCAGCGCTCGCGACCACACCATCTAGTGGTATCCTCGTGTCACACCACAAGTGGTAGTGGTACCGACCCACAGGAGAGCGATGCGCTGCCCCCAATGTGGCGAGCGGGACACCCGCGTCGTCGATTCGCGCGATCTCGATGAATCGGCCACCATCCGTCGCCGCCGCGAGTGCAACCTCTGCGCGATGCGCTTCACGACTTACGAGCGGATCGAAGCGGCGCGGCTCGTCATCGTCAAGCGCGATGGCGCCCGCCAGGAGTTCGATCGCGACAAGCTCGCCTCGGGGTTGCGCAAGGCACTCACGCGACGCCCGGT
>CAYVJP010000138.1:0-803 GCA_964451745.1 uncultured Anaerolineaceae bacterium | reverse complement strand
ATCGAGGCCGAGTTGCGCGCCGCCGGCATGACCGAGGTTCCCTCGTCGCGCGTGGGCGCACTCGCGATGGAGCACCTGCGCGGGATCGACCAGATCGCCTACATCCGATTCGCGAGCGTCTACCAGAGCTTCGAGGATCTCGAGGACCTCAAGCGCGAGGAGGACACGCTCTACGCGGAGAAGGGCAATGGGGGCCACGCCAAGTGAGCGTGCTGTCCGATCGCGACATCCGGGCGGCCCTGGAGGCAGGCGAGGTGAAGATCGAGCCCTACGATCCCGCCGATCTCCAGCCCTCGTCGGTGGATCTCCATCTCGACCGCTCGTTCCGCGTCTTTCGCAACAACCGCTACCCGTACATCGACGTGCGTGCCCCGCAGCCGGACCTCACCGAACTGCTGACCATCGAGGACGACGAGCCGTTCATCCTCCACCCCGGCGAGTTCGTCCTGGGCCAGACCCTCGAATGGGTCGAGCTGCCCGACGATCTCGTGGCCAGGCTCGAAGGGAAGAGTTCGTTGGGGCGCCTCGGCCTGCTCATCCACTCCACGGCGGGATACGTGGACCCCGGCTGGAAGGGCAACCTGACGTTGGAGCTCTCCAACGTCGCGAACCTGCCCATCGCGCTATACCACGGCATGCGCATCGGCCAGATCTCGTTCTTCCGGATGTCATCGCCGGTGGAGCGGCCGTACGGGTCGCCCGAATTGCGTTCGCGCTACCAGGGGCAGCGGGAACCGACCGCGTCCGCCTTCCACCGGGACTTCCAGAAGGACTGATCGCGTGGCGATCAACGACGCGGTCGA
>CAYVJP010000137.1:0-7338 GCA_964451745.1 uncultured Anaerolineaceae bacterium | reverse complement strand
CAGCAATCGATCGAAATGCTCGCCGGCGTAGGCGACGAAGTCGACCTCGAGGGTGCTGATGCCCTGCTGCAACACGCCCCACATCGCCTCGCGGAAATCGGACACGACGCGCATGAGCGCGAGGCGGGCGAGGCGCTCCGGGCGGGGAGCGCCAGAGACCCCGTCATAGGCGGCGAGCAGCACCGCATCCTGGTCCGGCGTCAGTTCGTGGTTGATGCTGAAGTTGCCGAGGTCGAAGAAGGGTTCACCCATCCCGGCGTACTCCCAGTCCACGATCCGGATCCGCGTCCCGTCGTCGATGAAGTTCGCGTTGAGCAGGTCGTTATGGCACGGGCGGGGCTCCAGCGGCGCGGCCAGGCAGGCGAGCTCGATGCGCCGGCCGATCGCCGCGGCAAGGTCGTACTCGGCGGGGATCCGCACGCCGCGCGCCAGGGCCAGCGCCCGGTAGGCTTCGACGATCCGCAGCGGGACGAAGATCCCGGGGATCGCCGGGCCGTCGTGGATCCGCCGCAGCGAATCGGCCACTCGGCGCAACGTCTCGGGACGTCGAACGGCCTCGTCGCTGACCGGTGAGCCTTCGATGAACCGCGTGACGAGATAGCCCTCCGGCCGGATGAACGCGGTGACCTCGGGGCCGACACCGACCCCCGCCGCGGCCACGGTGGCGGCATGCTCCACCTCCCGGCTGATGCCGAGCAGGTGCGTGTCGTTCCCAGCCAGGCGGATCACGTACCGATCCGTCCCGTCCGGGGCGGTGACCAGGAAGTTGCGGTTGGTGATCCCGCCCGACAGCGGCGTGAGCGTGAGGTCGCGGCCCGCGAGATCCGGGACACGACCCATCGCGCCGACCAGGTGGTCGCGCAGTTCTCCGCGCAGGGGTTCGTCAGCAGTCACGGTCGGCCTTCATGTGCCGAGCGTACGCGGTCGGGACAGGGTGCGGCGCGACGATCGCTCGCCGCGCCGCACGCTCCTCCCGGGTCGATCGAAGGAGGTTCAGCCGATGACAGCCTCGCCGGTCGCGGCATCGGCCTCGACGGGCGTCGGATCGGCAGATCCACGGACACTGACCAGGTAGTACACCGCTCCCAGGGCCAGGATCAACAGGACCGTAGCCTCGAAGAACGGGATGTCCGGCAGCCACGAGATGGGCTCGCCACCCGACGTCACGGCCGTCAGGGACGGGTTCGTGATGTCCCGCAGGTCGCTCCCGAAGTTCCCGAACAGGTTCGGGTCGCTCCACAGGGCGAAGTTGATGATCATGAGCCCGCCCCAGACGAGGGCGAGGATGTTCAGGACGGTCCCCCAGGAGCCGAGCTTGAACCAGGCACCCTTGTGCGGCCAACCGCGGGTCCGGGCGATCAGGACGCCCAGATTGCACATGAAGTACGACAGGTAGATCAGGCCCGTCGCGCCAGCGGCGAGCAAACCCGGGCTGTCGGTGATGAGGAACGGGATCGCGGCCAGCACGCCGACCGCGATCGCCGCGTTCGCCGGGGTCTTGAAGGTGTGATTGACCTTGCCCCACACCCCGCCGAGCGGCATGCGTCGGTCGCGACCCATCGAGAACATGAGCCGGGTCGTCGCACCCTGGATCGCCAGGGTGCACACGTAGACGGCGATCAGGATCACGAACAGGTACGCCGACCCCAGCGTGTCCCCGAAGGCCGAGGTGATCGCCGTGCTGATCGGCGCGGGATCGGTCAGGGACGCGGTGATGTCCGGCGTCGCGAGCAGGATGGCCAGCAGGAAGATGGCACCGACGATGCCCGAGAGCCAGATCGCTGAGAGGATCCCGCGCGGCGCCTGGCGGCTCGCGTCGAGGGTCTCCTCACCAAAGGTCCCCGCCGTGTCGAACCCGTAGACGACGACCAGGCACATGAACAAGGCGATCAGGAAGACCGGCAAGTAGCCACCGGTCTCCGGGGTCTCGATCCCGGCGGTCTGGGTCAGGATCGAGATGTCCTGGACCCGGAAGAAGATCAGCATGATCAGGCCCAGGACCAGCATCGCGAGGATCTCGGCGCCCACGCCGATGTTGTTGATGATCGAGAGGAGCCGGACGCCGAACGCGTTGATCAGCGTGGTCGAGATGAGCGTGATCCCGGCCCAGAACACGAGATTGTTGACGGCCGGGATGGGACTTGGGTCGGTCAGGGCGAACCCGAAGATGCTCGACATGACGAGCGGGACGGTCCCGGCGACCGCGGTCACGGTCACCACGCCAGCCCAGAAATAGAACCAGCCGGTGAACCAGCCGAGGGTCTTGTTGGAGAGCCGCTTCGACCACTGATAGATGGACCCGGCGACCGGGAAGTGGCTCGAGAGTTCCGCGAAGTTCAAGGCGACGAATGTCTGGCCAAGGATGACCAGCGGCCAGGACCAGAAGAAGGCCGGCCCTCCCACCCCCAACCCGAGGGCGATGAGGGTGAACGTGCCGGTCGCGACGCTGATGTAGCTGAACGCGACCGCGAAGTTCGAAAGGAACCCGAGCGACCTTTGGAGCTCGGGTTTGATCACGAGTGACCGCAGGTGCGCGTCGTCGCGCGCGGCGACGTCTTCCTGGGACGTGGACGGACCCGACACGAACGCCTCCTCCTACCGCCGCGCCAACGCGGGCGCGAGACTGACCTCTGGGGAGTGAACGCGAGGACGCCTGGGGACAGCCGACGATCTCCCTCCGACCGGTCGACCTGCGCGGGAGGATAGCACCGCGGTCCCGCCCGTCAATGGCGGTTCCGCAGCGCCGGATTAGCCCGCCGCGACGAAGGCGCGGAGGGCGTCCGGCAGCGGCCGATGGACCTCCGCGGGCCGGATATACGCCGCGATCATGTCGCGCGACCCATTGACGCCCAGCACGGTGAACAGGAACGAGATCTTGCGACGCTGGGCCGCGAGGATCTCGTCCTTGGTCTCGAGCTCCCAGAGCTGCCGCTTGAACGGCCCGATCGCCTTCTTGCGGGTCGTGTAGACGAACTGCTGGTCCGTCTGATCGGCCTTGCGCTCGTCGATCGCGTTCGCGAAGCACCAGGCCTCGATGTCGCGATGCAGCTCGTCGGGGAACGCGGGGTGCTCGTAGAGGGCGTTCTGGAACCCGGTCGCGAGGTGGATCTCGGCGGTCTCGACCGCCGGGAAGCGGTGGAACAACTCGTCGGGCAGGGTGGACGCGCCGTGCTGGACCGCACCCGCGAGACCGTACTCGCGCGCCACGACGCCCAGCTCGCGGAGAACCTCGAAATCGAGCTTGACCTCGGCCACGCCGCCGCCGGGCAACGGGACGCCGCCGTGGCTCGTGCCCGTCTGGACGCTCACCTTCGAGATACCGACGGCGCCGGGTGCGCGGGCCTCCAGTTCGCGCCGATAGCCCTCGAGGTAGGCACGGAGCTCGGCCACGGTCGAGTTCTGCGTCCCCACTTCACCGATCTCGCCACCGACACTGATCGTCACGCCATCGGACTCGAGCGTCCGGATGAGCGCGGTCAGCTCGGCCGCGCGCGTGTAGTTCTCGCGCTGCTGCTCGTCCACGGTCGGCTTGGACAGGTCCACCAGGGTGGAGCTATCGATGTCGATGTTGCGATACCCGGCGTCGATCGCCAGCCGGCACGCCCGACGGATCTCCTCGGTCATCGCCTCGGGGTCGGCGGCGTACTTCTTGGCGTTGAACTGGTAGTGGTCGCCCTGGATGAAGACCGGCGAGCGCCACCCGGCCGCGATCGCACCGGCAAGGACGCCCGTGGCGTAGTCGATCGGCCGCTGGAACGTGTAGGTCTGCTCGCTCCGCGCGAGCTCCAGGATCACCGCCCCCACGTCCGCGCTGGCCGCCGTCTCGAACACGGTCCGCGCCATGTCGAAGGTCTGGGCGCGGATGTTGATGGCCGGGACGGTGAACCCACTCACCTCGCCGCGGGCCCGGGCGCTGTACAGCTCCTGGATGCTTGCCGAGGGAGCGCCCAAGGCCTGGCTCGCCTCCCAGACGAGCCACTGCGCCGCGGCGGTCGTCGCCTCGTCGGTCGAGAACGCGGCGGTCCACGCCAGGTCGCGGATGGCCGTGCTGCGGAAGGCGGTCTCGTCATCGATGACCAGCAGGTCGCCGTCCAGATGGGCGGCCGGTCTGATGGTCTCGAGCAGGTCGGCTGGGGAGGTGGCAACGTGCGGCATCGGAGGGATCTCCTGGGTCAAGGTCGGGTTCGCCCGTCCATGGTACGGCCGCTGAGCGTCCCTCGGCGCAGGCGCCTCGGGGGTCCTGCCGGAAGCGGCTAGGAGACGTGCTTCGTGCGGCGGCCGACGAAATCCACCAGGACGTACTCGCCGAGCCGCTCCGGCGTCGCGTAGAACGCCCGGCCACGGTTGAGTTTCGTCATCTGCGCGACGAACGCCGCGAGGGCCGGTGAGCGCTCCAGCATGAACGTGTTGATGGTGATCCCTTCCCGGGTACAGCGCTGGACCTCGCGCATGGTCTCGCTGATCGTCCGGCGCGTCGGCGGGTAGCTGAACTCGACCTGGCCGCCCTCGAAATGGGCGGTCGGCTCCCCATCGGTGATGACCACGATCTCCTTGTTCGCGCCGGCCTGGCGAGCGAGGATCCGGCGCGCGAGGAGCAGCCCGTGCTGGAGGTTCGTGCCGTACTCGTAGCCATGCCAGGTCAGCTCGGCCAGGGCGCCGGGGCGGATCTCGCGGGCGTAGTACGAGAACCCGATCACGGACAGGTCGTCGCGTGGGTATTGCGTCCGGATCAGGGTGTCCAGGGCGACGGCCACCTTCTTGGCCGCCAGGAAGCAGCCACGCAGGAGCATCGAGCGGCTCATGTCCACGAGCAGCACGGTCGAGGTCCGCGTGAGCATCTCGGTCCGATAGACCTCGAAGTCGTCGGGGTGCAGGCGGACCGGCACGCCTCGCTCGCGCATGAGCGCGTTCGACAGCGTCCCGCGCAGGTCGAGGTGGAACGGGTCGCCGAACTCGTACGGCTTGGTCGATTCGTCGCGCTCCCCTCCCCGGCCAGATCGTGCGATGCGATGCCCGCCGAACGCGTCACGCTGCAGCCGCGCGAACAGGTCGTCGAGCACGCGTTGACCGATCATCCGGCTGCCGCGCGGTGTCAGCTCCAGACGCTCGCCATCGCGAGTCAGATAACCGGCCTCCTCGAGCCGGCGGGCCAGTCCATCCAGCGCCTCGAGGTCGCGGACGCTCGCGTCGCCCAGCAGGTCGCGCACCTCGTCGCGGTCGATGGCCGCGAGGTCCGCAGGGCCGGTGACATCGGCCAGGGCGTCTTCGAGGCGCTCCATCGCCTGCAGCCGCGCGATCTGCGCCAGCGCGCCATCGAGCGAGAGCGATTCCTCGCCGCTGAAGCGGACGCGATCACCGAGCCCGCCTGGGAGCAGCAGGTCCAGGTTGCTGGCCAGCTCGGCGAGGTCCACGGCGAGACGGTCGTCGTGCAGGAGCGCCTTTATCATCGATTCGAGCTCGGCGCGCTGTTCCGGCGAGAGCGAGCGCATCAACGATTGCATCTCGGCCATCCGCTGGGCCAGCTGCTCGATGATGTCGTCGAACGAGGTGGCCCCGGGGAAGAACCGGCCGTGCTTCGCCAGGAACTCGCGCACGTCCGGCTCGCCGCCACCGATCCGTTCGCGGATCAGCGCGTTGAGGTCGCGGACCATGTCCCGGTTCGCGGCGAGGTCCTCGGGCGACATCGACCGGATCGCCTCGCCCATCCCCTGCACGAACTGCTCGAGGACCTGTTGCCCGAGCCGCTCGACGAGGGCATCGAAGCGCTCGCGGGCGCCGGGTTCCATGAAGTCGTACTCGCGCAGCGCGCCGATCTTCTCCCCCACGTCCGGCGAGAGTCCGTCGAGCTGGTCCAGACGGCGTGCGGTCAGGTCCCGGAGCATGCGCTGCAGCTCAGGGTCGGCCTCGTCGTTCGCGGAGCTGTCCAACCGGCGCTGGAGGCCCGCGCGTTCCTCGGCCACGATCTCCTCAAGCTCGCGCCGGACGTCGCCGAGCACATCGCCGAGCTGATAGCGCTCGCGGAGCTCCTGTCGACGCCGCATGAGCCGGTCCATCAGGTCCTGGAGGCCGGCGAGGTCCGGGCGGGTCGGGTCGTCGCTGCGCCAGCCCCGCTCGAGGAGTCGGCGGAGGGCCTCGGCGATATCGCCCTCGGCCATGACGTCCTCGGCGAGCTCGGCCAGGATCTCGTCCGCGTCGAGGTCAGGGAGTCGCTGGGTCCCGTCCCATCGCGAGAACCGGGCGACGCTCACCGGTGGTAGATCGACGTCCCAGCCACCCGCTCCTTGTTGAGCCGGCGGGCGAGATGCAGGCCTTCGAGGAGGAACTCCACGGCCGAGGCCACGACGGCCGGCTCCTCGGCTCCATCGGTGACGTCGAACGCCCCCAGGCGGCGGACCGCGTCCGACAGCCCCGGGACCTCGCGCGACCAGGCAACGTACTCGCGCGACGGCGTCCGATCGCCGATCTCGACCGTGAACCCGTCGTCGAAGGCCTCGATGACGCCCTCCAGGTCATCCGTGGCGACGCGGCGTGAGAACGTCGCGTAGACCGCCTTGGTGATGAGCCGCTCCACGATCCGTTCCTCGGGCGCCTCGTCGCCGACCGATTCGAGCTCCACCTTGCCGACCGTGGACGCGACGACCGCACCGAGGTCCGAGATCCGCGGCGCCCCGAGCGGCTCACCGAGGCGCACGGCCCGCTTCAGCGCGGCCGCCTCGAGGACCTCGGTGTTCGCGACGGACACGCGGACCGACACCCCGGAACGCTGGCTGATCTCCGGGGAGCGGCGGGCCAGGTGTGTGAGTTCCGCCACGATCTCTTCCATGAACGCCGGGACGACCACGGTCGGGCCGTCGTCGTCGGCGGGGAAACGGACCTTCTCCTGGCGGACGATCTCGGTCTCGTGCTCCAGCGACCGCGGGTAATGGGTACGGACCTGCGACCCGAGGCGGTCCTTGAGCGGCGTGATGATCCGGCCGCGCGACGTGTAGTCCTCCGGGTTCGCCGACGCGACGACGTAGAGATCCAGCGGCAGACGCACGGTGAACCCGCGGATCTGGACGTCCCGCTCCTCGAGCACGTTGAGCAGCCCCACCTGGATCCGCTCCGCGAGGTCAGGGAGTTCGTTGATCGCGACGATGCCCCGGTTGGCGCGCGGGATGAGGCCGTAGTGCAGGGTCAGCTCGTCCGAGAGGTAGCGGCCCTCGGCGACCTTGATCGGGTCGACCTCGCCGATCAGGTCGGCGATCGAGGTGTCGGGCGTCGCCAGCTTCTCGCCGTAGCGCGCCGCGCGCGCGATCCAGACGATTGGCGTCGCGTCGCCCTCGCTCGCCAGGCGCG
>CAYVJP010000136.1:0-7349 GCA_964451745.1 uncultured Anaerolineaceae bacterium | reverse complement strand
GAGGACATCGATGCCGGCGCGCGGGTCGGTCTGAACCATCCGATGGGGCCGCTGGAACTGGCCGACTTCATCGGCCTGGACGTCTGCCTCGGGATCATGCGCGTCCTCGAGGATGGCCTGCGCCTCGAACACCTACGCCCACCGCGGGTCCTCGAGGACCTGGTGTCGGCGGGACACCTGGGCCAGAAGACGGGTCGCGGGTTCTACACCTACCCGCGCGGCTGAGCGCGGTCGGCGGAGTCGGCGCCGGCCATCGCGTCGCGGATGACACGGTCCAGCGTCTCGAGGTCGAACGGCTTGGCCAGGAGCCCGACTCGATTGGCCGACGCGAACGCCTCGATCTCCGGATTGAGGACGTCGCCGCTCATCAACACGTAGCGGGTCGCCAGGTCCGGGCGCGAACGCGTGAGGGCTGCATGCACGTCGATGCCGGACAGGCCGGCCATCTGGTGGTCGCAGATCAGGGCCGCGAAATCGCCGCCCGCGGCACGCTCGATCGCCTCCTCGCCGGTGGCGGTGACCACCGGTTCGAACCCGAGCGATCGCAGCGCCTGCTCCAGGAACACGCGGATCGAGGGCTCGTCGTCGAGGACGAGGACCCGCGGTGCGGGTGATCGGGTGGCGGCCGGGAGCTCCGCCGTCTGCTCGGCACCCGCCACGGCAGGACTGCCGGCACTCCCTGGCAGGGGTGCGGTCGGGTCCACCGCCACTCCCCGGACCGGGAGATCGAACGTGAAGGCGGCGCCCCGGCCCCAGCTCGCCGGCGCATACCGGAGCTCGCCGCCGTGCGAGCGCACGATCCCGTACGACACCGGCAGCCCCAGACCCGTCCCATCCGCAGGGGGCTTCGTCGTGAAGAAGGCCTCGAAGAGTCGTCCGACGTGCTCGGGCGCCACACCCGATCCGTCATCCATGACGGTGATGCGGACGCGACGGTCGGTGGGGCCGCCCTCGACCGCGCCCGAGATGCGGATCCGCCCCCCGCCCGACTGGCGGATGGCGTAGACCGCGTTGTGCGTCAGGTTCACCAGCACCTGCTGGAGCTGCCCGCGGTCGAGCTCCACGAGGGGCAGATCGTCGGGCACGTCGAGCTCGACTTCGATGCGCCCGTGGCCCAGGCTGTAGGACTGGAGCGCGAGCACGCTATCGATGAGGGCGCGGATCGAGGTCGGGTGCCGCTCGGGCGGCCGTTGCCGGGCGAAGTCCAGCAGGTTCTGCACGATCCGCCGGGTCCGCGTGGCCTCCTCGACGAGGAGGTCCGCGTTATGGCGCAGGTCCTCGGGCAGGTTCGGATCGCGGCGGATGAGCTGGCTGAATCCGAGGATCGCGGCGAGCGGATTGTTGAGCTCGTGGGCCACGCCCGAGACCAGCTGCCCGGTCGCCTCCATCTTCTGGGCCTGGATCAGTTCCGCCTGCAGACGCTCCTGCTCTGTCAGGTCGCGCAGCCGGACGAGCAGCCGAGGTTCGCCGTCGAGTTCCACGCGGGCCACCTCGACATCCTCGGGGAATCGCTCGCCGTCGCTGCGCACACCCACCGCCCGGCCCGACAGGGAGGCACCCACCGGGAGCGCCGCGACGCGCTCCTGCATCGCCGCGTCGTCCTCGTCGAAGTGGGCGAGCTCGGAGGGTTGTCGGCCCAGTAGCCACTCGCGTTTCGCCCGGAACATCCGCTGGGCCGCTTCGTTGGCGTCCACGACGGTCCCCGACAGGAGGGTCACGACGAGGGCGTCGGGCGACTCCTCGAAGAGGGTCCGATAGCGGCGCTCGGACCCGAGGAGCCGCTCGCGCAGGCGGAAGTTCGCGAGCGAGATCGACGCGACGGTCGCGACCCGGTCCAGCGCCCCGCGGTCGATCTGCAGGTCGGCTGGCGGCCGGTCGAAATACGCGGCGATCCCGCCCACCACGACGTCGTCGACACGGATCGGGATGGCCGCGTAGGCGGTCACGCCCGCCGCCTTGGCCATCTCGACGAACGGCATCGGCACCACGCCCGGCTCGAATGCCTCCAGGAACGCGCCCTCGCCCGCCCGCCAACGCCGGAATGCCGATCGGGCGTCCGGTCGTTGCTCGCGGAGCCAGTCCTCGATCGGCGGACGGACATCGACGAGGCTCTGGGTGCTGTAGCTGTCCCCATCGGGCGACAGCAGGCCATACGCCGTACCCACGGCTCCAAGCGCCGTATTGATGAGGCGACCCGAGCGTTCGGCCAGTTCGTCGACGGTGGTGACGTGGCCACCGACCCGGGTGAGTTCGTCCAGGGCCCGCAGACTGGCGACGACGGCACGCTCGTTCTCGGCCCTGCGCACGATCTCCTCGACGAGGCGAGCGTTCTCGAGACCGGCCGCGATCTGGGTGGCCACGAGCAGGATGGCGGCGTCGGTGGGGATTGGCGGGTCGTCGATCTGCCACCCGAGCGCCAGGATCCCGAGCAGTTCCTCCTCGCGATGCAGCCCCACGATCAGCAGGGCCCGCGTCCCGCCATCGAGGAGCGCACGGCGCATCGAGGGGGTCAGCGGCAGGTTGACCACGCGACCTTTGACCACGCGTCCGACCGGGGTGATCGCGCGGATCGCCGGCGATTCGGTCCAGTCGATCTCGGTGACCAGGCGCTGGGCCGCCGGGGGCATATCGCGGACCGCGAGGACCCGCCCGGAGACGCCGGACGTGACCGCGATCACGCCCTGCGGTGCACCGATGCTGGCCATGGCGATCTGGAGAGCGCGCGCCGCGAGCGTGCCGCGCGATCGCGCCTCGCCCGTCGCGGATACGAGCGAACCGAGCGCCGCGAGGTCGCGCTCCAAGCGGTCGCTGGCGGTGATATCGCGCTTCACGCTCAGGACGCCGGCCGGACGCCCCTGCGCGTCGTCCAGGCGGCTCAGGACGACATCGATGACCCGCTCCACACCGACCGAAGCACCGACGAGGGGTCGGTCCGAGGTCCTGCCCCGCCAGCTCCCCGAGTCGAGGGCGACGATCCGCGCCCCGGCGGCATTGACCGCGGCGCCGATGATCGTGGAGTCGAAGAGCTCATCCACCGGGCGCCCGATCGCGAGTTCGGCCGGGATCCCGTACAGGTCGGCCGAGGCATCGTTCCAGATCACGACGCGTCGATGAAGGTCCGTGACGGCTACCGCATCGGCCATCGCGCGGGCGAGATCGGCGAGACCCGGGACCGTGTCGAGCGGTGAGGGCTCGGGCGCGGGGTCGGCGGGCGCGTGGGGGTCTCGCACGCGACTATCCTAGCGACCGTGACCTGGCCACTGACCGATGAGGAGCGCCTGCTCCAGGCGACCGCGCGCGAGTTCGCCGAGCGCGAGGTCGCCCCGGGGGCGATCGAGCGCGACGAGGCGGAACGCTACGAGCGGTCGCTGTTCACGGCCATGGGGGCGCTGGGACTGACCGCCGCGCCGTTCCCGGAGGCGGTCGGCGGGGCGGGTTTCTCGTACCTGGGCTGGACGCTCGTGATGGAGGAGCTGGGGGCCGCGGACATGTCCATGGCCGTGTCGCTCTCGGTCCACATCCTCTCGCAATACCCCGTCGTGACCTGGGGCACCGACGAGCAGCGCGCGCGGTGGTTGCCCGCGATGCTGTCCGGGGAGGCACTCGGGGCGTTTGCCCTGACCGAGCCGCACGCCGGATCCGATGCGAGCGCGATCCGGACTCGCGCCGTCCGGGACGATGGTGGCGGCTCGTACCGGCTGACCGGGACGAAGATCTGGATCTCCAACGCTCCGGAGGCGGAGCGCTATCTGGTCTTCGCGACGCTGGACCCCGAGGCGGGCGCGCGGGGCATCACGGCCTTCCTCGTCGAGGAGGGGATGCCCGGGTTCCGGTTCGGGGCGCACGAACGAAAGATGGGGATCCGGGCGTGCCCGGCCGCGGAACTCATCTTCGAGGACTGCGAGGTCCCCACGGCGAACCGGCTCGGCGGGGAGGGGGAGGGGTACAAGATCGCGTTGTCCGCCCTGGGCGAGGGGCGGATCTCGATCGCGGCCGCGTGCGTCGGTCTCGCCCGGGCGGGGCTCGAGGCGGCGGCCCGCTACCTTGGGGAGCGGACGGCGTTCGGTGGGCCACTGGCCGAGCAACAGGGCCTGCGGTTCCTCCTCGCGGAGATGGCACGCGACGTGGCCGCGGCACGGGCGCTCACGAGGGAGGCTGCGGCCGCCAAGGACCGCGGCGAGTCGATCGCCGAGGCATCGTCGCTGGCCTAGTGGACGTCGTCGGACACGGCGATGCGCGTCGCCACTGACGCGGTGCAGCTGTTCGGGGCGACGGGGTACTCGCGCGAGACCGGGATCGAACGCCTGATGCGCGACGCGAAGGGCGCCCAGATCTACGAGGGCACCAACCAGATCCATCGCGAGATCGTGGCGGCCGAAACGCTCAAGCGCGCGGGCGTGACCCGCGGCTGACCGCCGTCGACCGGCGGTAGACTCAGCGCCATGCAGCAGTCCCCCAACGGCCAGACCTTCATCGTCAGCGCGGCGCGCACGCCGATCGGCAAGTTCGGCGGAGCGCTGAGCACGGTCCCGGCCACGGAGCTCGGCGGGATCGCCATCCGGGCCGCGGTGGAGCGGGCGGGCCTGGACCCGGCGACGACGACGGTCGATGACGTGCTCATGGGCCAGGTGCTCCAGGCCGGCGCGGGCCAAGCCCCCGCACGGCAGGCCGCGCTCAAGGCCGGGCTCCCCGACAGCACCAGCGCCACCACCATCAACCGGGTCTGCGGGTCGGGGCTCAAGGCCATCATGCTCGCGGCGTCGGAGATCCGCGCCGGTGATGCCGATCTCGTGATCGCCGGCGGGATGGAATCGATGAACGGCGCGCCCTACCTCCTGCCGGGCGCGCGGTTCGGCCTCCGCCTGGGCAACGCCCAACTCATCGATTCGACCGTCGCCGACGGCCTGTGGTGCGCGATCGAAGATTGCCACATGGGCACCCACGCCGAGCGCGTGGCGATCAGCGATCACGTGAGCCGCGAGGACCAGGACGCGTTCGCGCTCGCCAGCCACCAGAAGGCGATCGCCGCGATCGACGCCGGGCGATTCGATGCCGAGATCGCGCCGGTCACCGTCCGCGACGCTCGAGGCCGCGAAACCACCGTCACCGAGGATGAGGGTCCGCGCCGCGACTCGACCGCCGAAGCGCTCGCGAAGCTCAAGCCCGTGTTCGCCCTCCCCGACGGCGAGGACCGCGGCGATGCGACGGCCGGGACGGTCACGGCCGGCAACGCCCCCGGCATCACGGACGGTGCGGCGGCCACGGTCGTGGCGAGCGAGCGCACGGTCGAGCGACTCGGGCTCCAGCCGCTGGCCCGGATCGTCGGCTATGCCCAGGCCGAGGTCGCGCCCAAGTGGCTCTTCCTGGCACCGGTCGAGGGCGTCCGCCGCCTGCTCGACCGCATCGAGCTGCCGATCGAGGCGTTCGACCTCATCGAGATCAACGAGGCGTTCGCCGCCCAGACCCTCGCCGACGGCCGCGCGCTCGGCTTCGACTGGGACAAGGTCAACGTCAACGGCGGAGCGATCGCGCTCGGCCATCCGATCGGTGCCACCGGCGCGCGCATCGTCGCGACGCTGCTGCACGAGCTGCGGCGCTGCGAGGGCCGCTACGGCCTCGCGACCCTCTGCCTCGGCGGGGGTGGTTCGGTCGCGATGGCGTTCGAGCGGGTCTGAGCGAGGGTGGCTGGAGGGGGTCAGCCGTGGACCGTTCGGGTCGCGGCCTGGAGCGCACGGCATCGCTGGCCGGTCGCCGGCCTGTGGCTCGTCCTGACCATCGGCCTGTTCGTCGCCAGCATCGCGATGGGTGGGACGCTGACCGCCGACGCGGTCGATGACGACGGCGAGGAGCAGTCGACGTTCGAAGCGGCCCGCGCGTACGACCTGTTCGGCGAAGCCGGCCAGCAGGACACGGCCCACCGGACGCTGATCGTCGTCGGCGATCCGGTCCGGACGCTCGACGACGCGGCCTTCTCGGCGGAACTCGACGACGTCCTCGCGGCGATGGCCGCCCACACGACCGACATCGATGGCGCCCCGGCGCCGACGTTCGACGAGATCATCGATCCGCGCCTTGCGCCGCCGGAAGCCGGGCTCGTCTCGCCGGACCGGACGACCGTCCGCATCACCGCGGCCGTGCCCGGCGACGGGGAGGATCTCGATGCCCGACTTACCTCGTTGCGCGGCTTCCTCGACGAGGCGCGCGCCGCCCATCCCGCCCTGCGCATCCACTCGCTCGATGGGTCGCTCGCCAACGAGGACATCCAGGAGCTGGTCAACGGCGGCCTCGACGCCTCGCTCCGGCTGACGATCCCGATCACGTTCCTCATCCTGCTCGTCGCGTTCGGGGCCGCCATCGCGGCGATCGTCCCGCTCGTCCTCGCGGTGACCGCGCTGCTCGCGGCGTTCGGGGTGCTCGGCATCTACAGCCAGACCGTGGATCCGGTCAGCCCATATGCCAGCCAGCTCATCGTGCTCATCGGGCTCGCAGTGGCCGTCGACTACTCGCTGTTCATGATCACCCGCTACCGGACGGAGCGGCGCCACGGGCGACTCAAGCACGACGCCATCCGGGTCGCCTCGGCGACTGCCGGGCGGGCGGTGTTCTTCTCGGGCCTCGCGGTCATGTTCTCGATCGCCGGCCTCTTCCTGCTCGACGACGTGCTGTTCCAGTCGATGGCGATCGGGACGATCGCGGTCGTGCTCATCGCGGTCATCGGCTCGCTCACGTTCCTGCCGGCGGTCCTGGCCATCCTCGGCGACGGCGTCGACCGGTTCCGCGTGCCGTTCCTGGGTCGGCCGCGGCCGGAGGGCCACGGCATGTGGGCGGTCGTCGTGCGCGCCGTCATGCGTCGTCCGGTGCTCTGGTTCGTGGCGGCCGGTGGGCTCTTGCTCGTCCTCGCCGCGCCGGCCCTCCGGCTCCACCTCGGCCAATCGGACTTCGCCTCGTTCCCCGACTCGATCGATGCGGTCCGGGGCGTGCACCTGCTCGACGAGAAGTGGCCCGAAGGGTCCACGCTGGCCCTCCAGGTCGTCATCACGGGCGCCGATGCTCCCGCGACCACGGCGGCCATCGAGACGCTGATCGAGCGGCTCCTGGCGATCAACGGCCTGACCGGACCGGCCGAGACGCAGCCGAACACCGACGGGTCGGCCGCCCTCGTGTCGGTGGTCATGGCCGGTGGCCAGAACGACCTGCGCAACGCGGACATCGTTCGCGAGATCCGCGGTACGGTCGTGCCCGAGGTCTTCGGCGGGCTGGACGGCGTGGAGGCCCTGGTCACGGGACGAGCGGCGTTCACCGTTGACGTGGTCGACTTCTACAGCGACGGGATGCCCCAGGTCATGGGG
>CAYVJP010000135.1:3542-7385 GCA_964451745.1 uncultured Anaerolineaceae bacterium | reverse complement strand
CATGATGACGCCGCCCTTGAGCATCTGGGCGAGGCCCTTCTTGGTCGCCCAGGTGGAGGTCTCGACGGTCATGTGGGCTCTGGTTCCTCAGGTGGCTCGCGCGCTGGTTCGCCGGCTGGATCTGGCCCCGGGGTCGTCGCCCGTTCGAGTCGGCCAGGCCCCATCGCGCCCGCGGATTATCGCACGAGGCCCTCGGGAGCCCAAGTGGCTGTGCCGGAGGGCGCGAGCAACGCCGTCACGGGTGCATCTCGCGCGCGTCGGCCGCGGCCCGCCGACGCGCCACCTCGGCCGTGGACCGATAGAAGGATCCAAGCGCCTCGGTCGCGACGATCGGTTGCTCGGCGAACGCTTCGTGCCCGGCCCCGGGGAGGACGAGCAACCGGCCATCCAGCACGGATCGGGATAGCCGCCATGCATGATCCACCGGCACGAACGGATCCCGATCACCCACCGCGACCAGCGTCGGGGGGTCGATCGTCCGGACCTGCCGCGGCGTGAGCAACGGCTGCACGGCGACATCGGCGGCGATCGCCGGCAGCAATCGGCGCCACGCGCCGGCGCCCTGCACGGGGTCGTGCCGCTGGGCGAGGTCGGCCGCCCACGTCGGATCGTCCCGATCGATCCGGATCGGATCCATCAGGCGGCGCGCCACGCTGGCCCGCGGATCGCGTTCCGTCGAGATGCCGACGACCACGAGCGTCCGCAGCCGCCCGGGGTCGCTGACCGCGACGCCCAGCGCCGCCATCGCCCCGAGCGAGAACCCGAGCAGGTGGAACGTCGCGAGGCCCAGCGCGTCGGCGAACGCGATGACGTCGTCCACGAGCCAGCCCGCCTCGAACCCGCCCGTCGCCACGTCCCAACGGGTCCGCCCATGCCCCCGCGCATCCGGCGTGTAGCAGCGGAATGCCTTGCGCAGGCTGGGCAGCTGGCCGCGGAAGTCGCGCGAGGCGACGGACGTGGCTCCGTGGAGCAGGATGAGCGGCGGTCCGGCCCCGGCCACGTCGTATCCGATGCGCAGCCCGTTCGCGTCGATCGTCGGCATCAGGCGACGATGCTACGACCGCAACAACCTGGCCGCGAACCCGTCCGACCCGCATGACCGAGCCGGAACTCGAACTCCTGGAGGTGCGACCGATGCCCGTGGTCCAGCGGGTGGCGACATCCGACGAACGCGACGAAGCGGTCCGTCGGGCGGTCCTCGCGCTGTACGACGCGCACCACCGGGAGATCGCCACCTTCGCCCGGGCCATCGAGCGCGATCCACAGGTCGCCGAGGACGTCGTGTCCGAGACCTTCGTCCGGCTCGTCGAGGCGGTGCGGAGTGGCAGGACCCCGGAACAGCCGCGGGCCTGGCTCCATCGCGTCGCCGCGAATCTCGTGGTGGATCACGGGCGTCGGCGGCAGGTCTTCCAGCGGTTCGCCGGCCGGCTCCTGGACCGCGGCACGGCCGAGCCGGCGGATGCCCGGATCCTCGGCGCGGAGTCGCAGCGCGAGTTGCTCGATGCCCTCGCGTCGTTACCGGCCGACGCGCGCGTGGCCCTGATGCTGGCCGCCCACGGATTCACCGGTCGCGAGGTCGCCGAAGCGCTCGGGCGCTCGGAGCTGGCGACACGCTCGCTGATGTGGCGCGCCCGAACGTCGCTCCGCGAGCGACTCGGCGCGCGGGAGGGACTCCGATGATCGACCACGGCACGGCGTGCCGCTCGACGGTGACCGCGCTCGATTTCGACCTCGACGCGGAGGAGCGCGCGAACCTCGAGGACCACCTTCGCACGTGTGCCGCCTGCCGCGCGTTCTCGAGCGGTCTGGCGTCCGATGCGGCAGCGATGCGCGACCTGGACCTGGGTCCGGTGCCCATCAAGGTCCGCGCCGACATCGCCATCGTGGCCGAGCATCGGGGTCGTGGCCGCGGTGGATCGCGACCGGTCCTGCTCGCCGCCGCGGCGCTCCTCGTCATCGCCGTGGTCGGTGGCGTGGCAGCCGGGGTCGGGGCGCTGCCCGGCGACCGTGGGGGCGCGATCGAGCAGGTCGGGCGTCCCGTCCACTGGACGACCGATGTCGTGGACCTGTCGGCCGAGGACGTATGGCTCCAGGTGGCCGGTGGCCGGATCGTCGTCCCGCCCGACGAGCGTCAGCTCGCGGTGTCCTCCGATCCCGGGGATGCGCGGAAGTGGACCCTCGAAGTGACATGGATGGCGGGGGCCATCGAGATGCGGATCAACCTGTACTTCTCTGCCGACGACACGGGATGGCGCGTCCACGAGGCGCGCATCTATGACGGCCAGGTCCAGGGCGATTGGCTGGAGCTGAGAGGGGTGGAGATCGCGGGTGCCCCGCTGGGTGCGGCGTTCACCGGTGACATCGACATCACGCTTCCCGACCGTTCCGGTCCCGACACCGGCCCCGGACGGCTGGTCATGCGCGGCGTCCAGTTGGCGACGCGAGCCAGCGGTGCCATCGCGCCACAGCCAGCGAACCCGCTCGACCCCAACGGTGGCCCCGTCCCGCCGTTGCCGAGGCCCGCGGTCGATTGCCGCGCGCTCCCGAAGGACGAGTGCGCGGCGCTGGCGACGCGACTCGAGGCCGACGCGGCCCTCACCCACCCGGGACGGACGGTCGTGTCGATCGTCGTCGGGGCCGACGGGTCATCGACCATCACGCTCGACGACGGCTCCGTGATCACCACCGTGGACGCGACCACCCCCTGACCTGACGTCGCGGCCACGCCCGAGGCGTATCCTCCGGGGCGTGCTGACCCACCGGCCCGCCACGACCCCGGACGACCTCGTGCTCGCCGGCGAATCGATGTCGCGGGCCTGGCGCTCGGGCTCGCCGGCGTGCGTCGCCACGCCTGCCGCCATCGAGTGGTGGCACGCCTCGTCGTGGCCGGACCCGCTCGAGGCGAACCTTCGCCTCTGGTACGACGGCCCAACGGTCGCTGGCTGGACGTGGCATGACGACGGCGAGCTGGAGTGGCACGTCTGGACCGGGGATGCCAACCGCGACCAGGCGGTCGTGCGCGAGATCATGGAGACCGTCAGCGCCGAGACCCGCGGCCCACTCGCGGTCTGGGCCGCGGACGACGATCCCGCCTCCATCGCGACGTTCGAGCGGCTCGGGTTCGCCCGCGCGGAGCGCCGGCTCTCGCAGTGGCAGCGCAGGGCATCGGACGGCGGGCCACTCCCGGTCCCCCTTGCCGAGGGCTACACCATCCGACCGCTGCGGGGACCCGTGGAGATCCCGGCCCGCGTGGACGTCCACCGATCCGCGTTCCCGACCTCGCGCCTCAACGTCCAGAAGTACGAGCGCCTCGTGTCGCTCCCACACTATCGATTCGAGGACGACCTCATCGTGGAAGCGCCCGATGGCAGCTTCGCCGCCTTCGCCATGGCGTGGTGGGACCCGGACGGCCGCGTCGGCGAATTCGAGCCGGTGGGGACGCATCCGGCACACCAGCGACGCGGGCTGGCGCGGGCGATGCTGACCTTCGGACTGGCCCGCTACGTCGAACGCGGTGCCCAGGTCGTCCAGGTCTACGCCGATGCCGCCGAGGCGGGGCCGGAGGCGCTGTATGCGTCGGTCGGCTTCCGGCGCCGGGCCTTCCACCTTCGATTCGAGCGTCCGGCCGCGGACCTACAATCGACGCCATGACCGACCCGACACGCGCGACGCGCATCGAGCGCGACTCGATGGGCGAGATGGCCGTCCCGGCCGACGCGCTCTACGGCGCCTCGACCCAGCGGGCGGTCCTCAACTTCCCGATCTCCGGGCAGCGCTTCCCGCGGCGGTTCATCCGGGCGCTCGCCCTCATCAAGCTGGCCGCGGCCGATGCGAATGCCGACC
>CAYVJP010000135.1:0-3532 GCA_964451745.1 uncultured Anaerolineaceae bacterium | reverse complement strand
TGGCGTTCACGTCCGCCGACGGGGTTCTCGCGAAACTGGCCGCGGCCGATGCGACCGCCCACCTGGGGCTGCTCGATCTCGATGGCGCGCCCGCGCTCGCGGCCGCCGCCGCCGACGTCGCGGACGGCCGCTACGACGAGCACTTCCCCATCGACATCTACCAGACCGGTTCGGGCACGTCCACGAACACGAACATGAACGAGGTCATCGCCCACCTCGCGACCGAGCGCCTGGGTGACGGTCGGACGGTCCATCCCAACGACGATGTCAATCGATGCCAGAGCTCCAACGACACGATCCCGACGGCGCTCCAGCTGAGCGCCGCGATGGCGATCGAGGAGGCGCTGATCCCGGCGCTGGTCGAGCTCCAGACCACGCTTGCCGCCAAGGCGGACGAGTTCTGGCCCGTCGTCAAGACGGGACGCACGCATCTCCAGGACGCGACGCCGATCCGCCTGGGGCAGGAGTTCCGCGGGTACGCGGGACAGGTGGAAGAGGCGATCCGGCGAGCGCAGGCAGCCCGCGACGAGCTGCTCACCGTGCCCCTCGGCGGGACGGCCGTGGGGACCGGGATCAACGCCCACCCCGAGTACGCGGCCCGTGCATGCGCCCGTCTCACCGAACTGCTGACGCTGCCGGTCCGCGAGGCCCCGAATCACTTCCACGCCCAGGCCACGCTGGACGTGGCCATCGCGGCCCATGGCGCCATCCGGACGATCGCTCTCGGCCTCTGGAAGATCGCGTCCGACATCCGGTTGATGGGCATGGGCCCGCGCGCCGGTCTGGCCGAGCTGGCCCTCCCCGAGACCCAGCCCGGGTCGTCGATCATGCCCGGCAAGGTGAACCCGGTCATCGTCGAGTCGCTGACCATGGTCGTGGCGCGGGTGATCGGCAACGACGCGACGGTGGCCTTCGGACAGACCGGATCGTTCCTGGAACTCAACGTGATGTTGCCGGTCACGGCGGCGGCGATGCTCGAATCGATCGAGCTGCTCGCGGCCGCGGCGGCCAACTTCTCGCGCCGCACGGTGGACGGCCTGACCGCCACGGACCGTGGCCCGGCACTCGTCGAGCAGGGGCTGATGCTGGCGACCGCGCTGGCCCCGGTCATCGGCTACGACGAGGCGGCCAAGCTGGCCAAGGAGGCCTTCAAGTCGGGGCGGACGATCCGCGAGCTCGCGCTCGAACGCGGGATGGCCGCGGACGACCTCGACCGGCTGCTGGATCCGGCCGCGATGACGGAGCCCGGCCTGGGCGGGGGGCCCGCAGGGGGCTGACGGTCACGGGGCCGTGACGCTTGGAAACCCGAGTCAGGGTCGCGTCCATGTCGCGGCGGTCGTCGAACGGTCGACGAGGAGCCAGACCCCGAGCGACGTCCACGCGAAGGCCACGACCACCCACGCCAACGGAGGAGGCAGCAGTAGCGCGACGCCGACCACGACGAGCCCCTCGCCATACGGATGCACGTCCCGTCCGGCGAGCACGAGACCCAGCGCGATGGTCGCGGTGGCCGCTGCCGTGCCGGCCACGGCGGTGGGCACGCCATATCCCGACCCCAGGATCGCGATGATCAGCAGGAAAGCCCACGCGCCGTGCGTCAGGACGACCGCCCAGAGCGCCACACGGCCCAGCAGCCCGGGCGCGTCACCCAGCCGGAGCGCCAGCCCGATCACGGCCACCAGTCCAGCCACCGCTCCGATCAGGCCCGGGACCAGGGTCCAGGCCAGGAAGCCCGGCCAGTCCGGCGGGACGGGCTCGGCCAGGACGGCGAGGGCAACCACGGTCCAGGCGGCGCCGGCAAGGATCCCCGCGAACGCCGGCAGGCGCGATGGCGATCGGGGGTGCAGATGGGCGTCGAGCGCACCGCGCAGGAGATCGATCGAGTCCCGCCAGGTCGGTGGCCGCTCGGCGAGGAGGTCCGCCATCTCGGCGCCGTAGCGGGCGCGCCAGACCGAGGGGTACAGGCGCACCAGGGTTCGGCTCCGGCGATCCTCGCGACGACGCATCAGACGCATCCACCCTCGACCAACGGCGGGATGAGCCCTGGTTCACCGAGCGCGACCGGGAGCGGACCCAGGGCCACCTTCGACGTATCGACGAACAGTACGCCCTGCTCGTCCACGTCCACCGCAAATCGGTCCATGCCGCGCGACGCCGGCCCATAGATCGCCCCATCGGCCTTGATCCCGAGACGGTCGTATCGGGACTGGTGGCACGGGCAGTGGAACCAGAAATCCTCGGGACACGGATTCGGCCGACAACCCAGATGCGGGCAGCGCTGCGAGAGCGCCCGCACGTTGAGGATGCCGTCGCCCTTCGGATCGGCGCCCCGCGTCCAACCCTGGCGCGTCGGGTCCACGATCACGATGAAGGAGCGCGCCGCCGGCACGTAGGCCGGGAAGCCATCGGCGATCGGCAGGTTGCCGTTCATGGCGAGCAGCTGGCTGTACGTCCCGATCCGGATCCGACCCAGCGCACCCGAAACCGACGACCAGACGAAGCCGAGTGTCCCCGCTGACATCTCGACGGCCCACAGGGCGAGCGCGCCCCCAAGCGCCCGTCGGAGCAGGTCACGCCGGGACAGTCCGGCGACCTGCGTCGCTCGGCGGACCCGGAGCGACGGACCGGTCAACGCCTGGATGGGCGGCTCCGACCCGGGAGCCACGGCGGTCACGTCCGCTCGTCGTCGAGGCGCTGCAATCCGGTCCGGGTGAAGCCCTCGAGATGCTGGAGTCGTGCGCGCAGCGTGTCCCTGCCCAGACCGGTCAACCGGTACGGTCGGCGCCGATCGTCGGCATCCAACGCCTCGATGAGGCCGCGCCGCTCGAGTCGCGCGAGCGCGGCATAGAGCGTGCCAGGCCCGAGCGGCGAACCAGAGATCTCTTCGACGTCTGCCATGATCGCGTACCCGTGCTTCGAACCAGCGCTGAGCGAGACCAGGATGTACAGCGACGGTTCCGCGAACCGGCCCAGTTCGTTGATGCCTCCGCTCATCGAGTGCCCTCCGTTGGCGTGCGCCGCCTATGTCGCTCAGTGCTATATCGTGATGCGATATAAGCACGCGGCGTGCCGGTTGTCAAGGGCGCGTTGTGGGTCCGCTCGCGGCTGACGCATGGAACGCGGCCGCGGTGGCCGAGGCGGCCGGGCGAGGTGGCCGAGGCGGCCGGGCCGAGGCGGCCGGGCCACGGTGGCCGAGGCGGCCGGGCCGAGGCGGCCGGGCCACGGTGGCCGAGGCGGCCGCGGCAAGGCGCGTCGGCCAGGTGCCCTCAATTGCTCCCCCAGCAAGGACTTGCGGGGGGAGCACGTACCAACGTCGAGGCCGACGTGGACGTTCGAGTCCTTGCTGGTCCGGCAGGGAATCGAGGTGGAACCGATCTGATCTGCCAGGTCGCAGGATGATCCTTCCGCGGGGGCAAGATTCGTGAGGCGAAACGGCCCGGTTTCGTGCGTCCTGCACGGATACTTGCTCGGGGAGCAGGGCCTTGCTGGACGGGCAAGGGACGGTGACGGGTCGGCGGCCGCGCGCTGGAAC
>CAYVJP010000134.1:0-7620 GCA_964451745.1 uncultured Anaerolineaceae bacterium | reverse complement strand
GCGGCCCGGCCCGAGCGACCTGCTCCCCAGCGACCCGCTCCCAGCGACCCTCCCGGGATCACGGGCGCGCGACCCCGTTCCTGTCATCTGCTCACCTGGCGGGCGTTGGTCAGCCGATCCGTGACAGCCGGTCTCGCTCACGCCCACATGTCAGGAACGGCGAGTGGAATCGGGCCGGTCCGCGCT
Organism: uncultured Anaerolineaceae bacterium; assembly: GCA_964451745.1. Classification (GTDB taxonomy): domain Bacteria; phylum Chloroflexota; class Limnocylindria; order Limnocylindrales; family CSP1-4; genus SPCO01. The sequence continues at coordinate 7,434 of CAYVJP010000134.1, read as the reverse complement.
CAGCCTTCGCGCGGTGGCTAGCCTGGCACGTGACGAGTGGCCGCGTGGTGAGCATCTGTCAGGAACGGGGCTGCGGCCTGCCAGCCCACTCGCCAGATGCAGCACTGGTCTGCATGCGCCGAACGTCTCCCACCGGCTGCAGAACTGGTCTGCACCTGGCGATGCTCGACGCACCGGCCACGCTCCGGAGGTCGATCCGAGCCTCGCCACCCGAGCCCGGCACCGCACGAATCGTTCGCTCCCGCAGACCAGTTCTGCAGATGGCAGCGGCCTCCGATCGGCCGGCGCGGCATGGTGGGCCGCCGCCGCCCCACGAGCCGTCCAGCCGATCAGGCCGGCGGCGCAGCCGGATCGGCAGGCGGGAACAGGCCAGCGTCGCGCAAGACCCGCTCCCCCAGCGGTTCGCGCAGCTCCACCACGACCCGACTCGGCGGATTGCCGGGGCACGTGGCCATGCCGAGGTCCAGCGGTCGCGCCGCGAACACGACGTCCACGGAATCGGCCCCGTAGGTGATCGAAGGCGGCAGCAGCCGCGCCCCCATGGCCTGGCCGCCGGTGCATTCGGTCTCGGTGACGAACGCCGTGAAGGTGGTCGCCTCGGGACCGGGCAGACCGGCCGCCGGGTCCAGGGTCCATGTCGTCTGGCTGAGCCCGTCCAGCACGATCCGCGGTCGACAATCTCCCCAGCCCGAGATCGACCAGCTTCCTCCGACCGACTGGAAGCCGGCGTACACGAATGGTGGGTCGCCCACCCGTCGTGCCATGTACTGGGCGGAATCGTCGTCGCGGTGCACGAGCCAGTAGCCGGAAAGCGGCAGGAGGTCGATATCCAGCCCGACCTCCTCGATCGACGCGCGCAACGCCGCCGCCGACGGATGGTTCTCGAGCTCGGCGACCGGCGGCTCGTCGAGGAGACCGGGCAGGAAGCCAGGCGGACCGCCACACGAATAGCGGATCTCGCCCAACGCAGGCCCGACCGGCGCCGCCGCCGATGCCCCCGGCCCGCCGCTGCCCGGCGCCGCCCCGCCGCAACCCGCGATCCCGAACGCGATCGCGATGACCGCCACCAGACCAAGGCATCGCGACGCCGTCATGGCCGGGCCAGCAGCCGCTGCTCGAGCGCCCGCATCGCCGCTTCCTCGCCCGGCTCCGCGTGATCCAGGCCACAGATGTGGAGGGTCCCGTGCGTCACGAGCAGCCGCAGCTCATCGGCCGGGGCCCAGCGCACATCCCCGGTCTGGCCACCGCGCCCCGCCACGGCCTGCTCGCGCGCCCGCTCGACGGACACCACGATGTCACCCAGATGGAGCCTCGATCCCGGCGGGCGCGGCACGACCGGGGCGGCCGCCCCAGCCGCGAACGCCTCGGGCGGCAACAACGGGAACGACAACACGTCGGTCGGACCCGACTTCCCCATGTGCGTGGCATTCAGCCCGGCGAGCTCGGCATCGTCGGCGAGGATCAACCCGATCGATGCCGGCGCCGGCGCGCCGACCTCCGCCAAGGCCGCCGCGATCGCCCGCGTGAGCCCCGCCACCGATGCCGATGCCGGCAGGTGCACCGCCTCGCGCACCGTGACATCGATCCGCCAGGGCGGCCGGTAGATACTGCGCATCACGAGCGAACGGTACCGCGACACGGGAGGCCCAGCGTGGACGCAGAGGTGATCGTGATCGGCGCCGGTCTGGCCGGGCTGACGGCGGCGCGCGACCTGGCCGACGCCGGCCGCCGCGTCACGGTCCTCGAGGCGCGCGACCGGATCGGTGGCCGCACCTGGACGGGGAACCTCCCCGGCACCGATGTCATGGTCGAGTGGGGCGGTACCTGGGTCCACCCCGCGACGCAACCCGCGGTCGCGCGAGCCATCGACCGCTACGGCCTGCGCATGGCGCCCCACCCCGCGCCGACCGCCTTCGCCTGGCACACGGACGGTCGCCTGCGCACGGACGCCGACGTCGAGACCGACCTGCGCGGTGCGTTCGAGGAGTTCGATAGCGCCTTTGCCGCGATCCGGACGCGCCTGGCGGCCGCCGGCGGTGGCGACCTCACGGATCTCGCCGACATCGATATCGCCGTGACCGACTGGCTCGAGCGCGACGGCCCGTCGGCGGCCGCAAGCGAAGCCCTCCTCGCCTTCGCGGCATCGATGGGTGGCGGCGACCCGGCCCGGCTGTCGGTCCTGGCGTTGCTCCTCGATGTCATCGAGACCGGATATCGCATCGACCACGCCTGGACCGATCTCGGCAGCACATTCACCGACGGCACGCGATCGCTGGCCACGGCCCTCGCCGACGGCCTCGACATCCGCTTGGGGCACGTCGTTCGCCGGATCGAGAGCGAGGACGACGGCGCGAGCGGACCGGAGGTCACGCTCGATGGCGGCGCCACGCTCCGTGCCTCGGTCGTGATCGTCGCCACGCCGATCAACACCTGGCGCGACGTTGCCTTCGAACCCGCCCTCACCGGGGCGCGCGCCCGTGCCGCGACCGACGGCCAACCCGGGCTCGCGTCGAAGGTCATCGCGGTCGCCCGCAACGTGCCCGCGGCGTTCGCCGCGTTCGGCTGGGACACGCCGCTCCAGGCCATGGTCAGCATGCGCGACGTCGCCGATGGCGCTCGGCTCGTGGTCGGGTTCGGTGGCCGGGACCGGATCGACGCCACGGACCGGACCGCCGTGGAGGCCGCCATCCGGGCCTTCGCGCCACCGGCCCAGATCGAAGCGTTCGGTGGCCACGACTGGATCGTGGATCCGTTCAGCCGCGGCACGTGGTTCGCGACGCCGCCCGGCTGGATCACGGACGGGACATTCGACGCCCTGGCCGGTCCGGACGGCCGGCTCGTCTTCGCCGGCAGCGACGTGTCACCCGCGGGTGCCGGCTGGATCGAGGGTGCGCTGGCGAGCGGTCACGACGCCGCCGCGACCGCCGCCGAGATGCTCGCGGTGCGGGCCTAGGACGCGGAGCCGTCGCCGCCCGACGCCACCCGTCGCGACTCCAGCTCCACCACCGTGTTCTGTGGGTACGCGATCCGCGTGTGATACATGCCCAGGAGCTGCTCGACGAATGCCGTCCGGATCAGCTGCAGATCGCGCAACGTCAAGTCGCACTCATCGAACTGCCCGTCGGCGATCCGCTCGTCGATGATCCGGGTGACCATCGCCCGGATCGCCGGTTCGTCGCGCGACGCCAGCGACCGGACGGAGGCCTCCACCCCGTCCGCCAGCATGATCAGGGCAGCCTCGCGGGTCTGCGGCTTGGGACCCGCGTGTCGGAACTTGCGCTCGTCGACGGCCGCGGCGGCCTTCGCGCCCTCCGCCGTCCCGAGCCCGCCGAACGGCTCGGCCGCGCGTTCCTTCGCCCGGGCGTAGAAGAAGCTCATGATCGCCGTCCCGTGGTGTTGCGGGATGTAGGCGATGAGCGCCTTGGGCAGCTTCGCCGCATAGGCGACATCGATGCCGTCGGCGACGTGCTGCTTGAGCACCTGCGCGCTCACCTCGGGTTCGAGCTGGTCGTGGATGTTCTCGCCACCGGCCTGGTTCTCGATGAAGCCGAGGGGGTTATCGAGCTTGCCCACATCGTGGTAATACGCTGCAACGCGGGTGATGAGCGGGTCGGCGCCGATCGCCTCCGCCGCGCGTTCGGCCAGGTTCCCCACCATCAGCGAGTGGTGGTACGTCCCCGGTGTCTCCACCAGCAGCCGCCGCAGCAACGGCTGCGATGGATTCGCGAGCTCGAGGAGCTGGAACACGGTCAGGATCCCGAACACGGACCCGAGCACCGCGAACGTCCCGACCGCCGCGATCGACGAGCCGATCGCGGACGCCGCCGAGGCGAACCACAGCTCCAGCACGCCTTGGATGTCGCGCGCCCCGAGCAGCGAGAAGACGGTCACGACCATCGCATTCACGACGGCGACCGCGATGGCGGCCTGCACGAAGACCTGCAGTCGATCGCCCTTGCGCACCGCCACGATCCCGGCCATGCCGCCAAGGAAGGTGTACGCCGTGAACTCGAGCGATCCGCCGTTCACCGCCCCGCCGATGATCGCCACGACCGCGATGACCATCGTCGCCACCGACGCATCGAGCAGGATCGCGAGCAGCATGCCGATGGCCGCCGTCGGGACGAAGAACTGGAGGATGGAGCGGTCGGCCGTGACCTTGAGGGCGAATGTGGCGCCCACGACGAGGAGCCCGATCAGCACCAGCACGTTGTCGCGATGCCACAACGTCGGCCGGAACCGCCAGATCCACGCGAGGAGCATCCCCACCACGAGCACGGACAGCAGGAACCAGCCGGCGAAGCTGGCGACATCGATCTCGTTCTCGCCGAGGCCGAGGGCCTCGATCTTCTCGATGTCGGCGGGGGTCAGGCGAACGCCATTCCCGACCACGATCTCGTTCTGCACGATCTCGACGAGGACCGGTGCGACTGCCGCCTCGGCGACGTCCCGCGCGGTCTCGGTGTTCTGGGCGCTGAACGAGGAGTTCGGCACCACGAGCGGGCGGATGATCTCGGCCGCGAGCATGCGCTCGGCCTCGGTGAGGTCACCGGCCATGCGCCCGGCGAGCCGCGTCCGCGTCTCGGCGACATCGGTATCGCGCAGCTCGATGCGAAGGGTCGCATCCAGGATGCGGGCGGCTTCCTCGCGGATCGCCGTCCATCGCCCCGGCAGGAGTTCCTCGAGCGTCGTCTGGGCGGCGTCGCTCAGGTCGGCGATCGCGCTCTCGAGGAGCAACTGCCGACTGGTCGGCGGGAGGCCGGTCGCAAAGGCCGCGTCGACACGGACCACCCGCCGTTCGAACGCCTGCTGCTGCTCGGCGGCGATGGCGATCGCCTTGTCCGAGGTGAAGTCGTACTGCGGCGGGACGGCGGCGCGCGCGGCGGCCCGGGCCTCCGCGGTCTGGATCTCGCTCTCGAACTCGACCGCGCGCGGGGCGAGGATGTCGCGCGGGGCAAGGTCGCCGGCCTGGACCTGCAGCGTCTCCTGCGGCAGCAGATCCGCGGCCAGGATCGCCGTCATCGCAAGGATGAGGATCCCGGACGCGATCCCGAGACGCGTGGCGTCACGACGGGTGAATCGGGCGATCGCGGCGGCGCGCTGGGTCAACATCGTGGTTCCCCGACGGGCGGGCCCGTCAGTGCGGTTCCCCGTCATGCGAGGCGAGGTCCGCACGCGCAAGCGCCTGCGCGACGAGCCCGCTCACGACCTTGCCATCGGCGCGGCCACGCGTGCGCGGTGAGAGCCAGCCCATGACCTTGCCCAGGTCACGCGCGGACGTGGCGCCGGTCGCAGCGATGCCCTCGTCCACGAGGGCGGCGATCTCCTCCTCGGTGAGGGCCTGCGGCAGGTATTCGGCGAGGATGTCGATCTCCGCCTGCTCCTTCTCGACGAGGTCCTGGCGGCCGGCCTTCGCGTACGCCTCCACCGACTCGCGACGCGTCTTGACCTCCTTCGTGAGGACGGCCAGGAACTCGTCGTCGGTCAGCGGGTGCTGGTTGCGTTTCTCCACGTTGTACGCCGCGCTCGTGGCCATCCGCAGCGTGTCGCGGCGCAGCGAATCACCGCCGCGCATGGCGACGGCGATATCGGTCTGGAGTCGATCGCGAAGGGACACCGTGCTTGGCTACCTCGGGCGGTACTCGAACGCCCGCGGGGTCGCAGGGGTCATGCGGCGGGGCGTGGGCCCCAGCTCGCTCAGCCGGCCTGCGTTCGGGCGTTCTTCTTGCGCTTTGCTTCCTTGCGCTTGCGCTTCACGGAGGGCTTCTCGTAATGCTCGCGTCGGCGAGCCTCGGCGAGGATGCCACTCTGCTGGATCTTCTTGTTGAAGCGACGCAGGGCGCTTTCGAACGTCTCGTTCTCACCCACTCGGACTTCAGCCAATCGGTGTTCACCTCCCCAGGCCTGGAGTCGTGCGCTCACGTCGGGCTCGCGGCCAGCCGGCCTCGACGCGTGCTCAGCGGCCATGCCGCGAGAGCCGCCGGAGTCTACCCGAGCCCCGAATGCCGGTCAAACGCCGTGGCGGCGCGGTTCGAACCCCGGACCGCCATCGCCGTACGCGCGTCCGCTAGCATGGGTCGCTATGGCGGCCACGCTGCTCGACCTCCTCGATCACGCGGTCCTGCGCTACGGGGAGCGGCACGCCCTCGGGATCCGGCTCGACGACGGCGGCACCGAGCACTGGACGTATCGGGAGCTCGACCGGCGGGCGCGCATCGCGGCGTGGCGCCTGCGGGCGCTCGACCTGGAGCCGGGCGATCGCATCCTGACCTGGTCGCCATCGATGCCGGAGCTTGCCGCGGCCTACTACGGCGCGATGTACGCGCGGCTCGTGTTCGTCCCCTTGGACCTGCGCATGTCGGCGGATGCGGTCGACGTCATCGCCCGGGCGAGTGGCGCGCGGCACCTGGTCCTGGGGAGCGGTCGCGACGCGCCCGACCCGCGCGAGGCACGCCTGGAGCACTTCCCCACGACGACCGTGGATGCGCTGTGCGCGGAACCCGCCGCCGACGACCCGCTCTTCCCGCCCGACTGGGAGGCGCGCCAGGCGTCCTGGGAGCGACCCGCGCCCGCCGACGTGTTCCAGCTCGTGTTCACGAGTGGCACCACCGGGACCCCGAAGGGCGTGATGCTGACGCACGACAACGTGGTCGCGTCGGTGGAGTCGTTCCATCGGATCGTGCACCCGATGGATCACCGGATCGTGTCGCTGCTCCCGCTGTCGCACCTGCTGGAGCAGGCGGTCGGGCTCTACTACGCCCTCGATGTCGGGGCCGACGTGCTCTACGTCCGCAGCCGGAACCCGCGGGTCATCTTCGATTCGCTGCGCGACCACCGCGTGACCAGCATGGTGGTGGTCCCCCAAGTCCTCGATCTGTTCTGGAGTGCGATCACGCGCGAAGTCGAGAAGCGCGGCCGGACGGCCGCCTTCGATCGATTGCGGTCGATCGCCCGACGGCTGCCGATGCGCTTCCGGCCGGTCCTGTTCCGCAGCATCCACCAGCAATTGGGTGGGGGCTTCCGACTGTTCCTCTCGTCCGGGGCGTTCCTGCCGCCGGCCCTCCAGCAGGGCTGGGAGGATCTCGGGGTCACCGTGCTCCAGGGCTACGGCGCGACCGAGACGGGGACCGGTTCGTGCACGACGTTCGACGACCACGGCCTGGGCACGGTGGGGCGCGTGCCGGAGGGGATCCAGATGCGGATCGCGGAGAACGGCGAGATCCAGTTCCGTGGCCGGACGGTGTTCGGTGGCTACTGGAATGCGCCTGATCTGACGGCCGCGGCCTTCACCGAGGACGGCTGGTACAAGACCGGGGACCTCGGGCACCTCGACGATGCCGGGCGGCTGATCCTGAGCGGCCGGATCAAGGACATGATCGTGCTGCCAAACGGGTTCAACGTGTATCCCGAGGACATCGAGAACGCGCTGCGCAT
>CAYVJP010000133.1:0-7629 GCA_964451745.1 uncultured Anaerolineaceae bacterium | reverse complement strand
CGCCACGCATCGCCGAGGCACTGACCGCGTTCGAGGCCATGCCCGGGACGCCGGAGGTCATCCGAGCCCATGGCGATCTGCACCTGGGTCAGGTCCTCATCGCGCCCGACGGGTATCGGATCATCGATTTCGAGGGCGAGCCGCTCAGCCCACCCGAGCAGCGGCGCGCGCACCGGCACCCGCTGCGGGATGTCGCATCGATGCTCCGCTCGCTCGACCACGTCGGGCGCAGCGCGGGCCGCCGGGCAGAATGGGCGAACGGCGGACCGCTGGATCAGCCGGGCCTCGATCTGCCCGGGTGGCTGCGCCGCTCCCGTGAGCGCTTCCTGGATGCCTACCGGGCCGGGATGTACGAGGCTCGCGTCGTCCCCGACGCGGACCCGGCCCTGCTCCTGGCGTTCGAGGTGGACAAGGAGCTCTATGAGTTCGCCTATGCGGCGACGTACCTCCCGTCGTGGCTGTGGGCGCCCACGGAGGGGATGCTCGGCCTGTTCGAGGGAGGCGACGCGTGATCGCGGACCGCCCGACACGCTTCGGCGAGGACATCGCGGACAGCCCGGCGGCGCTCGAACGCCTGCTGGACGGCTGGCACGCCCCCGACCTCCGCGGCCGGGACCGCTTCGTCTTCACCGGCCTGGGCAGCTCGAGGTACGCCGCCCTCGTGGTCGCTGCGGCGCTGCGAGCGCACGGCCGCGACGCCTGGGTCGAGCATGCCTCTACCTCGACACCCGCCGGGTCCGCCGACGATCTGGTCCTGGTCGCGATCTCGGCGTCGGGTCGAACGCCCGAGGTCATCGCGGTCGCCGAGGCACACCGTGGCCGGAGCCTCGTCGTTGCCGTGACGAACGTGGAATCGTCGCCGCTGGCGGGCATGGCCGACGTCGTGATCCCGCTCCGCGCGGCCCAGGAAACCTCGGGGATCGCCTGTCGGACGTTCCGAGCCACGGTCGCCGCGCTGGCCCTGCTCACCGGGCTCGCTGAGACCGAGAGCCTGCGGCCGGCCGTCGACGGGCTCCGATCCCGGATCGAGTCGGCGGCGACCTGGCTGCCGCCGTTGGTCGAGGCGCTCGATGGCGCCCCATCCATCGATGTCCTGGCTGACGCCTCGTGCCTCGGCCTTGCCGAGCAGGCAGCGCTGATGCTGCGCGAGGCGCCGCGCCTGCCGGCGCACGCAGCGGAGACCGGCGACTGGCTGCACACCGGGGTCTACCTCGCGCTCCCGGGGCACCGGGCACTGCTGTTCCCGGGTTCCGTCGCCGATGCGGACGTGCTCGCGACCATCCGGCGGCGTGGTGGCGAGGTGGCATCGATCCCGACACGACGCGACGCGATGACCGACACGATCTCGCGAACCGTCCTGGATTCGGTCGCGGGCGAGCTCCTGGCCTGCGGGCTGTGGCATCGCGCGAGCGCTGAAGACAAGGCGCCTTGAGGAAGTCTCACAGGGTAGGTTGACGACTCGGGGCCAGCCCGGCTACCATCCGGCCGTTCACTCGACAACGACCCGGAGGTTTCCCCGACGTGCGTTCCTCGATCCGTGCGCTCACGCTCTTCCTGACGGCGCTCCTTGCCGTTGCCGCCTGCGGCTCGGGGACCGCCACCGTGGCGCCGACGTCCGCCCCGTCCCTGTCCGGCACGCTCACGATCTACGCCGGTCGAAGCGAAGAACTCGTCGGCCCGCTCATCGAACGGTTCGAGACCGCGACCGGGCTGGACGTCCAGGTCAACTACGCGGGCACCACCGACCTCGCGGCGACGATCCTCGAGGAGGGCGACGCATCGCCTGCCGACGTCTTCTTCGCCCAGGACGCCGGCGCCCTGGGCGCGGTCGCCGCTGAGGGCCGCCTCGCGACCCTCCCTGCCGAGACGCTGGCCAAGGTCGACGCGCGGTTCGCCTCCGATGACGGCCAGTGGGTCGGCGTGTCGGGCCGCGCGCGCGTCGTGGTCTACGACACGAGGACGCTCGAGGAGGCCGACCTCCCCACCTCGATCGACGCCTTCACCGATCCGGTCTGGAAGGGCCGCATCGGTTGGGCGCCCACCAACGCCTCGCTCCAGTCGTTCGTGACCGCCTATCGCGTGCTCAAGGGCGACGACGCTGCCAGGGCCTGGCTCACCGGCATCCAGGCGAATGAGCCCAAGGTCTACGACGGCAACGACGCCGTCCTGGCCGCGGTCGCCGCCGGCGAGGTCGAGGTCGGGTTCGTCAATCACTACTACCTGATGCGCCAGCTGGCCGAGCAGGGCGACACGTTCCCCGTTCGAAACCACTTCCTCGCCGGTGACGACCCGGGTTCGCTCATCAACGTGGCTGGCGCCGGGATCCTGTCGTCTGCCAAGAACCCCACGGCTGCGCAGGCCTTCATCGACTTCCTCCTGACCCCGGAGAGCCAGGGCTACTTCGCGACCGAGACGCACGAGTACCCGCTCATCGACGGCGTGGCGGCCGACGAGGCGCTCCCGCCGCTTGCCGAGATCGAGAGCCCGGACATCGACCTGTCCGACCTCGCCGACCTCGAGGGGACGCTCCGGATCATGCAGGAAGCCGGCGTCCTCTAGCATCCGCGCGATGGCCGTCGTCGCTCGCCCACGCCTTCCCCTCCGCCCGTTCTCGCGGGCGGCGCGGGCGGACGCGGCCGACAGCGCCCGGCGGGCCCCCCGGCCCTTGCTGGCGGCGGGGCTCGTCATCGCGTTCCTGGCGCTCCTGCCGCTCGTCTATCTCATCGTCCGCGCCGTCGGCGTGGAGTCGTCCGCCATCGACTTCCTCGCCCGCCCACGGACGCTCGCGGCGATCGCGGCGACCCTCGCCCTGGGCGTGTGCGTCGCGGCGGGCACCGTGGCCATCGGCGTGCCGATCGCCTGGCTCACGACGCGCACGGACCTCCCGGCGCGACGCATGTGGACGATCCTGACGGCGGTCCCGCTGGCCCTGCCGTCGTACGTGGTGGGGTTCGCGTTCCTCGCCTTCTTCGGGCCCCGGGGCACGCTCCAGAGCCTCGTCGCCCCGCTCGGCGTGGAGCGGCTGCCGAGCATCGGCGGCCTGTTCGGGGCGGTCCTCGTCCTCACGCTGGTGTCCTTCCCGTACGTGACCCTGGCGACCCGAGCCGCGCTGCTCCGCCTGGACCCCGCCGTCGAGGAGTCGGCGCGCCTCTTGGGTGATCGCCGGATGACCGTGTTCCGCCGGGTCACGCTGCCGGTCCTCGTGCCGGCCATCGCCGCGGGTGCCCTGCTGGCCGTGCTCTACGCGATGTCCGACTTCGGAGCGGTGTCCCTGCTCCAGTTCGACAGCCTGTCGCGGGTGATCTACCTGCAGTACGGGGCGACGTTCGATCGCTCGCTGGCCGCGATCCTGGCCCTGGTCCTCGTCGCGATGACGTTCGCCATCACGTGGGGGGAGGCCCGGCTGCGCATGCGCGCAGGCGCGTATGCCAGCGCTTCGCGTCGCCGGCCGTCCTCCACGGTGCACCTCGGGCGCTGGCGCTGGCCATCGATCGCGTTCCTGGTGTCGGTCACCACGCTCGCCCTGGCCATCCCCGTGGGCACGATCGCCTGGTGGCTGGTCCGTGGTCTGGCCCAGGGTGAGCCGCTCCGCCTCGTCGCCGGCATCGCCGTGGATACGTTCGTCGTGGGGGCCGTGGCCGCGCTGCTCGCGGTCGCCTTATCGGTGCCGGTCGCGTTGCTCGCGGCGCGCTATCGCTCGCGGTCGTCGCGATTCATCGAGTCGGCCGCCTATGCCGGCTATGCGCTGCCGGGGATCGTGGTGGCCCTCGCGATGGTCTTCCTCGCGACCCGGACGATGCCGTTCCTGTACCAGACGCTCGCCCTCCTGGTCGCCGTCTATGGCGTTCGTTTCATGCCGCAGGCGATCGGTGGCCTGCGGGCCTCCCTGACCACGGCCGGACCACGACTGGAGGAGGCCGGACGGACGCTGGGCGACGGCCCGGTCCGCGCCTTCCTGTCCCTCACCGTTCCCTATCTTCGGCCCGCGATCGTCGCCGGGGCCGCACTCGTCTTCCTGACCGTCGTCAAGGAACTGCCCCTGGCGCTGTTGCTGGCCCCGATCGGCTTCGAGACGCTGGCCACCGAGATCTGGGACGCGGCGTCGTCCGGGTTCTACGCACGGGCGGCCGGCCCGGCGGCACTCCTGCTGGTCCTTTCGGTCGCGACCGTGGCCCTCCTGCTGCGCGCCGAGGACCGTTCGCGATGAGCACGCCCTCGGCGGTCACCGTTCGCGGTCTGCGGCGCGTGTTCGGGGACGTCGTGGCCGTCGACGACATCGACCTCGACGTGCTCCCGGGCGAGATGCTCACGGTCCTGGGGCCGTCGGGCTGCGGCAAGACCACCGTCCTGCGCCTGATCGCCGGCCTCGATCGCCCCGATGCCGGGAGCATCGAGATCGGCGGACGTCGCGTGGCCGGCTCGGGGGCCTCGGTGCCCCCGGAACGTCGGCGCGTGGGCATGGTCTTCCAGGACGTGGCGCTGTTCCCGCATCTCTCGGTCCGCGACAACATCGGCTACGGCCTCCGGCGCGATCCGGATCGCGAGGTGCGGATCGGCGAGCTGCTCGAGCTCATCGACCTGCCCGACGCCGGTCATCGGATGCCGCATCAGCTGTCGGGTGGCCAGCAGCAGCGCGTCGCGGTCGCTCGCGCGCTGGCGCCCCGACCCGACGTCGTCCTGCTCGACGAGCCGTTCTCCTCACTTGACGCGGCGCTGCGGACCCAGCTTCGCGGCGACGTTCGCGAGATCCTCCGCTCGGCCGGGACCGCGGCCGTGTTCGTGACCCATGACCAGGACGAGGCTCTGACCCTGGGCGACCGGATGGCCGTGATGGTCCGCGGCCGGGTCGAGCAGGTCGCGCCGCCCGAAGTCGTGTACGGCGAGCCCGCGACCCCGTTCGTCGCGACGTTCGTCGGCACCGCGAACCTCGTCCACGGCGAAGCGCGAGACGGCATGGCGGTGACGCGCTTCGGGGCCGTGCGGCTGGTGGGGCGGGGGAGCGGGACCGCGACGAAGGGACTCGTGGTGCTGCGCCCGGAGCACCTCGACGTCCGCGAGGCGCCCGACGGCCCGGCGGATGCCGGTGCCTGGCGCGTGCTGCGTCGCCGCTTCAGCGGCACCGAGATCCTCTACGAGGTGGCCGCCGCCGACGACGCCCGATTGTGGGTGGAGGCCGGCCACGCGGTCCGCCGACTGCGGTTGGGCGACGCGGTGGCGCTGCGCCTGCGCGAGGTCGAGACGGTGATGTTCCCGGCCGGTGGCGTGGGATCGTCACTCCTCGAGCGCGGCACGGACCTCCCCGATCCGCTCGATCGTCTCGACGTCGAAGGGGTCGCGGAACACGAAGATGACCTCGCGCACGCCGATCCTGCGGTAGCCATCGACGAAGGCCGCGACGTCCGCGGGTGACCCGCCCACCGTGAGGCCGCGCTCCGTGCCATCGGAGCCGACGCGGCCCTCCAGCCCGTGGCGGGCGGCGATGGGTGCCCAGGCGAGGTCTGCGGCCTCAGCGGTGTCGCGGATGACGACGTGGAGCGTGACCGTGCGCTCGATGGCCTCGAATGGGCGCCCCACTTCTGCACAGCGCTCGCGGAGGATCTCGCTGACCTCGGCGATCCGGTCCGGCGCTCCATATCCGTTCCACAGGTCCGCGTAGCGTGCGGTCGTGCGCAATGTCTTGGTGGGTCCGGAGCCACCGATGAGGATGGGGAAACGCGCCTGGACCGGTCGCGGCTCGCAGACGCCAGCATCCATCCGGTAGAACCGGCCAGCGTGGGTGACCGCTTCCCCGTCGAGAAGCCGCCGGATGAGCCCCACCGCCTCGTCGAGGCGATCGAGACGCTCGCCGAACCCGGCTCCGAAATCGATTCCGAAGGCGTCGTGCTCGCGCTCGAACCACCCGCCGCCGATGCCGAGCACCGCGCGGCCGCCGGAGAGGTGATCCAGGGTCGTCGCGAGCTTCGCGGTCAGGCCCGGCGGCCGGAAGGTGTTCGCCGCGACGAGGAGGCCCAGGCGGACTCGGGTCGTGAGCATCGCCAGCGCCGCGAGCGTCGTCCAGCCCTCGAACTTGCCGTCGGTCGGATCGCCCTCATCGGCGAGGAGGTGATCGTCGATCCAGAGCGAGTCCCAGCCCGCGCGTTCCACCGCCAGGCAGGCGTCGCGAAGGTCCGGCCACGTCGTCCGGTTGATCCAGAATGCCGCGCCGAACCGCATGTCTACCCGCGCAGTGTGGCCAGGAAGCGGAAGACCGGGAGCGCGGCCTCGAAGTCGGCCGCGATGATGTCCGGAAGGTCGGGTGAGCGGACTTCGTCGTCCGCGAGCCGGCGGCCGAAGGTGATGTCCTTGAAGCGGAACAGGTCGGCCATCGGATGATCCTTCGGCCAGCCCGGCGGGACGCGCTTGAAGGTCTCGTGCGTGCTCACCGAACCGAACGTGGCGGCGAAACCGGGTTCCTCGAGGGCGGCCCGGACTCGATCGGGATCGTCCAGGATCGCCTGGCGGAACGCATCGAGGCGGGGTTTGCTCGCCCGCCACAGGCCGCCGCCGAGGAAGTCGTTACCCGGCTGGAGGTGGAGATACCCGCCATTGGCGTGTGCGCCATCGTCGACGGCGTCGTGCGCGGATCCCTCGTGGATCCACGGGAAGTTCGCACCGAGATGGGTCTTGTAGGGCGACTTGTCCTTGGCGAACCGCGTGTCGCGGTATATCCGGAAGATCGAGCGCTTCGGATCAGCGCGGAGGGGAATGCCCCGCTGCTCGAACCGCTCGGCGAGCGCTGCGACGAGCGCTTCCATCGGCTCGCGGAGGAGGCGCTCGAAGTCGCGCTTCCGCGGCTGGAACCACGCCCGGTCGTTGTTCTGGGCGAGTTCGGCCAGGAAGTCCGTGGCCTCCGGGCGGAAGCCTTCGAACCGACCCGTTTCGACGACCATCCCTACCGACCTCCAAGCCTCGCGTGCACCGCCATCCTACGACCGGCCGATCGACGGCGGCTCACCCGCGGCTGCACCGCGGCTATCCTCGCGGCATGGCCAAAGCCGCCCGACCTGCCGCACGGTTCCCGACCGAGGCACGTGCCGCGACCCTCGCCTGGTACGCGGATCGCGGCCGCCCCCTCGCGTTCCGCCGCACCACCGACCCGTACGCCGTGCTCGTATCGGAGGCGATGGCGCAGCAGACCCAGGCCGCCCGCGCGGCGGCGTACTGGGAGCGCTGGATGGTCCGGTTCCCGACCGTCAGCGATCTCGCCGCAGCCAGTCCGGCGGACGTCCTGCGCGAGTGGGCCGGTCTCGGCTACGACCGCCGCGCGCTCGCGCTGTGGCGGGCTGCCGGCACCATCGTCGAGCGACACGATGGTCGCGTCCCGTCGTCCATCGCCGCCCTCGAGGCGTTGCCGGGCGTGGGTCCGTACACCGCGCGGGCCGTCGCCGCGATCGCCTTCGGGACACCGGTGGGAGCGGTCGATGTCAACGTCCGGCGCGTGCTCGGGCGGATCGTGGCCGGTGCCGCCGCGTCGATCGGCCCACGCGAGATGCAGGACCTTGCCGATGCCGCGGTTCCCACTGATCAGCCGGCGGCCTGGACCCATGCGGTCATGGACGTGGGTGCGACGTTGTGCCGCCCCAGGCGTCC
>CAYVJP010000132.1:3545-7650 GCA_964451745.1 uncultured Anaerolineaceae bacterium | reverse complement strand
CTCCATCCGCTTGAAATACGGCAGGCAATGGGCGTAGCTCCACGTCTCCATGCCGGGATCGGCCGCCCAGCGCTCGTAGTCGAGCGGATTGCCGCGCTGGAAGATCTGGCCGTTGATGCTCGAGGAACCGCCCAGGACCTTGCCGCGGGCGTGGTAGACGCGCCGTCCGTGCATGAACGGCTCCGGCTCCGATTCGTACATCCAGTCGTAGAAGCGGCTGCCGATCGGGAAGGTCAGGGCAGCGGGCATGTGGATGAACGGGTCGATCCGCCAATCCGATCGACCGGCCTCGAGGACGAGGACGCGGGTGGCCGGATCCTCGGTCAGCCGATTCGCCAGGACGGAACCCGCCGACCCGCCGCCGACGATGATGGTGTCGTAGCGCGCTCGCGTCATCGTGGCGGGATGCTAGCAGCCCGCCGGCCGCCAGGTTCAGCTCCCGGCAAGCGCCACCGCGAACCCGACGACGACCCAGATCCCCGCCTGGAGCTTGGCCCGTTCGAAGGCGTACGGGATCAGGGAATCGGTCAGCATCGCGATCAGGCCGCCCGCCGCGAACGCGGCGACGGCGTCACCGGTCAACCCGAAGGCATCGGCGACCAGGAACCCGACCGCCGCCGCGACCCCGCAGGCAACGACCACCAGCGACCACATCCCCGCGAGCTTGATCGGCCGCCAGCCGGATGCGGCGAGGTCCGCCGAGGGCGCGAACGCCTGCGGGATGTTCGAGATGAAGACGGCCGCGAGGAACGCGATGCTGATCGGCTGCCCGGACGCGATGGTGATGCCGAAGATGACCGACTCCGGCACACCGTCCACCACGGATCCGACGACGATGCCCATGGGGCTCGCGCCCTGGTGCGTCGCGTCGTCTCCGCCGAAGATCCGGTCCACGGCGGAGTCCGCCACGACGAACACCGCCGCCCCGATGAGGAGCCACACGGCCGACTCCAACCCGGTGAGCACGTCCGCCTGGGGCACGAGATCGAACGTGATCGCCCCGAGCAGCGAACCTGCGCCGTACCCGGCCAACGACCCGACGACCCAGGTGGGCAGCTTGATGACGTAGGCGGCGAGACCCGCAAGGACGAGGGAGACCTGACCGACCGCCCCCAGGACGAACGCTTCCAGCATCTGTGTATCCAACCACGGGGGCGCAAGCCCCCCGCCTCACTCCGGGTCGAGGTGCGTGAAGAGCGTGAGTTGCATCCCGTCCGGGGCACGCACGCGGACGTTCTGGTCGCGCCACGACGTGACGACGACCTCGGCCTCGCGCGTCGCCCCGCGCTCCACGAGCCGCTCGGCGGTCGCGATCGAATCGTCGACCTCCAGCGCGAACCGGATCGTCCCCGACACGCGCCGACCCACCTCGATCGCATCAAGCGATTCGGCCATCCGCGGATCGAACAGCTCCAGGGTCGCGTGGCCGGCGTCGAGGATCGTCCCGCGGCCATCGGGCCGATCCCACGACTCGATCTCCGCCAGCCCGAGCGCATCGCGGTAGAACGCGACCGCCTCCTCGTACTGCGCGACCGTCATCGCGATGCGCAGCTCGTGGACGACGCGCGGCACCGAGGGCGTGGCGTCGTCAGTCATGTCGAACCAGAGAGCGCACCCAGGCGCTCCGTGAGTCGCAGGTTCTCGGCATAGTCGATCGGGACCTCCACGAGTGACGGCCCATCGGTCGCGAGGGCACGCATCAGGGTGGGATACAGGTCGGCCGCGCTCGTCGGACGGAACCCCGCGATCCCGAACGACTGCGCGTACGCCACGAAGTCCGGATTGCCGAACTCAACGCCGAATGGCCGACCGAACTCGTTGCGCTGCTTCCAGTCGATGAGGCCGTACCCGTCATCGCGCCAGACGACGACCGTGATGTCCGCCCCGATCCGCCTGGCGGTCTCGAGTTCCTGGCTGTTCATGAGGAACCCGCCGTCGCCGCACAGGGCCACGACCTTGCGCTCGGGATGGACGAGCTTGGCGGCGATCGCGCCCGGCACCGAGATCCCCATCGCCGCGAAGCCGTTGCTGATGATCACGGTGTTGGGTTCGTAGGCCTGGTACAGCCGCGCCACCCAGACCTTGTGCGCGCCGACGTCGCTGACCACGATGTCGTCGGGCGCCAGGGCGCGACGCAGGTCGGCGATGGCCCGTTGCGGGGTGATCGGCCAGGCATCGGTCGCCTCGTGGGCCGTGAGCTCGGCCAGCAGCTGGGTCCGCAAGTCGGCATGGACAAGGATCTCCCTGGACGCATGGCGCTGTCCCGCGTCCCGACCGCCGATGCCATGCGGTTCGACGGCCGCCAGGAGCCGGCGCAACGTCCCGTCGATGTCACCCACGAGCTCCACTTCGGGCTGGTATGCAGCATCGATCTCGGCCGGCTGGGTATCGATGTGGATGATCCGCTTGGCGCCGCCGGTGTTCCACGACGAAGGTCCGTATTCGACGAGGTCGTAGCCGACGCAGACGACGAGGTCCGCGCGATCGAACCCGGACAGGACGTGGTCACGCGCCTGGAGACCGACCGCCATGAGCGAGAGATGGGAGCGGTCGTCCATGGCGCCCTTGCCCATGAACGTCGCCGCGACCGGGACGTGGAGTCCGCGGGCGAAGTCGCGAAGGTCCGCCGCCGCGCCGCGCCGAAGGACCCCGTTGCCGGCGAGGACGATCGGGCGTTCAGCACCCGCCAGGAGGCCGGCGGCGTGCGCGATCGCCTCGTCCGTGGGCTCGGGGAAGTAGGCACGACCCGGCTCCAGGGGCACCGGCCCACCACCGTCGGCCGGCGCGACCTCCATGGCCGCCACGTTCTCCGGGACCTCGATGTGGGTCGGCCCTGGCTTCTCGAGCGTCGCCTGGCGGAAGGCCTTGCGAACGATCTCGGGAATGGCCTCGACGCGCTCCACGCGGGTGTTCCATTTCGTGACCGGCTCCATCATCCGGATGATGTCGACGACCTGGTGCGCCTCCTTGTGGAGCTTGTCCGAGCTCGCCTGGCCGGTGATCGCGACCATCGGGGCTCGGTCCAGGTAGGCGTCGGCCACGCCGGTCACCAGGTTCGTCGCCCCAGGCCCCAGCGTCGCCATCGCCACGGCGGCCCGGCCGGTCAACCGACCATGGACATCGGCCATGAACGCCGCGCCCTGTTCGTGTCGGGTGGTGATGTGGCGCACGGTCGGGCGACGCGACAGCGCGTCGAGGACGTCCATCGTCTCCTCGCCAGGGACCGAGAAGACGAAGGCACAACCCTCGGCCGCGAGGCAGTCCACGAGCAGGTCCGCTGCGACGCGGCGTGGTTCCGGTCCGGACGTCATCGTGCCCGAGGATACCGCGGATGACCGCGGATCCGGGCCTCGGGCGACCGCGTCCTCAGGCCCGACTGCGACGCAACCGCAGCGAGTTGGTGACGACGCTGACCGATGAGAGGGCCATGGCCCCGGCGGCGAGGGCCGGATTGATCGTGATCCCGAACGAGGGATACAGGACGCCCACGGCGACCGGGATGAGGACGATGTTGTAGGCGAAGGCCCAGAACAGGTTCTGGCGGATGACCGTCATGGTCCGAGCCGACAGGGCGATCGCGGATGCGACCAGCCGAGGGTCCCCGCCGAGGAGCGTCACGTCGGAGGCCTCGATCGCCACGTCCGTGCCCGTCCCGATGGCGACGCCGAGGTTCGCCTGGGCCAGGGCCGGGGCATCGTTGATGCCGTCGCCGACCATGGCGACCACGCGCCCCCCGGCCTGCAGCTCGGCCACCTTCGCTGCCTTCTCGACCGGCATCGTCTCGGCGAGGACCCGTTCGGGCGGGATCCCGACCTGCCGGGCGACGGCCTCGGCGGTCCGCCGATGGTCGCCGGTGACCAGCCACGACTCGATGCCCATCTCGTCGAGCATCCGGACGGCAGCCTTCGATTCGGCCTTGACCGGGTCCGCGATGGTGATCAGACCGGCGGCGGCCCCGTCGATGGCGACGTGGACCGGCGTCCGACCGCTCGCCGAGGCGACGTCGGCGGCCGCGGTGAGCGGATCGATGGCGACGCCGCGATCCGCCAGCAGGCGGGCGTTGCCGACGAGGATGTCGTGGCCGCCCGCCCGTCCCACGACGCCG
>CAYVJP010000132.1:0-3535 GCA_964451745.1 uncultured Anaerolineaceae bacterium | reverse complement strand
CCCCCCCGGCTGGGGGGGGGGGCGGCGGTGTCGGGCGTGCCCCCCCCCCCGACCACCCCCGCCGCGGCCGCCCCCGCCCCCCCACGACTCGGTCGGCTCGAAGCCCAGCTCATCCCGCCGCGCCTCGGCGACGATGGCGGCCCCCAGCGGGTGCTCGCTGCCGGATTCGAGCGACGCGACGAGGTCGAGCAGTCGATCGCGGTCCCACGGGCCGACGGCGACGATGTCGTCCACAGCAGGCTTGCCCAGCGTGAGCGTCCCGGTCTTGTCGAGGAGGACGGTATTCACGCGATGCGCACCCTCGAGCGCCTCCCCGCCGCGGATGAGGATGCCGGCTTCGGCGCCCTTCCCGGTCCCGACCATGATGGCGGTCGGGGTCGCGAGGCCCATCGCACATGGGCAGGCGATGATGACGGTGGTGATGAAGGCCGACAGCGCGAGGGTCAGCTGCGGCTCCGGCCCGAGGGTGAACCACAGGACGAACGCGGCGGTCGCGGTCAGCAGGACCAGGGGGACGAAGATCCCGCTGATCCGGTCGGCGAGCCGCTGGATGGGTGCCTTCGAGCCCTGGGCCCGCTGGACGAGGTCCACGATCTGCGCGAGCGCGGTATCCCGCCCGACGCGGGTCGCACGCATGACGAACGAGCCCGTGGTGTTCATCGTCGCGCCGATGACCTCGTCACCGACGGACTTGGAGGCGGGGATGGGTTCGCCGGTCAACATCGACTCGTCGACCGCGGACCCACCGGTGACGAGGATGCCGTCGGTGGGGACCTTCTCGCCGGGGCGGACGCGGAGCAGGTCGCCGACCTGGATCCGCTCGAGAGGGACTTCGGTCTCCTCGTCGCCGCGGAGGAGTCGGGCGGTCTTGGCCTGCAAGCCGATCAGTCGTCGGATCGCGCCCGTGGTCTGGCCCTTGGCCCGCCCTTCCAGCCATCGACCCAGGAGGATCAGCCCGATGATGATCGTGGACGAATCGAAGTACGTGGCGGGCTCCAGCCCGGCGTCCATCATCACGTGGGGGTACATCGTCACGAAGACGCTGTAGGCCCACGCGGCGGTCGTGCCGACGACCACGAGCGTGTCCATGGTCATCCCGCCATGCCGGCCGGCGCGCCAGGCTGCCCGATAGAAGCGGCCCCCGGCCCAGAACTGGATGAAGGTCGCGGGCCAGAGGACGAGCCGATTGAGGTCCTCCATGGCGACGACGGTCTGCGGCCAGAACATCACGACCATGATCCCGATGGCGGTGGCCGTGGCCGCGATCGACTGGATCAGGGTGAAGCGGAGGGCTCGAGCCCTCTCGGCGGCCTCCCGATCCGCCGCGTCCCCCATCGTCTCCGGCCCGCCGTCAGCCTCGGTGGCGACGCGCGGCGGCCTGACCTGGTACCCGGCGGCCTCGATGGCGCCCACCAGGTCCGGTGCCGAGGCCACATCCGGGAGGTATCGGATCGTCGCGACTTCGGTCGCGAGGTTGACGCTCGCGTCCTCGACGCCAGGCGTCCGCGCCAGGAACCGCTCGATCCGGTTGACGCACGACGCGCACGTCATCCCGACGATCGGGAGCGAGATCTCGGTGGTGGATGATTGGTGGTCAGGGGGCACGCGGAGCCTCGTCGGGTTGATACTCCCTAGGAGTATATCACGCGCTCCCCCGCCACCTCGCGGTTACCGGTCCGTCCGCTCGTCAGGGCGACAGCGGACGGTGGGTCGGCCCGCGCGTCGCGACTACCAGGGTCACGACGACAGCGAGGAGACCACCGATCAGCCCGCCGAGCAGCGCTTCGTCGAAGGCGAGCCCGTCGATGATCGGCTGGATCTCGTCCTCGGTCATCGTCGCGAAGAGGACCTCGCTGAAGAACAGGCCACCGATGAACCAACCGGCCGCCCCGATCAGCCACAGCCAGTGGGTGTGCGCCCGCGAGCCAAGCAACACCTGCGCGGCGACGCCGAAGATCAGCGAGATGCCGAGCAGGATGCCGAGGCCCTGCAAGCCAAGGTCGAACTGCATGGTCCCAACCTCCTTCCCGGGACGCGGCTACGTGCCCGATAGACGATCGTCGGCCTCCGATCGCGCGACGGCGAGAGCCGTCCGTCACGAAGTCGGCCCGAACCGCAGCCGGTCGTCCTCAGTCCGTCACGGTGAACGGCACCGACGCCAGCGATTCGTAGCCGTCGTCGAGGAGGTAGTGGGCGTCGTACTCGCCCGGCTCCAACGGCCAGTCGCCCTCGCCGGAGTCGTCGAGCACGACGGAACCGACGACCGTCTGGCCCGTGTAGGCATAGAACAGGTACGAATCGACCAACGGGTCACCACCGCGGGCGTAGATCCCGATCCAGTCCCACCTGGACCCCGGCGCGTCGCGCCAGCTCGCGGTGATCGGGTCCCCGCTCCCGTAGGTGGCGGCGTCGAGCGACAAGGTCACGCCCGCGCCCTCTGCGGCGACCGTGAAGGGCGCCGCGGCAAGGACCACGCCACCGCTGCCGAGCAGCCGGACCTCGTAGTCGCCGACCTCGAGCCCCGCGGTGTCGACGGTCCACGTGCCATCGGCGGCGGTGGCCGGGTCGATCGCGAGCGCCGGGTTCGTCGTCGATCCGACCGCCCCGAGCGTGAGCTCATCGGCTGCGCCACCGGACGCGAAGAAGCGGATCACCGCGTCCTCCCCTGTGGTGACGAGGCGCGGGTCCACCGCCACGTACGGTGGCGGCTCGCCGGGCGTCACCGTGAACGTGCCCAGGACACCGCGGTGGTCGGTCCCCCACGGATCCACCTCGATGTCCACCTGGGGCCCGCCGGCCTCGCCGACGATCTTGACGTCATCGGTCGTGCTGGGGCCGGCGGCGTAGATGATGTCGATCCGGTCCTGCGGTTCGCTCGGGTCCGGATAGCCGTCGATGAGGGGGCGGCCCGCCCACCAGGTCAACCCGGGGTCCGTCACCGGGTCCGGATGCAGCTCGCGATACGGGTCGCGGAACCCGGCGGCCTCGATCGCCGTGCTCACCGGCCACGCGACCGGGTACAGGATGTGCGGGCGAAGCCCGACGGTCGCCTCCGTCCAGTCGAGGTGCGACGGAGCGTTGAAATCGCCGGTCAGGAACGTCGGGATGTCGAGCGCGATGAGCGCCGGGAGCACGTCGAGGCGTTCCTGCAGGGCCGGCATCCGCGTCGCGTTCTCGAGGGCGATCACCTCCTCGACCGTCTTGCCGTCGCGCACGTCGTAGGGACCGTACGGATCGGACGGCAGGTGGACGTTGGAGACGGCCACCACGGCGCCCGGATCGAGTTCGACGTACTCAAATCGGCCGTCCGCTCCGGGCGGATCGATCAGCGGCAGCTGCGACACGAGCTGCGAACGGACGCTGAAGAATGGCCAGCCGAGGGCCTCGGCGACCTCCTGGGTGTTGCCCTCGGCCTCTTCCAGGGCGACGACGTGCGGGCCGGCCTTCTGGATGGCCTCGATGACCTTTCCGAAGTCCACTTCGTCGCCGCCGTACTCGATGTTGAAGTCCATCAGCCGGAACTCGGCGGTGGCCG
>CAYVJP010000131.1:0-7666 GCA_964451745.1 uncultured Anaerolineaceae bacterium | reverse complement strand
ATGGCTCGCGACGATCACCGCGATGCCGAACTCCGTCCCGGTACGACGCACCAGCGCGAGCATCTCGTCGCGACCGGCAGGATCGAGGCCGTTGGTGGGCTCGTCGAGGAGGAGCAGCTGCGGGTCGTGGACGAGGGCCTGGGCCAGCTTCACGCGTTGCTTCATGCCCGTGGAGTAGCCGCCGATCGGGCGGTAGCGCTCCTCGTACAGGCCGACGTGGCGCAGGACCTCGGCCGCGCGCTCGCGGGCGGCCGCCTTGGGCAGGCCCGACAGGCGCCCCATCTGGCCCACGAAATCGGTCGCGGTGACGTCCGGCGGCAGGCAGTCGCTCTCCGGCATATAGCCCACGTACCGGCGCAGCGCCGAGCCGTCCGTGCGGACGTCATGGCCCAGGACCGTGGCATCGCCGGACGTCGGGTCCAGCAGGCCCAGGAGGATACGCAGGAACGTGCTCTTGCCGGCGCCGTTCGCCCCGACCAGCCCGATGATCCCGGGTTCGAGCTCGAGGGTCAGTCCATCGAGGGCCGTGACGCCGCCGGGATAGCGCTTGGTGAGGGCATCGGTCGCGAGCAGAGGCATGTGCCACCAAGCCTACCGGACGGGATGCCCGCCGATCAGGCGACCGCCATCACCGCCAGCGGATGGTGCCGGCGGCGACGTCGGCGGTCTCGAGGATGCCCCGCAGGTCCGTGTCGTCGGAGGGCTCGATGCACAGGAGGACGACATCGCCGCGGACGTCGAGGGCCACCAGCCGCGTCGTTCGGTCGGCTTCCACGAAATAGGTGCTCGATGCCGTCGCGAACAGCGCGATCCGCGTCGATCCGGTGGGCGACACGTCCACCGAAAAGCCACGCCGGCCATCGATCCGCACGTCCGCCGGTTCGGTCGAACTGATGCCGTCGGTGACCACGAAGGCTTCGATGATGTCGCGGGCCTTGTCGCGCGGCTCCGTCGCTCCGCCGCCCGGGTACACCTCGGCGATGTCCGAGGCGAACGTCATCGATCCCTGGTCGCGGGTGAGCGCGACGAGGTCAGACTCGTGGAGGGCCGTGGACCAGCCCTCGCCGAGCTCGATGTCGAAGGCCGGTTCGAAGCGCGACGGGGCGTAGCGCCCGGCACCCAACCCACATGGCACGCCGAAGAACGACTCGCAGAGGTCCGCCACCTCGCCCGGACGCACGGTGGGCGGTGCGTCGGTCGGGTCGGGCGTGTCGGTCGGATCGGGCGTGCGCTCTGGCGTCGGTTCGGGCGTGTCGGTGGGTGCGGGGGGCGCCGTCGGCCGCTCCGTCGCGGTGGCGGCACTCGCGGGCGGCTCGTCCGTCCGCAGGTCGGTCGCCCCGTCTCCCGGGAGTGCCGCCACGAAGGCAGCCCCGAGGATGCCCCCGGCGATGGCGAGGAGGAGCAGGGCGATCCCGGGGGCGGTGGACCGGAGCGCGGACGCCTTGGCCGGCGGGGGAATGGACGCGGCCGGCCGCAGCGGTGGGGCGATCTCGCGCTCGGCCGGTGCATCGGTGCGGGCGACGGTCGGCGATGGCCGCTCGCTCGCCACCTCGACCCGCGCGGTCACCCCGGCAGCCAGCGATGCGACGATCGGTTCGAGCGCTGCCGCCATCGACGCCCCGTTGGGAAATCGGTCGCCGGGTTCCGGCGCGAGCGCGCGAACGACCACGGCGTCGAGCTCCGGCGGGACGTCGCCGATGACGGCGCGCGGCGATGGGGCGGCGGCCCCCACCCGGGCCAGGGCGATCGCATCGGTCGTGTCGCCGGACCACGCCCGCACACCGGTCAGCGCTTCGTACATGACCAGGCCGAGCCCGTAGACATCCGACGCCGGGGTGGTCGTCAGGCCGCGTGCCTGCTCCGGGCTGAAGTAGTGGACGCTGCCCAGGGTCGTGCCCGGCATCGACGCCTCGGCATCGACCGCGAGGCGCGCGATCCCGAAGTCGGCGACCATCGCGCGCCCGTCGGCGGCGAGCAGGATGTTGCCCGGTTTGACATCGCGGTGGACGATGCCGCGCAGGTGGGCGACTCCCAGGCCGCGGGCCACGTCCAGACCGATCCGGGCGACCTGCATCGCCGCGAGCCGACCGCCACGCCGCAAGCGAACCGCCAGGTCCTCGCCGTCGACGAGATCCATGACGAGGAACGGCTGGCCGCTGTCCGTGCCCGTGTCGAGGCACGCGACGATGTTGGGATGCCGCAGCACGGTCGCGGCCAGGGCCTCGCGCCGGAAGCGCTGGGCGAGGTCGGGGTCGCGGCTGACCTCGGGCCGGAGGAGCTTGACGGCGACCTCGCGATCCAGACGGGTGTCCGTCGCGCGATGGATGGTGGCCATGCCACCCCGTCCGATGATCGGGCCCAGCCGATAGCGATCGGCGATGAGGCGCGGCGCGCCGTCGTCCTGGCGTGGGGCACTACCGTCGCCCTGGAGCGGTGCAGCGGGGTCGCGCGGCTCGGTCACGCCCTCGACGATAGCCCAGAGTGTCCTGAGAGGTGCTGGACCATCCTTCGCGAGCGCTGGAACGAATGGACCATCGAGCCCCGCATCCAACCTGCAAAGGAATCGAGCCGATGTCCAGCGATCGCACCCGCCAACTCGTCACCGTCGTGGCGTTCGTGGTCACCGTGGCCGTCAACGCGGCGGCGAACGCGCTGCCGATCAACGGCCAGCTGACCGCCGAGATCAGCGACCGGTTCCGGGTGTTCGTGATCCCCGCGGGATACGTGTTCGCGATCTGGGGCGTGATCTACCTGCTGCTCGGGGCGTTCACGGTGTTCCAGGCCCTTCCGGGGCGACGCCGCGACCCGGTGCTGCGATCCCTGGGCTGGCTGCCGGCGTTGACCGGCGTCCTGAACACGGGCTGGCTCCTGCTGTTCCAATACGAGCTGTTCGTGGCGTCCGTGCCGGTCATGGTCGGGCTGCTCCTGACGCTCATCGCGATCCACCTGCGCCTGTGGGACCTCCGAGCCGAGCTCGATCGAACCCGGACCTGGCTCATCCGCGTGCCGTTCTCGGTCTATCTGGGCTGGATCACGGTCGCCACGATCGCGAACATCGCGCAGACCCTGCAGTCGATCGGATTCGACGGGTTCGGGATCCAGCCGGAGCTGATCGCGTCCGCCGTGCTGCTGGTGGGCCTGGCCATCGCGGCGACGTTCGTCTGGCGGTTCCACGATGCCGCGTACGGCCTGGTGATCGTGTGGGCGTATGCCGGGATCGTCGTGAAGGAGTCGGGCGCGGCGCTCGTCCCGCTCGTGGCGGGCGCCGGGGCGGTGGCCGTGGCGGCCCTGGTCGTGCTCAGTCTCGCGGGTCGCTTGCCGCCCGCGCGCGGGCCGATCCGGCTCGCCTTCTGATCCAGCGTGCCGCGCCGCGGGTCGCGGGTCGCGGGTCGCGGGTCGCACATCGTGAGCGCGGGTCCCGGGAGGCGCACCGCGAGCGTGGTTCCTGACACTTGCTCGACCACGTGAGCGTTGGTCAGCGGTTCCTCGCCAACGGTTCGCCTCGTGGCCATCTGTCAGGGATTCGAGTCTCCGGAGCGAAGCCCCACGCACCGTCGGACCGATCCTCGCGATGACGACCCTTGACGACCGCCCGCCTGATGGACATCTGTCAGGAAGTCGGCAACGTGCCGCGAGGGTCAGCCCTGGTATCGCTCGGACCGGGCAAGTCGCTCCCCTGGCAACGCGACCGGTCGACCGGTCGAACGCGGATCCGACGGTCGGCCGTGTCCGAGACCCGGTCCTTGCGGTCGCCCGTGGGGTTGACCTGGACCCTGTGGTCGGTTGGGTCCGTGACCCTGGGATCGGCCATGCGACGGGCCAGGGCGGCCCGGGCCGCGACCGGACGGGGCCGGCCGGTTGCCAAGGCCCTGGCCAGCTCGTGACGGGCCGCCGGTGCGGGCGGGGCCGCCGGATCGGGCCGGACCGCCGGATCGGGCGGGGCCGCCGGATCGGGCCGGACCGTGGCCGGCGGTCGGCATCGGGCGCCGGGGTGCGGCCTCGCCGAGGCCGACGCCGTCGCGTCGCCGGGCATGCGCCCCAGCGGGACGTGGGGACCGTCACGTCGCGGACCGGCGACGCCGCGCGAGACACGATCCCCACGCGGCTCCGGTCGCGCGCGACCCAGGCCGCCGCGCAGGATCGGCTCGGGGCGGATCGAGCGGTCAGGCTCGAAACCGGCGATGACCTCCTGCGGGATCGCGCGGCCCAGCACGCGCTGGATCTCGTTGAGCAGCTTGCCCTCGTCGACGCAGACCAGCGAGACCGCGTGGCCCGGCGATCCGGCACGACCCGTCCGGCCGATCCGATGGACGTAGTCCTCGGGGACCATCGGCAATTCGAAGTTGACGACGTGCGGCAGGCCATCGATATCGAGCCCGCGGGCGGCGATCTCCGTCGCGACCAGGATCGGTGTCCGCCCGGACTTGAAGTCGGCGAGCGCGCGAACGCGCTGGCCCTGGCTCTTGTTGCCATGGATGGCCATGGCGGCGATGCCGTCCCGCTCCAGCTGCTGGGCCAGGCGATTGGCACCGTGCTTGGTGCGGGTGAAGACCAGGGCCTGGTCGATGGCGCCCGACCGGATGAGATGCGAGAGCAGCTCGCGCTTGCGCTCGCGGTCCACCGGGTGGACCACCTGCGTCACGAGCGGCGCCGCGGAATTCCGCGGCGTCACCTGGACGGTGGCCGGGTCGTGGAGGAACCCCTTGGCGAGCGAGCGGATCTCTTCGGAGAAGGTGGCGCTGAACAGCAGGTTCTGGCGCCGTGGCGGCAGGACGTCGAGCACCTTGCGGATGTCGCGGATGAACCCCATGTCGAGCATGCGGTCGGCCTCGTCGAGGACGAGGATCTCGACCGTCGAGAGGTCGATGGTGCGCTGGCCGAGGTGATCGAGCAGGCGGCCCGGCGTCGCCACGACGACATCGACGCCGCGTCGCAGCGCGGTGGCCTGGGGGCCGAACCCGACCCCGCCGTAGATCGCGGCCGACCGAACACCCCAGTGGCGGCCGTAGACGCGGACGCTCTCCTCCACCTGGAGGGCGAGCTCGCGGGTCGGGGCCAGGACGAGCGAACGGATGGGTCGGCGACCCGAGCGCGGATCGAGATTGGGTGGGCCGAGGCGCTGGAGCATCGGCAGCACGAAGGCCGCCGTCTTGCCGGTACCCGTCTGGGCGCCGGCCATCAGGTCACGGCCGGCGAGGACGAGCGGGATGGCTTCGGCCTGGACGGGGGTGGGCTCGGTGTAGCCCTGGTCCGCTACGGCGCGGAGGAATTCGGGCGCCAGCCCGAGTCGATCGAAGGACATGGAAGGAATGACTCCTGACGGGCCCACCCGCCGGACGTCGTCCGCGGGGCCCGGTCAGGGCACTGGGGTTGGTTCGCAGATCTGGGCCGGCAGACAGCCGGGCCGGGGCGCTGACCGGGGCGCCCATCGAGTACGAGGAGGCCAGAGCATAGCAGAGGTTCAGGGACAGGCAGCCGGGCCGAGCACGGCACCCGCGGCGTCCAGGCCGAAGCCCGGCGGGAACACGGCGCCCTCACACGGCTCCTTGCCGGTGCGCGGCGCATCATCCGGCGTGCGCGGCCAGGTGAACGGGGTCGTCGCGGTGAACGACGCATCGCCGGTCAGCAGGTCCACGATGCCGGCGCCCTCCGTCCCGGGCAGCCACGCGGCGATCACCGCGTCCGCCTCGGGGAGGATCTCGTCGAGCATGACCGGTCGGCCGGAGAGGATCACCACGATCAGCCGGTCCACGGATGCGCGGGCGGTCTGCACCGCCTCGATGTCCGCCGCGGGCAGTTCGAGGGTCGCGGAGTCGCCGACACCCTCCGCGTACGGCGGTTCGGCCACGACGACCACACCGACCGAGAGCGGGCCACGGCCCGCCACCTCCGGCAACCCGACGACCCGGTCGCCGAACCCCTCGCGCAGCGCCTCGGCGATGGTGGTCCCGGGCGTGATGTCGCCCGGGCTCCCTTGCCAGGTGATCGTCCAGCCGCCCGACTGGAGCCCGATGTCATCGGCGCCGGAGCCCGCCAGCAGGATGGTCTCGTCCGGGCCGATGGGGAGCACGCCGGGCTCCGTCGCCAGCAGGACGGCGGACGCTGCGACCGCCTCGCGGCCCAGGGCCCGATGGGCCTCGCTGCCAAGCGCTGCCGCACCACCGGCGGGCGGCATCGGCGCCTCGAAGAGCCCCATCTCGAACTTGACGAGCAGGATCCGGCGGACGGCGTCATCGACGCGGTCCGGTGCGATCGTGCCATCGACCAGGCCGGCCTCGACGGCAGCCTGGAAGCGAGCGCCGTCGCTCGGCACCATCACCATGTCGATGCCGGCCGTGATCGCCTGGGCGACCGCCACCTCGTAGTCCGGGTCGACCTGGTCGACGCCTGCCCAGTCGGACACGACGAACCCGGTGAAGCCGAGGTCGCCCTTGAGGACGTCCGTCAGGAGGTGCCGATCGCCGTGGACCTTGCCGGCGGCCGTGCTGGAGAACGAGGCCATGACGATCCGCGCGCCGGCGTCGAGGGCCGCGCGATACGGGGCGAGGTGGACGTCGCGGAACGTGGCGTCGTCGACATCCGTGACCCCCTGGTCGATCTCGTAGTCGCCGGTCGTGGAGGTACCCCAGCCGGTCCCGCCGTCGCCGACGAAGTGCTTCGCGGTCGCGGCCACGGAGGTCACGTTGGCGAGGGAAGCCCCTTGGAGGCCGCGGATGTACGCGCCGCCGAGCTCGCCCACCAGCGTGGGATCCTGCCCGAACCCCTCGTAGGTCCGACCCCACCGGACGTCCTGTGGGACCGCGACCACCGGACCGAAGTTCCAGCGGACGCCCGTCGCGACCATCTCCTCCGCCGTCGCCCGCCCGATCCGCTCCACGAGCGCGGCGTCACCCGCGGCACCCAGGCCGACGTTGTGCGGGAAGATCGTCGCGCCCACCACGGTGTTGTGACCGTGGACGGCGTCCACCCCGTACAGGATGGGGATCCCGAGGCGCGTGCCGAGTGCCGCCGTCTGGAACGTGGAGACCATCCGATGCCAGTTGTCGGCATCGTTGACGAGCGGCGCGCCACCGCCGCCACTCAGGACCGAACCGAGGGCGAGATCCGCGACCGCCTGGGGCGTCACGGACCCGAGCTCGAGCTGGGTCATCTGGCCGATCTTCTCGGCCGGGGTCATCTCGCGGAGCAGCGCGTCGGCGCGATCGGCAGGCGCGAGGGACGGGTCGTGCCAGTCGGCGGCCGCGGGCGATGGGGCTTCGGACGCCGGGATCGATGGCGCCGGCGAGCTTGGCGGGGCGCTCGATGGCGGCGGACTGGCGCAGCCGACCAGGGCCAGCACGATGACGGCGACGAGCGATCGAGCGCGACGGGGCATCCGATCCTCAGGTCAAGGCCGAGAAGGGATTGGAGCGGGAGACGGGACTCGAACCCGCGACATGCGGCTTGGAAGGCCGCCGCTCCACCAACTGAGCTACTCCCGCGCCGAGGCTGCCGACCGACGTTCGAACGTTCGAAGCCGATGACAGTTCGCGCACACGATATCGCACTTGGCGACTTCGTCCAGTAGCCGCTCCGTACCAACGCGACCGATCAACCGCGTGACTGCCGAATGCTTTGACGCGGGGTTCCGATGGTCGAAGTCCATCGCGGAGGGTGGGAATCGACC
>CAYVJP010000130.1:0-7839 GCA_964451745.1 uncultured Anaerolineaceae bacterium | reverse complement strand
GAGCGCGACCATGAGCAGGATGTCCGGGTAGTTCGCGCTGATCCCGTTCGCGATCTGCTTGAGGAGCATCGTCTTGCCGGCCTTGGGCGGGCTGACGATGAGGGCACGCTGGCCCTTGCCGATCGGGTTGACGAGGTTGATCAGGCGCTGGCTGAGGTTCTTGGCGTCCGTCTCGAGGTTGATGAGGACGTCCGGGTGGACCGGGGTCAGGTCGCCGAATGCCGGGCGTCGGCGCGCCGTCTCGGTATCGACGCCGTTGACGCTGTCGACCCGGAGCATGCCCCAGTACTTCTCGGCCTCACGGGGGGCGCGAACGGCCCCGGAGATGCGATCGCCGATGCGCAGGCCGAAGCGGCGCACCTGGCTGGAGCTGACGTAGACGTCCTCCGGACTGGGGAGCAGCCCGTGGCGGCGCATGAACCCGAAGCCCTCGTCCACGATGTCGAGGATGCCGGTGGCATAGGCGTGGCCGGCGCGTTCGGTCTGGCGCTGCAGGATCTTGTCGACGAGGTCGTCCTTGCGCTCGCCGGTCGCGGTCTCGAGCTCCAGGTCGCGGCTGACCGCGCGGAGCTCGGTGACGCTCATCTCGCGCAGGTCGCTGATGTCGAGGTCGTTGCGCTCGCGGGCGGCTTCGAGCTCCTGCTGTTCCTCGAATTCGGAAACGGGGGCGCGATAGACGCCCTGCGTGCGTCGTCGGGGTCGTCGGTTGCGGGATCGATCGCGCTGGTCGCGCTGGTCGGGGCCGGGCATCTGGTAGGGGTCACCTGGTGGTGGAACGGAGAAGCGGGACGGATGCTGCCTGCCAGGGGCGGGCGCTCCGGTTCGCGTGGGGCCGAACGGACGGTGCGCGCAGCAAGGGCCGCAGCGCGGTGCCGGTCGGGATGGACGGAGCATAGACCCGTGCGGCGTGCGGCGTCAATCTCCCGGAACGCACACGACCGACTGCCCGCCGCCGGGATGGCGTTCCGTGTCAGAGTAGGGCCATGAGCGACAGCAGCAGACCGTGGCCGGTCGGATCGGCGCGGGTCAGGCGCACGACGGCATGGGTCCTGGCCGTGGCCGTGCTCGTTGCCGCGTGCGGGCCGGCGCCGGGGTCGCCCACGCCGTCCACGTCGGGCTCGGCGACGCCGTCGACGCAGGTGAGCGCCGCCCCGTCCCCGTCGGCCACGACGTACCGGATCGGGGTCTCGAACACGGTCGTCGACGACGGGTGGCGGGTGCAGATGATGTGCTCGGTCAAGG
Source organism: uncultured Anaerolineaceae bacterium (assembly GCA_964451745.1). Lineage (GTDB taxonomy): Bacteria > Chloroflexota > Limnocylindria > Limnocylindrales > CSP1-4 > SPCO01. The sequence continues at coordinate 6,597 of CAYVJP010000130.1, read as the reverse complement.
CCGAGGCACGGGCTTCCGGGCTGGTGGAGCGGCTGACACTGGCCGACCGGGAGACGAACGCGGACGGCCAGGCGGCCGACATCGCCAACCTCGTGGCCACCGGTGTGGACGCCGTGGTGCTCTATCCCGTCGGCGGCAAGGTCGTCACCGACGCGGTCGCGGACGCGGTCGCCGCCGGCGTCGTGGTCGTGAGCGTCGGCCGACCGGTCGATGTCGAGGGGGTCTACTCGGTCGGGACGGACCAGGAGACGTACGGCTACCTGGGGGCGACGTGGCTGTTCGAGCGGCTCGAGGGCAAGGGCAAGGTCGTGATCATGCGGGGCACCGCCGACGACCCGATCGACACCGAGCGCGACGCCGGCGTCAAGCGTGCCCTGGCCGCGTTCCCGGACATCGAGGTCGTCTTCGAGACCCAGACCGACTGGGACCCGACGACCGCCGTGGAACAGATCAACGCGTTCCTCGCCACCGAGACGGCGTTCGACGGCATCTGGACCTCGGGGACGGACAGCGTCGTCGTGGACGCCCTCAAGACCGCGGAGGCCGATCTCGTGCCGATCGTGGGTGCGGATCGCGGGAGCTTCGTGTCGCAGCTCCTCGAGGAGGAAGGGCTCGTCGGCGCTGCCGTCACCGATACGGGCGCCGTCGGGGGGGCCGGGGTGGCGCTCGCGCTCGAGGTGCTGGGCGGCCAGCCGCCTGCCGACGCCGCAGCGCTGGTGACGCCGCAGGTGTGGGGCAACGACACCGACACGGGTCGAGCCGTCCTGACCGAGGCGAACGACCCCGACATCGACCTGGAGTGGCCGCTCTCGATCTCGATCCCGGGCCGGACGACGTACACGAAGGATGAGTTGCTCGCATGCGTCGGGCCGGATCAGTAGCCCGATGACGGCCGTCGCGTCCGGGACGCAGCACCTCGGCATCGACCTTGGAGGGACCAACCTCAAGTGGGCGGTGATCGACCGCAGCCCGACGAGCTGGCAGGTCCTGGACCGGGGGCGCGTCAAGACGCCCCGCGCGGGCGGTCCCGACGCCGTCGTGGGGGCGATCACCGACCTCGCGCGCGATGCGGTCGAACGGTTCCCGTCGATCGAGACGGTCGGCGTCGGTGTCCCCGGCCTCTACGACCCCGCGACGGGGCGGACGCGGTTCATCGTGAACATCCCAGGCGATTGGGCGGGCCATCCGGTCGCCGAACCCGTCACGGCGGCCGTCGGGCTGCCGACCGCGCTGATCAACGACGCCCGGGCATTCGGGCTTGCCGAGCTCCATCTGGGCGCGGGTCGCGGGGCGCGTTCGATGGTCGGCCTGACCCTGGGAACCGGCGTCGGCGGCGTCATCGCCATCGATGGCCGGGTCCATCTCGGCCATGACGGGACGGCCGGCGAGCTCGGCCACCAGACGATCGATCCCGACGGGCCGTCGTGCGGGTGCGGCGACAATGGCTGTCTCGAGGCGTTCGTCCGGGCCGATCGATTCGCCGAGGCCTGCGGCACCTCGACCGTCAAGGAGGCCGTCATCGCAGCGCGCGCGGGCGACGCACGGGCGATGGCCGGGATCACCCGGGTCGGGACCTATCTCGGCATCGGCATCGCCAACATGATCGAGGTGATCACCCCGGACCGCGTGGTCATCGGCGGGGGGATCTCGGCCGCGGCGGACCTGCTCTTCGATCCGATCCGCGCCGAGTTGCGGCGGCGCGTCCGGACCACGGCACTCGACGAGGTCGAGCTCGTGGTGGCGGAACTCGGCACGTGGGCCGGGTCCATCGGGGCCGCGGTCCACGGGGCGGACGGGACCCGCTGACCGGCGCTCGCGGCAGCGCCGGTCGCTCGGCTACAGCACGCCCAGGCCGTCGAGGGCCTTGAACAGGAACCACACGCCGAAGACGAGGCTGAGGCCGATCATGATCGGTCGGTCGTAGCGTTCGATCGCGGCCGAGAAGCGGGCCAGGGCGACCTCGGCCCGGCGCGGCGCCACGACGGTCCCGACGAGGATGCCGAGGTGCACGCTGACCGCTCCGACGGCGTACACGAGGAAGACCCCGACCTCGGCCGCCGCCCCACCGAGATCCGCCTCGGCGATGGCGCCGATCACGGCCAGCGTGAAGGCCCACAGTTTCGGGCTCAGGGCCACCAGCCCGGCACCGGCCAGGAAGGCGCGCCCCGCCCCGACCGTGGCGATCGCGGACATCCAGCGCGGCGGCGGGGCATCCGGGTCCGGGACCCGCAGCGCCTTGGCCGCGGCGGTCACGAAGAAGAAGATCGCGACGACGAGGAGGAGCGCGGACTCGATCGGGCCGGGTCGGACGGAACCGTCGCTGGACTCCATGCCGGTGCCCAGGATCAGCCCGAAGACCAGCCCCTGCGCGAGGCGGACCGTCGTCATGCCCAGGACCCAGGCGAACCCGGCGAGCCGCCCGCCCGCCGAACGGACGAGCAGGATGGTCACGACGATCTGGAGCGGCAGGATGGCCGTGGCGACCGTGAGCGGGAGCAGGATGGTCCAGAGTTCGTCCACGCCCGGGATGGTACGTGCCGTCGTTCCGGGTCACGCGCTCATCCTGCCGTCGTTGGATGCTCATATGAGCGCTTGCATCTCAGATGTGCACGGCCTACGATGCCGAGGATGGCCGTCCAGCCGCCGCCGATCCCGGACCTCTCGAGCCAGGTCGCCCGCCTCTTCTTCGACCGCCAGATGACGAAGGTCGAGATCGCGGCGCACCTCGGCATCTCCCGGTTCCGCGTCGCGCGACTCCTCGACGAGGCGCTGACCGACGGCCTCGTGCGCATCGAGTACCGCGACCTGCCGCCCGAGGATCGGAGCCTCGCGACCGGTCTCGAGGAACGCCACGGCCTGGACCTGTGCGCCGTCGCGGACGTCGGCGGCGGCGATCCGGTGACCCCGACCGCCCGACTGGCGGGTGCCCTCCTCGAGGGCCTGATCGGCCCGACCGATGTGGTGGGGATCGCCTGGGGGTCCACGTTGGCGGCCGTCGTCGCCGAGATCCCACGGCGCGCCGCCGGGGCCGGCGAGGTGGTCCAGCTGGCGGGCAGCTCCACGCGACTGGCTCGCGGGCGCGACCCCGGTGATCTTGCCCGGACGCTTGCCGATCGGCTCGGCGCCCCGTGTCGGGCCATCTACGCTCCGGCCTTCGTCGGGTCGCCGGCGATCCGGGCCGGACTCCTGCGGCAACCCGAAGTCGCCGTGGCGGCCGACCGCTTTCCGGACGTGACCCTGGCGATCGTCGGGATCGGCGCCTTTCCCGCGGGCCGGGCGGCGGGCCGTGGCGCCACGTCGTCGCTCGTCCGCTCAGGCGTCCTCGACGACGCCGACGTGGCACGTCTCGTCGCGCAGGGCGCCGTCGGCGATCTCGTGGTGCATCCCTTCGATGCGGCGGGGCGGTTCGTGGCGCCGGAACTCGCCGCACGCGCGATCGCCATCGGCGTCGACGACCTGCGGGCGGTCCCCCGGGTGGTGGCGGTCGCGGCCGGCACGGGCAAGGCGGCCGCGATCCATGGCGCCCTGGCGTCCGGCCTGATCGATGTGCTGGTCATCGACGCACCGACGGCCCGTGCCGTCCTCGAGCTCGCCTGATGGGACGCCTCGACGACCGCGTGATCCTCGTGACCGGCTCGACCGGGATCGCCGCCGCCACGGCCACCCGCGCGCACCGCGAGGGGGCGAGCGTCGTCGTCGTGTCGCGCACGGCCGAGCACGCCCGGGCGCTCGCCGAGCGGGTGGACGGCACCTGGTTCGCGGCCGACCTCACCGATGAGGCGGCGGTCGATGCCGCCGTCTTCGCCGCGCTCGAGCGCCACGGCCGGATCGACGGCCTGTTCTCGGTCGCTGGCGGGAGCGGCCGTCGGTTCGGGGACGGCCCGATCCACACGGTCACCGCGGACGCATGGGAAGCGACCGCGGCCCTCAACCTGCGCACCCAGATCCTGATCTGCAGCCGGGTCGTCCGGGCGATGCGCGACCAGCCACCGAACGGTTCCGGGACCCGCGGGTCCATCCTGCTGCTGGGCAGCGTGACGACGACCCGACCCGTGCCCGAGCTCTTCGCGACGCATGCCTACGCCGCGGCGAAGGGCGCGTTGACGGCGCTCATGACGTCGATGGCCGCGACGTACATCGCGGACCGGATCCGCGTGAACCTCGTCGCCCCGTCGCTCACGGCGACGCCGATGGCCACGCGCGCCGCCGGCGACCCGCACATCCTCGAATACGCCAGCCGCAAGCAGCCGCTCGCGGGCGCGATGCTCGACCCCGACGAGGTGGCCCACGCCGCCCTCTTCTTCCTCTCCGACGAATCGCGCGCGGTGACCGGGCAGTCCCTCGCGGTCGATGGGGGCTGGTCGGTGGTCTCGACGACGGCGGAGCGCGCGCCATGACCGCCACGAGCGTCCCGGTCGTCGCCGAGGTGGATGTCTGCGTCGTGGGGGCGGGTTCGGCCGGGTCCACGGCCGCGATCGCCGCCGCACGGTCGGGGGCCACGACGCTGCTGCTGGACCGACTCCCGTTCCTTGGGGGCACGAGCACCGCGGTGCTCGATACGTTCTATGGGTTCTTCACGCCCGGTGCCCGGCCGCGCAAGGTCGTGGGCGGCATCGGCGACGATGTCGTCGCCGCGCTCCGCGTCCTGGGACCGGTCGTGGAGCGACCCAACACGTACGGCGCCGGGACCGGGATCACCTATCTCGGGGAGCACCTCAAGACCGCGTGGGAGCGCCTCGCGACGGATGCCGGCGTCCGGATCCTGCTCCACGCGCTGCTCCAGGACGCCACGGTGGACGACGGTCGGGTCACCTCGATCCTGGTGGCGACCCGCGCGGGCCTCGCGCAGGTCCGCGCATCGGTCTTCGTGGACGCGTCCGGCGACGCCGATCTGTGCGCGTTCGCCGGGTTCGGTTTCGAGACGGCGGGCGAGGTCGACCCGGCCCAGACGTTGACGACCACCTTCCGCATGGCGAACGTGGACATGGAACGCCGCCGGGCCGTCACCAAGGAGCGGCTCCACGCGCTGATGGCCGAGGCCGCGGCCACGGGGGGCTACGACCTGCCGCGCCGAGAAGGCAGCGATCACGTCACGCCCGTGGACGGCGTGACGGCGACGATCATGACCCGTCTCGAGTCGACACGACCAGGGCCTGACGGTCGGATCGTCAACGCCACCGACCCCTGGTTCCTGACCGACGCCGAGGTCGCCGGTCGGCGCCAGGCGCTCGAGTACGCGCGCTTCCTCGTGGACCGTGTGCCCGGCTACGAGCGCGCTTCGCTCGTCGCGCTGGGCACGCAGATCGGCGTCCGCGAGACCCGCCGGGTCTATGGCGACTATCGCCTCACCGCCGATGACGTCCTCGCGGCCCGCTCCTTCGAGGACGGGATCGGGCTGTGCGGCGCGCCGATCGAGGATCACCATGCCGGCACCGACACGACCTGGCGCTACCTGCCGGAGGGCGAAGCGGTCGGGATCCCGTACCGGTCGCTGGTCGTGCGCGACGCGCAGAACGTCCTCGTCGCCGGCCGCTGCTTCTCGGCGACCCACGACGCGCACGCAAGCGTGCGTTCGATGGCGCAGTGCATGGCCATGGGCCAGGCAGCGGGGACGGCGGCGGCCATGTCGGCGACGAGCGGGACGCCGCGCGATCTCGATCCGGGCACGCTTCGTGGCCGCCTGCGCGGGGACGGAGCGATCCTTGCGCTCGAGGACGCGCCCGTGGGTGTGACGTCATGAGCTTCGTCCGGACGGTCCTGGGCGACGTCGAACCGGGCCAGCTCGGGATCACCTATGCCCACGAGCATCTGGTCATCGACGGGGGCCGTCCCGTCCAGATGCAGGCGGACTTCGACCTCTCCGATGTCGAGCGGATGGCCACCGAGGTCGGGGCGGCAGCGGCCCTCGGCCTCGGCGCGGCGGTCGACGCGATGCCGTGCGACGCCGGGCGCAACGTGACCAAGCTCGCCGCGCTGTCTCGTCGGACGGGCGTCCACGTGATCGCGCCGACCGGCCTCCACCACGACCGGTATTACGGACCGGCGCACTGGAGCCAGCGCCTGTCGGTGGACGAGCTCGCCGGGCTGTTCAGCGCCGACGTCGTCGAGGGGATCGACGCCAACGACTACTCGGGGCCGATCGTCCAGCGCACGCCGCACCGGGCCGGCGTGATCAAGGTGGCGGGGTCCGAGGGCGGGCTCTCGGCCCGTGACGAGCGGGTCTTCGAGGCGGCAGCCATCGCCCATGGGCAGACCGGCGTGCCGATCCTCACCCATTGCGAACACGGGACGGGCGCACCGGAGCAGGTCCGGTTCCTCGCCGATCGCGGCGTCGACCCGGCCCACGTCGTGCTGAGCCACGTCGACAAGGTGGTGGATCGCGGGCTGCACCGGGACCTGGCGGCTGCAGGCGCCGCGCTCGAGTACGACGGGACGTTCCGCTGGAAGGACGACGAGCCCAACGGCACGCTCCAGCTCCTCGAATGGATGGTCGAGGACGGGCTCGCGGGCCACGTCGTGCTGGGCATGGACGCCGCGCGCCAGGGCTATTACGCGGTGTACGGTGGACGCCCCGGCCTGACCTGGCTCCTCGATGGC
>CAYVJP010000129.1:0-7924 GCA_964451745.1 uncultured Anaerolineaceae bacterium | reverse complement strand
TCGTCGCCTGATCCCCGGCCGACCGGGCCGTCGGGTCAGGCGTGAGTGCGGGCCAGCGCCACCTTCAGGGCGTCGGCCAGCGTTCCACCACCGGCCGGGCTCGCGGCCGCCGCCCGGACCGTGGAATCGGTCAATGTCGCGGCGGGGAGTGCTTCCCGGCACGCTCGCGCGACCCGCTCCGCGAGGGCCGTCGCCTCGGGTTCGTCCGTCTCGGGCAACAGGACGTGGAAGCGCATCGGGCCCACGCGGGCGACGCGGTCGGTCTCGCGCGCCTGCGCCCGGATGGCCGAGCCCAAGCGGGCGATGTGGCGCTCCTCGGCACCGTTGGCCGGGAGCGAGACATCGACGACCATGACACTGGCCGGTCGCCCGTAGCGCGCGACCCGCGCTTCCTCCTGGCGCAGCGCGCGCTCCCAGTCCGTGCGCGTATCGAGGGGCAGGACGGATCGGGGACGGAGCAGCCCCTCGGGTCGAAGGTGCCGGCGGCGGGTGCGGCGGGCACGGGTGGGACCGTCGAGGAAGGCCTCGATGTGTTCGTCGGTGCGGTCGCTCGCCGCGACCTCGTGGTGGTCGGGCGGGAGGGCGAATCGTGGGCGCCGTCCGCTCTTGGAGGCGGAGCGGGGCGGCGTCGGTTGGCTGTGATCGTCGGGCACGGGCGGCCAGTCTAGCCCGGTCGGGCGGATCAGGCTGCGAGCCCCTCCACCTCGACCTCGACCAGCGGGCTGAAACGCGTCATCGTCGCCGGGTCGTTCTGCCGCCAGGCATGGGTCACCACCCAGTCGAAGATGGCCCTTCGCTCGGTCTCGTCGGTGATCTCCCGAGCGGTGGCCGGGATGTCCGCGCTGACCGCGCCCTTGAGATGGAGCGTCAGGCGCGGGTCGGCACGGAGGTTGTGCAACCAGGCACGCGTCTCGCGGCGCGGCAACCCGGTGATGAAGATCCGTCCGTCGATGTTGTGGAAGACGATCTCGATCCGGCGAGGTGCGCCCGACCGCCGTCCGGTCGTGGTGATGTCGATGGTGTGGCCGCGGGCCAAGGCCCGCCGGATGGGTTCGGTGAGCGTGGACGAGAGGCCGGTGGTCGCTGCTAGGTCGTTGTTCATGCAACTACCTTAGCAGGCGCGTCAAGGGCGATGCCGCGGACCCGTCTACCCCTTGGCCGCCTTGGCCTCGGCCTTGGCGGCGCGCTTGCCGGCCTGGTATGCGGCCAGTGCCTCGGGCGAATCGACATCGCCGAGGGTGGGCCGTTTCGGCACGACCTCGTCGAGGCCCGGCAGGGTCACGCCCAGGCGCCGCGAGAGGATCGCCAGGATCGCGGCGGCCTTCATGTCCCCGATCCCGGGCAGGCCCAGGAGGCGACGCTGGAGGTCGGGGCCGTCCGTCGCCTCGGTCCAGATCCGGCGCGGGTCATTGCCGTAGTCGGTCGCGATCGCGGCGCACAGCGCCTGGACCTTGCCGGCCATCGATCCCGGGAACCGGTGGAGGGCCGGCGGCGTGCGGAAGACGGCGTCGAGCTCGGACGGGTCCATCGCGGCGATGCGCGCGGCATCGAGGTGACCGATGCGTCGCTGGAGCTCGGCGGGCCCGCTGAACGCCTTCTGGACGGTGACCTGCTGATCGAGGGCGAACCCGATGAGCAGCGCGAGCGGCTCGCTCACGAGCAGGCGGTCGGCGTCGTCGTCTCCGGTGAAGGGCAGTCGGTCGGTCGTGGCAGTCATGGCCGCATGGTACGCGCGAAGTCCCGCCGCCGACGACGCTGCCTGCTACCCTCGGCCGGTGGTCGATCGACGATTGCTGCATGCCACCCACCTGCTCGATGTGCGCGCGGGAGCGTGGCTCGACGATCGACGCCTCCTCGTCGGGGCCGATGGCCGGATCGAGGCGATCCTCGACCCGGGCGCGCCGGCGCCGGACGACGCCCGGCCCATGCCCCTCCCGACCGGATGGGTCATCCCCGGCCTGATCGATTGTCACAGCCACCTCGTGGGCGACCTCGAGGACGCCATCGTCCCCGGCATCTCGACGACCGCGGCCCACGACGCGATGACCGGGGTGCGCAACGCCCGGCTGACCCTGCGGGCCGGATTCACGACCGTCCGCGACGTCGGCACGTACCGCGCGTTCATCGATGTCGCCCTGCGGGAGGCGATCGACGCCGGCTGGACACCCGGGCCGCGCATGCAATGCGCCGGGGCGTACATCACCGCCCCCGGCGGCGGTGGCGAAGTCACGGGTCTCGCCGACGAGATCGCGCTCGATCCCGAGCTGCGCTTCGGCGTGGTTCGATCCGTGGACGAGGTCCGCGACCGCGTCGCGCGCCTCGTGGACGGCGGCGCCACGGTGATCAAGCTCATCGTCACCGGGGCCGTCCTGACCCGCGGGACGGTCCCGGGTGCGATCGAACTGGACGCTCCCGTGGTCGCCGCAGCGGTCGAGGAGGCGGGACGACGGGGCTGCCACGTCGCGGCCCATGCCCACGGCGCGGAGGGGATCAAGCTCGCGATCCGGGCCGGCGCCCGATCGATCGAGCACGGCTCGCTCATCGATGACGAAGGGATCGATCTGCTGGTCCGCCATGGGACCTGGCTCGTCGCCGACGTGTACGACGGCGACTGGATCGCCGAGGAAGGGGCCCGGGCGGGCTGGCCGGCCGAGACCATGGCCAAGAACGAGCTCACGACGCAGGCCCAGCGCGACGGGTTCGCCAAGGCCGTCCGGGCCGGGGCCCGGATCGCCTTTGGTACCGACAGCGGGGTCTATCCGCACGGCAGGAACGCGATCCAGTTCGGCTACCAGGTCCGGCTGGGTCAGCCGCCGATCGACGCCATCCGATCGGCCACCACGGAAGCGGCGGCGCTGATGGGCTGGGAGGACGCGGTGGGAGTGCTCGAGCCGGGCCGGGTCGCGGATCTCGTCGTGCTGGCCAGCGACCCCCTGGCCGATATCGAGACGCTGCGAGCCCCGCTGGCCGTCGTGAAGGGCGGGTCGTCGGTCGCCGGCGTGGGCCAGGCGGCCCCGCCCGACTGATCAGCGCGCGAGGGAGCGACCCGGGGCGCGCTCGTCCACCAGGAGCGCCGATCCGATGGCGATGAGCCGCCGGCCCAGCGCCCGCCGCGCGCCGTCGAGCGGGAGGCGGCGCGACGTCCTCGTCGCGAGCGCGCGATGGTGCGCGACATGTGGCCGATCCGGATCGAGCATCAGCCGCTCGACGTCCGGGAACAGGTCGAACATCGTGGTCTCCTCCGTCATTCGATGATGATCCGGACGCCGTCGCCCGACCCCTCGTCCACGTCGAGGATCGGGCCGCTGATCCCGGCGTCGATGGCGTCGCGGATGCGCTGACTGGTGGCTTCGGTGATGCCCGGGACGCGACCGATCGCGGCCTGGCCCAGGGCCAGCGGTACGCGGAGGTTCACGACCTTGCGGCCGCGGTCGATCACCTCGAGGCGGATGGCCCGACCGGGCCCGCCACCGGGAGACGTGGCGGGCGCGGCGGACGGGCGGGGATCGGCGGCATCGGTGGCGGAGCGGTCGGCCAGCGCATCGAGGATGGGGCCGGCTTCGGCCACGCTCAGGCGCCCCTCGGCGACCATGCGCAGGACGGATCCCAGGGCGTCGTCAGGCATGGTCGAGCGCCTCCAGGCGTCGTCGAGCCTCATCGATCTCGATCTCGCCGCGCTCGAGGGCACGCAGCACGTCGAGTCGTGGGTCGTCCTCGATGACGGGATCGGCCGGAGCCTGCGCACGTGGGGCCACGACCCGGACGTCGCCCGACGTCGAACGGACATCGACGGTGCGGCCGCCGCTGCCCACGACGACCGACCGACGGCCGGGTCCGTCCCCGGTCGTCGCGGGGACATCGCTGCTGATGTCGCCGGTGACGGTTCGCAGGTCCACGCGCACCGGTCCGGCGGCCGCGATCGCGACGTCACCGCTCACCGTCTCGATGGCATAGGGACCGTCGCCATCGAACCGTCCCTCGATGCGCACGTCACCCGATGTGGTCGTCGCGCGGAGCGCCGTGATGGAACCGGCCTGGACCGCGAGGTCGCCCGAGACGATGCGGACGTCCAGCCGGATCGGACCGTCCGCCACCAGATCGAGGTCGCCCGACATCACCTCGGCGGTGAGTGCGCCGCGGACGTCGTGCAGGCGAAGGTCACCCGAACCGGTCCGGAACCGCTGGACGCCGGTCAGTCGTTGCACGTCCACGTCCACGCTGTCGCCTTCGACGACGACCTCGGCGCCGGCGGGGACGTCGATGACGAGGTCACCGCTTCGGGCGTGACGCCCGCCGCGTCCCGGGCCGCGGCCGGCGTCGAGGACGAGCTGGCGTTCGTCGCGCTCGACGACGAGGTGGCCGAGGTCGCGGTCACGAGTGGACCGGACATGGACCGTGTCGCCGTCGATCCCACGGATCCGAACGTCACCATCCGGCGAGGAGAGCGCGAACCGGCCAGCGCGGCCGATGACCTGGTGGATGCCCCGGTCGGTCGGCGCGTCGGTGGTCATCGCGGGTCCCTGCCGATGGCACGGATGGCGACGGCAGCCTCCTCGGCGCTGATCTCATGGCGGGCCAGGCGCTCGAGGATCGTGTCACGCGTGGGCGTGGCGACCGCCTGGGTGGGGGCGTCATCCTCGTCGGGCCCGTCGTCCGCGCGCGGTCCGAACCCGAGGGAACGGACGAGTGCCTCGACACGAGCACGCACCGTCGGATAGCTGATGCCGAGCTCGCGCTCCATCTCGCGCAGGTTCCCGCGGGATCGCAGGAAGCTCTCGAGCAGGGCGAGCTGATCGCGGTTGAGCCGCCCGAAGCGGCCGACGCTGAAGTCGCCTTCCAGGGTCGTCCCGCAACTCCGGCAATGCAGCCGGGTGACGGCGAGTTCGTTGGTACAGACGGGGCAGGTGGCGATCACATCGTGCGGCATGGATTGTGTTATAGCAACCCGTGTTACACTTTGTCAACTTGCATTTGCACTTTGTGCGATGCAGTCGCCGCGGTCGCCATCCGGGGGTCGTCATCCGTCCAGCGCGACTGCGAGCGTTCGTCGGCGCGTGGAGGCCACGCGCGTCGGCTGGCCAGCGGGCCGGAACGAGCGAAGATCGCTCCAGCGACGGCCACCGTGGACGTCGCCCCGGACCCGGAAGGAGGCTCGTGATGGCCGAAACCCAGATGATCCGGGTGGACGCCTACGGGCTCCTCCCGTCGTTCTTCATCGTGCTGATGCTGATCCTCGCGGTGCTGGGCATCGCCGCTCACGCGGCCGCCCTCTAAGCTCGCGATCTCGGCCTCGCGGGCGGCTCATGCCGCCCGTCGCCCACCCTCCATGGCCCCGACCGGGCGACCGCCCGGCGTCGGGGCCTCCGTGCATCCCGGCCCGCCGCGCCAGCGCCGCCACGATCGCTCGCCCGCGCTCCCCGTCCGTCCCGGACAGGTCGAGACCCGGCCGGGGGGGAACGGCCGGGTCTCGGGATCGGCGCCTGGGTCGATGGTCGCGGGGGCTCGGCCTGATCGACCTCCTGCGCCGCGGTGGGGTCAGTCGGCGGCGACTCGCTGGATGCCGGCCGGGGCCAGGTCACTCGGCGGCAGGGCCGCGGATGTGGCCGCTGCCGCGCCGGTCCGCCACGCGGTGGCGCGCATCTTCAGGTTCCCGATGACGGATCGCCAGTACTTGCCCGCCTTGGGCGGATCCATGTGGGCCTTGTACCCGGGGGTCCGCTTGGACGTGAACCAGAAGTCACGCGCACCGCTCGCTCCCGAATGGGACATGAAGATGCTGTCCATCGTCCGGTCCGTCGTGAAGAGCGCCTGGATCGTTGGCCCGGCACTCTCGATCGCATGGGCGAAGACGGCCTTGGCGCCCGCTCGCAGGAACCCGGCTCCGTAGTTGTCGACACGCTTGATGGCGGTCGTCTTCGACGGGTTGGCCCGGCCCCACTCCGAGTTTCCGGAGGCGTAGCACAGTCGGTTGAGGATCACGACCGCATTCGGCGCGAGCTGGATGTCGCGGTCGATGTAGTACTCGCCCCAATACTTGGTGTTGTTGTTGCCCGCTCCGGCCACCCGGTTGAGCCCCATCCCGTCCTTCGTGAAGCGCTGGAAGGACCCGTACGGGCTGGGATGGCCGTTGCCGTGTCCGAGGTAGATCAGGAGGTTCGCGCCCTTGGCTGCGGCCTTGACCTTGGACCACGTGGCGTTGGGGCTGTAGATCTCGACGACCTTCGCGCCGTAGCGGCGCGCCAGGCTCGCGTACTTCTTGGCACTCGCGATGTACTTGCTGGTGCTGGAACCGACAGGGCCGACGACGACCACGACCTTGATCGACGCGGCTTCGGCCGGGGCTGGATCCGCCACCGCACCCAGCGCCACGACGAGGGCGGCGACCATGGTGAGCGCGATGACCCGGAGGGACCGCTGGGAGGACGCCCGCTGGGCGCCGGTGCTGTGCACGGGCAAGATCCTTGCCTCCTCTCTGCCGGAACACCGCATGGGGACGCGGTGACGGTGGTGTTGGCCGCCGGCGGCATGCGAGGGACGCAGGGACGGTGTGCGACCGGACTCGGGACCGCGGTGAGCGCGGTCGAGCGGGTCGCTGTCGGTCCGGGTGAGCCGGACCGTGACCGTCGAGTGGAGGACACCCGACGAGCGTGACAGGGGATCTGCCGTGGGGGCGGCGTTCTTCGGTTGGGCCTGTCTGTCGGGCTTGTGCCTTGGGGGCTGCGCGCCAGTATGCCAGCGATCACCCGTCCTGTCGCCCCCCGGTTCAGGATGCGCGACGTCAGTCCCGGGCGATCGGGGCCACGGTCGCCTCGGTCAGACGGCGCAGGTCGGCGGGCGCGACCTCCACCTGGAGCCCGCGCCGACCGGCGCTGACCAGCATCGTCGGGCGAGCGAAGGCGGTGTCGTCGATGACGACGCGGAGGCGTCGACGCGGCGCGAGCGGACTGATCCCGCCGACCACCGAACCGCTCGCCCGCTCGGCCGCGGACGGGTCGGCCAGGATCGCCCGGCGAGCGCCGGCCGCAGCGGCCAGGGCCTTGAGATCGAGCTGGCGGTCCACCGGCACGACGGCGGCCACCAGCCCGGAATCGGCCTCGGCGATGAGGGTCTTGAACACGCGTCCCGGTTCCACCCCGAGCGCCGCCGCGGCTTCCAGGCCGTAGTCGGGCCGCTGCTCACGGGCACGACCGTGACGCTCGGCTGGACGGTATTCATGGAGCACGTGGGCGACGCCCTCGCGACGAAGGAGGTCGACCGCCGGGGTGACGCTGGAGGGCACCCGCCGATCGTACCGATATCGGCTATGCTCCGGTCGGCCCACGAGCGGCCGCGCTGACGCGCGCCGACCGCCGGCGCCGCCGTCGCGCTCCGGGGATCCCGCCCGCGCCGGCAAGGACCCACGCAGGAGCCACGCTTGACCTTCGACTCACTCGGCCTGTCGGCCGATCTGCTGCAGACCGTCACCGAAGAGGGGTACACGACTCCGACGCCGGTCCAGGCAGCCGCCATCCCCCTGGTCCTCGCCGGTCGCGACGTGCTCGCGGCCGCACAGACCGGGACCGGCAAGACCGCCGCATTCACCCTGCCGATCCTCGACCGGCTTCGACAGCACGCGAACACCTCGTTCTCACCCGCTCGCCACCCGGTGCGCTCGCTCATCCTGGTGCCGACGCGCGAGCTCGCCATGCAGGTCGACGAGAGCGTCCGGACGTACGGCCGGACCGTGCCGCTGCGCTCGACGGTCGTCTACGGCGGCATGCCCATGGATCCGCAGATCAAGGCGCTGCGCGGCGGGATCGAGATCCTCGTCGCGACGCCGGGGCGATTGCTGGACCTCGTGGGCCAGAAGGTGGCCAACCTGGGCCAGGTGGAGATCCTCGTCCTCGACGAGGCCGACCGGATGCTCGACATGGGCTTCCTGCCC
>CAYVJP010000128.1:0-8034 GCA_964451745.1 uncultured Anaerolineaceae bacterium | reverse complement strand
CGAGCGTCAGGGCCTCGGCCTGGTCGTGGGTGACGTAGACGAAGGTGGTCTGCATCTCGGTGTGCAGGTGCTTGATCTCGGCGCGCATGGAGATGCGCAGGGCGGCGTCGAGATTGGACAGCGGCTCGTCCATGAGGAACACGGCGGGCTCGCGGACGATGGCACGCCCGAGGGCGACGCGCTGGCGCTGCCCGCCGGAGAGCTCCGTCGGCTTGCGATCGAGGAGCTTCTGGAGCTGGATCGTCTCGGCCGCCTCGTTGACCCGACGCTCGATGTCCGCCTTGGGCACCTTGCGCAGCTTGAGGCCGAATGCGAGGTTCTCGCGCACCGACATGTGCGGGTAGAGCGCGTAGCTCTGGAACACCATCGCGATGTCGCGGTCCTTGGGGGGCACATCGTTGACGACGCGGTCACCGATGCGGAGCTCCCCGCTGGAGACCTCCTCCAGTCCGGCGATCATCCGCAGGCTGGTCGTCTTCCCGCAGCCTGATGGTCCCACCAGGACCATGAACTCGCCGTCCCCGATCTCGAGGTTCAGATCGTGCACGGCGTGGAAGTCGCCGTAGATCTTGTTGACGTGGTCGAACGTGACCGTCGCCATGGCGCGAGTACCTCCACTCCCAGCGGCGCATCGCGGGCCCATGCATCCCAGTCGCCCGAGGGCGATGTCCCGCCGAGGCGGAACGCGGACGGGCCCCGTACGTGGCAGCTCGGGGTAGCGGCATCGTAGGGGCCCGGTACCCGTCGCGCAACCCACGTGGCCGGTGGCGCGGCCTCGCATCGACCTGTCCATCGGCCCGTCGAGTCGGCCCGTCCAGCACTGTCCGTGCGGACCGATCCGCGGTTCCATGACGGCATGGAGTCGGCGTCCTGGCGTGGTCGCGCGTCCGCGGCGTCGAGATGGAGGTGCAGCATGACCGGCATGGCCCACGGCGCGCGGACGAACCCGCGCGAGGGCGTCGTCTTCGCGATCATCCTCATCATCGTGGGCGTGGGGGCGCTCGCGATGCAGATCATGCCCGATGCAGGTGCGTGGATCCTCCTGCTGATCGGGCTGGGATTCCTGGCCGCGTTCGCGGTCCTGCGCTCGTACGCCGCGCTGATCCCGGGTGGCATCCTGACCGGCCTCGGGGCCGGCATCCTCGCGTCCCAGAGCATCGCCCTCAAGGACGAGGCGACCGGTGGAGTGATCGTCCTTGGTCTCGGCCTGGGGTTCATCGCCATCTGGGTGATCGGCGCCCTCATCCACGTCGCCGAGCACCACCCGTGGCCGCTCGTTCCCGGGGGGATCCTGAGCATCATCGGCGTCTCGCTCCTCGTCGGCGGCCAGGCCATCGAGGTGATGCGGTTCTGGCCGGTCGTCGTGATCGCCATCGGCGTGGTCGTGCTCTGGCGCGCCGTGGTCGAGGGCCGGGACCGCACATGACCAGCACGCTCGTCCCACCGGCGACCGGAGCCCAACCGGTCGCCGGACCAGGCCGGATCGGCACCGCGCGTGCGCTGCTCGCGGATCGCCGCGTCGCGTTCCTGACGGTCGTGGCCATCGGTGCCGTCGCCGGTCTCTTCATGGCGATGGTCATCCCGCGTGGCCCGACGACCGCGCTAGCGGCTCTCGGTGTGATCGCCGTCGCGCTCGTGGTGGGGCTCGCATCGGGCACGCTCCTGCGCTCCACGTGGGCGGTCATCCCGGCCGGTTTCGCGCAATTGCTGGTCTTCGAGCTGGGCCGGTCCGGACTCGATGGCCCCTCAGTCGATGCGATCCGGCTGGACTCGACCTTCGGCGTCATCGCGCTGCTCGTGGGTCGCGGCCTACACGGGTTGCTCGTGCTGGTGCCGCTGGTGGTCGGGGTGCGCATCGGTACCCTGGCGGCCACGGGGCGGCTGACGCCGCGCTCCCCGGCGGCCTGGGTCGGGGCGTTCGTCGTCGTCGGACTGGCGATCGTCGTCGCCTGGCCGGCCTCGACGCCGCCGATCGTGGATGCATCGGGTGCCAGGATCCCGGGCAGCATCGCCACGCTCGAGACCGTCCCGCTCGGCGACAGCGACCAGACCATCATGATCCGGGCGGCGGACCCATCCAAGCCGGTGCTGTTGTTCCTGTCCGGTGGGCCGGGGCAATCGGATCTTGCCCTGGCGCGTGCCCTCACGACCGGATGGGTGGACGACCTGGTCTTCGTCGACTGGGACCAGCGCGGCAACGGGACCTCGTATCCAGCCATCGACCCGCTCTCATCGATGACCCTGGACCAGGCGGTCGCGGACACGATCGCGCTCAGCGAGTACCTGCGCGAGCGTTTCGCCGAGGAGAAGATCTACCTGATGGGCGAGTCGTGGGGAACGATCCTCGGCGTCCTCGCCGTCCAGCAGCGGCCGGACCTGTACCACGCCTGGATCGGCAGTGGCCAGATGGTCGATATCCGCGAGACCGACCGGCGGATCTATGCCGACCTGACCGCGTTGGCGGAACGGACCGCCGATCAGGACCTGGCGTCGGGTCTCGAAGCGATCGGCGAACCGCCCTACCGCGACATCCCGTTCGCGAATGGCCAGGTGATGCTCTGGTACGACCGTCTGTACGAGGCGTACACGCCGTCGGCGGGGTACCTGGCGCGGGGTGACGCCTCGGGACTCGATCCATTCGGGGTGCTCGGCACCGAGTACGGGCTGATCGACAAAGCCAACGTCCTGCGCGGGCTGATGGATACGTTCGCGGTGATGTATCCGCAGCTCCAGGGCCTCGACCTGCGCCGGGCGGTGCCCAGCCTCGAAGTGCCCGTGGTGGTCCTCGACGGCGCGGCCGAGCTCGACGGCCGGCGTGACCTGGCGCTGGCATGGTTCGATGCCCTCCAGGCGCCGTCCAAGCAGTTGGTCACCTACGAAGGGGCGGCGCACGCCGTGGCCTTCGAACAGGCCGACAAAGTGGAGCGCCTGCTCGTCGAGACGATCTTCCCGGCGACATACACCGGAGGTGAGGCGCCGTGACCCGAGGCCGGGAACGGCGGATCAGCTCCGCGGGCGACCCCGGAGCGCTGCGGCGTTCATCGCCAGCCCGGCCACGAGGATGGGCGTCGCGATCCAGGTCAGGTTCCTCGCGACGACGTCCGGCAGGAAGATGTCCGACACCGAGCCCCGCTGCGCTCCGAGCCGCTCGGCTACAGGGGTGAGCGGGCACACGAATCCGTTCGCCGCGTAGACCGCGCACTCGGTCAGCGCGATCGCGGCCGCCACCCCGGTACGCCGGGCGGGCCGGGCGCGCAACCCATCCCCGAAGATCACCGCGATCGCTCCGGCGATGATGCCGAATGCCACGGTGTGGATGCCCTTGACCCCGAACAGGAGCAAGCGACGCCCGGTCGGCGAGAGGCTGGGGGTCGCTGATCGCGTCAACCTGGGACCACGTCGCTCGCGGGCCAGTGCGCGACGAGGACGGCCCACAGGACGGCGATGTCGACCGCGAGCGCCCCGATCTTGCTCGTGAGCGCCGGGAGCGAATCCCAGAACAGCACGATCGCCGCGATCGAAACGACCGAGGACACGATCGCCAGCGGCCGGATCCAGTCGGCCGGGACGGCGACCCCGAGGACTCCGAGGCCCGCGAGCACGAACCCCACGAGCGGGATGGTCCAGAGGACGAGGGCGACGCCGTTCGCGACGGTGGGGCCGAGCGGCGAGGTGAGGATCCACGAGTCGCCCGTCCAGCCCTCGGACTTCGCCCATCCGAAGATCGGGAAGTACCCGAGGCTGTGGCCGACGCCGTGGACCAGCAACACCAACCCGATGAAGATCTTGAGTGGCATGGGACGGGGCCTCCTGCGCCCGTTCGGTGGGGTGGCGCGACGGCCGCGCACACCGTGGGGCCCCCGGCGGCTGGGGGGGCAGCAACCGGAAGCCCACGACACAGGTTGGCGGAGGACCAGTCGACGGTGTAGGGCCACTCGGCCCGTAGTCGGGCGCCGTGCCCGGGGCCGTGTGGCCCGGTCCGGATCAGACCCCGAAGCGCTCCGCCAGGACGCCGTGGCGCAGGCCGCGATCGCTCACCGTCAGCGCGTCGCGTCCGAGCAGATCCATGACCGTGCGCACGATGCACGCACCGGCGAGGATGACCTCGGCGCGCTTGGGCTGGAGACCGGTGATGGCGCGACGTCCGTCCGCGTCCATCGAGGCGTACAGCGCGATCTGTCGATCGACCTCGGCGCGATCGAGGCGTGTCCCCTGGACCAGATCCGGGTCGTAGCTCGTCAACCCGAGCTTGACCGCCGTCATGTTGGTGATCGCACCGCCCATCCCCACGAGGGTGTCGGGAGCCGGACGGCCGGAGACGCGCGCGAGATCGGTGGCGATCGCCGCGCGGACCTCGTGCAGGACCTCGGTTGCTACCGCACCGCTGAGGCCGAATCGGTCCGTGAAGCGCACCGCCCCGACATCGACGCTGAAGCGCTCATCGACGGTCGTGCCGCGGCCGAAGGTGAACTGCGAACTTCCCCCACCGGTGTCGAAGACGACTTGCGATCCTTCCAGCAGGCCGAGGCCGGCGACGGCGGCGAGATACGCCAGCCGGCTCTCGTCCTCACCCGAGATGACCTCGATGCCGATGTGGGCGCGCGCCCGGATCGCGGCGAGGACGGCGTCGCTGTTGGTCGCGATCCTGAGACCAGCCGTGCCGACCGCCGCGATCGCGATGGCCCCCGCGGCATCCGCCTCATCCACCATGTCGGCGATCGCGGTCGCCGTCCGATCGAGCGCGGGGGCCGCGATCGCTCCGGACTCCTGGAGACCCTCGCCGAGGCGCGTGACCTCGGCCCGGTCCGTCAGCGTCGCCCACGCCCCGGTGGTGGCACGTTCGGCCAGATGGAACTTGACGGAGTTCGTGCCGACATCGATGACCGCATACCGCGGCGGCGTCCCGGCGAGCAGGGTCAACAGCCCCTGCGGGTAGCTCGTATTGCGATAGTCACCCAGCCCGATCGATCGGACCGCGGCGATGACGGCCCCCGCATCCTCCGCCTCGATCGCCAGGGTCCGGGTGCGATGTCCATCGGCCACGACCTCGGACAGCTCGGCCATGCACCCGCCGATCGTGTACCGGACACGGTCCTTGTGGACCCGCACGGCGCGGATGGGGCCGTCAGGTGCCACCACCGCGGCGAGCAATTCCTCCAGCGTGGCCGCCGTGGAGACCCCATCCGACGGCGACAGCCGCAACGACGTCCGCACCGTGCGCATGTCCGCCGTCCCCAAAGGGAACGGTGCCTTCATCACGGGTTCCCAGCGCTGCAGACCGTCGCCGTCGACCTCGCGCAGGACCTTGATGTCCATCAGGTCGTCGCGGACCTTCACCGTGTCGGCGCCAGGAGCGACCAGATAGAGCTCGTCGCTGGAATGCGTCGATCCGGGCGTCAACGCGGCGAACGCCGCCTCGGCGGGACCGAACGACTGCCCGAATGTGCGCCACTCCCAGCGCGGGACGATGACGGCCATGGTATGGATCTCCCGTGCGGGATCCGGATCTTGCAGATCGGCGTACCGTGGACATGATGCCTGCCGTCGTCACGCGCCGCACGTTCCTCGTCCATGCCGGCCGCGGCACGATCGCTCTGGCCGTCCTGGGGGTCGTCGGCTGCGTACCGGGGGCGACCGGATCGTCCCGGCCGAGCGGGCAAGCCAGCGACCCGGCCAGCAGCGCCCCTGCGACCGGACCCGCCACCGAGCCGCCGGCTGCTGGCTCCGCAACGGCGGCACCGCCCGAGGAGGGGGTGGCCTGGGAGCGCGTGGATCTCGGTTTCGTGTCCGCGTACGTGCTCGTGCGAGGAGGTGAAGCGGCGATCGTCGACACGGGGGTGCCCGGCAGCGACGATGACATCGCGATCGCGCTGGAGCGCCTGGGTCTGGACTGGAGCGCCGTGGGACATGTCGTGCTGACCCATCAGCACGACGACCATGTCGGCAGTGCCGCCGGAGTGCTGACCGCTGCGACCGGGGCGACCGGGTACGCCGGGGCAGCGGACATCCCCGCGATCGACGTCCCCCGTCCGCTGGTCGCGGTCGCGGACGGCGACACCGTCTTCGGGCTGCGCATCGTCGCGACGCCAGGACACACGGCGGGCCACGTCGCCGTGCTCGATGAGGCGGGGGGTGTCCTCGTGGCGGGCGATGCCCTCAATACCGATGGCGGGAACGTGACCGGCCCCAACGCCGCATTCACCGCGGACATGACGACGGCCATGGCGTCCGTCGCAAAGCTGGGAGCCCTGCGCTTCGAGACGTTGCTCGTCGGTCACGGTGAACCGATCACCTCGGGCGCCGCCGCGAAGGTGGCCGCGCTGGCGGCCGGGGGCTAAGGGTCCGTCCCGCTCAGTCCCAGCCGCGCTCACCGCCGGCGGGGATCAGGACCTCGAAGTCGGTGCGGACGGGGCGGGACCGGTTGCGACCCGTGGCAGGGTTGAGCGCGGTCGCGGTCCCGATCGATGACTTCGCGAACTCGCGAACCTTGTCCCAGTGCTTGCGGAACGAGGCGAAGACCGCGTTGTCCCAGATGCGGAGCATGAACTCGTCGTTGTAGTGCAGCGCGTTGTTCGTCCAGTTGGCCGAGCCGGTGAAGACGACCCGGGCGCTGGTGTCGCCGGCATACGAGCCGTCCACGAGCATGTACTTGTCGTGGATCATCTTGTCGACCACGCCGTTGTCGTCGTCGTCGGTGGCCGCCGGCACGATCGTCGGACCGCCATACCGCCCACCGGGTTTCGTGAGGGAGCGCAGGACGCCCGGGTCCACCCGTGTCGGGTCGAACATGATCGTGACCTTGCAGCCCTGGTTGTCCAGGGCCCAGATCTTGTCGGCGAGCCGAACGCGGAGGATGCTCCACTGGTACATCGCGATGCGGATCGTCGTGCGACCCCCGCTGCCGTACCCACTGGCGAGGCCCGTGCAGCGGATGTTGTTGAGGATCCCGTACATCGGATCGTTGCGCCAGCCGGTCCCGCCCTTGGGGAAGAAGTAGACCTTGTGCTTGCCGCTGGTCGCGGTGAAGTAGGCATCGGGCGAGGTGGTGGGCTGGTCCGGGTTCGCGGCCGCCGCGGCCATCGTCTCGAAGTTCCGCTTGAAGGCGTCGTACATGATGCTGTCGCCCACGATGGTGTACCCGTTGTTCCACCCACGCCGCGCCTGGAAGTAGGTCGGGTTGGCGGAGCTGACCATGACCACCAGCGGCACGCCCCGGGACTCCGAGAACATGTAGATCTTGGTGTGCATGTAGGACGGCTCGTTCTCGGTCAGGCAGGCGCCGCGGCATTTGACGGCGAAGCTGGCCGCCCGCGGGTTGCGGCCGAGCTGCTTCTCCATCCGTTCCCAGGCCGGGAAGGTGTCGTGGTCGTCGAGGATCATCCGCACCTTCACGCCGCGCTTGTGGGCAGCGATCAGGCGGTCCGCGAACTTCTCGATCGTGAACGAGAACATCGCCATCCGGATGGTCCCGCCCCGGGGGACGCCATCGATGGCCTGGACGATCTTGTCCATGATCGCCATCTGCTTGGCCTCGGAACCCGTGGGATCGTTGAAGACCGGGCCCGTGGTCGGTCCGGCCGCGCTGACCGGGGCGACGCTCGCCGGGGCAGCACTGAGCGCGCCCGACACGGCGATGGCGACCAGGAGCATGACGAGTCGTCTGTGCACGCGTTCCTCGCTCCGCACGCGGACCTCCCGCGCCCGGAGAGTATCTTCGAATACTCGCGATCCGGCCACCATGGCACCGAAGGGTGCCGGATCGACGTGACCATCGGGGATGGTTGGGGTGGCCTACGGGGCTCGAACCCGTAACCTCTGGAGCCACAATCCAGTGCTCTGCCGGTTGAGCTAAGGCCACCGCGGCGCGATTCGTCCGTGGCGGTGCGCACCGGGCGCGCTGGACGAGGCCTGCGGAGTATATCGAACCGGGCGATGACGGCGGTTCGGGTCACCGGGCCGAGGCACGGACGCATCCTCGTCGCGATGCTCGCGGCCGTCGATGACCATCGGACAGGGCCATCGGTCCCGATTCGC
>CAYVJP010000127.1:0-8035 GCA_964451745.1 uncultured Anaerolineaceae bacterium | reverse complement strand
GGGGCCTCGACCGCCTCCGATCGCGACCGCATCGCTGGCGCGAGGACGGCTAGCGGACCTGCCACGGGACGACGGCCTGGCCACGGGACGACGGCCTCTCCACGGGACGACGGCCGCGCCAGGCCTTGCACGCCACGCCAGGCCTTGCACCCCACGACACAACCAGCGACCGAGCGCGCGGAGCGGATGGCTCGTTGGCACGGGATCGCATCCGGTGCACCGCCGGGCGAACGACTTCGGCGATCCGCAGGTCCAGTCGCTGGTTCGTTCACCGTGTGCAACAGGCGCGGGCGCCCCGGCGGCGGCCCGACAAGACCGCTACCGGACCAGGGCGAGCACCGCGTCGTGGTGGGCGGGTGGCGCCGCGACGACCCCGATCGTCTTGGGGGCATGGGCCAGGTCGAACCACGGACCGCCGTCCACCGCGGTGACCTTGGCGCCACCCCGTTCGGCGATGAGGCCGGCCCCCGCCACATCCCACGGGGAGAGGCCACCCTGCTGGACCATCGCGTCGAAGCGACCGTTCGCCACGTACGCGAGTGCGAGCGCGGCCGACCCCATGTTGCGCGAGATGCGGATGGCCTTGCGCACGTTGCGCGACCGCGTCGCGGCGCCTCGGCCGTTGAGGGCCATCGAGACCACGAAATCCGTGAGCTTGTCCTTCGCGGATGTCGTGATGGCGTGGCTCCCCTGCCCCAGCGAGCCCGACAACAGCGCGGGGCCGTCCGCGGTCGCGGCGAACGTCTCGTCGCGTGTCGGGTCGTGGATGACCCCGACCGTCGGACGACCGTCCACGACCAGCCCGATGGCGACGCAGAAGAACGGGATCCCGTTGGCGTAGTTGATGGTCCCGTCGAGCGGATCCACGATCCAGACCCGTCCTCGCCCCGACGTGGCCGCCTCGCCCGTCAGGGAATGATGTTCACCGCTTTCTTCCGCGACGATCGCATCGGTCGCGTTCCGCTCGCGGATGGCGTCGAGGATCAGCGCCTCCGACAGGTGGTCCGCTTCGGTCACGACGTCCCGGGCACTCTTGTAGTCGATCCGCTCGAGGCGTTCGTAGCGCTCCATGAGGACTTCGCCCGCGCGCGCGGCGAGGGCGATCGCGAACGCCAGGTCCTCAGCGGGGCCGGTCATGGCGCCCGACACTCCGCGACGACGTCCGTGACCTCCGTGCCGAGACCCGTCACGACCTGGCTGAAGGTCACGGACGCACCCGGCGCGATGGCAGGACTCAACATGAACGCCGCCGGGCCGCCGCCGCGGTTGGAGGCCGCGATGATCCGGCACGTCGTCTGGCCCTCGGCGTCACCCTCGTTGGTCACGGTGAGGGTGACCTCGAGGCCCGCCGCGGCCGGGACCACCCCGTCGACCTTGACCGGGAACGGCCCGATGCCGGTGACCGCCAGCCGAGCGACGATGGCCAGCAGCACGAACGCGCCCAGGACGCCGAGGAAGACCGTCCCATGGACCTGGGACGCCGACACGTCGCGCAGGCCCAGCGGGTTGCAGCGCTCGCACAGGCCGACGCCCATCGCGACGGGCGCACCGCAGCGCGCACAACCGTGGGTGGGCTCGGTCGGATCGACGACGCCGCTCGTCGCGCCGTCGTGTGGTGCGGTACTCGGAGCGGCAGGGCTGGCCGGGGTCACGTGGCGGATGGTGCCACGAACCGCCGCATCGAGCCCTGCGTCACCAGCGCTCGACCGCGTCGATCAGCGCATCGATATCGTCGGTCGTGCGGGCCAGGACGATGGCGCCGTCCGCACCGGCGGCCTCCCAGCGCGCCCATGTCTCTCGCGGCGATACGAACCAGGGCGAATCGCGGAACGACTCCGCGGCGTGCCAGTCGCCCTGGAAGCCGACCAGCACGGTCTGGTCTTCGCGCCGCTTCCCGGCCTCGGCGAGGGCCTCGAGATAGCGGGGAAGATGCGCCTCGAAGGTGTCGTCGAAGGCCGTCCAGCCGTCCCCGATGCGCCCCGCCAGGCGCGCCCCGGTCGCGGTCTCGCCCCCGATCACGATCCGCGGCGCCGGATCGGGCACCGGGTGCGCGACGGCCTCCTCGAGCGGGTAGTACGGAGAAGGCCGCGTGACCGGTCCCCCGGTCCACAGCGCGCGGATGACCGCGATCGCCTCCTCGAGTCGACGGACGCGCTCGGGGGCATCGGGGAAGTCCATGCCGTACGCCGCGTGCTCGGCGGGGGCGCCCCCGATCCCGATGCCCAGGATGAGGCGGTCGCCGCTCGCGATGTGAAGCGTGGACGCCATGCGCGCGACGAGGGCCGGGTGCCGGTTCATCACATTGAGGACGAACGGCCCGACGGTGGCCCGGGTCGTCCGCGCCGCCGCCATCGACAGGATGGTCCAGGCCTCCACGACCGGGACCGCCCGGTCCCCGCGACCGATGAAGTGGTCCCAGCACCACAGCCCGGCGTACCCGGCGGCGTCCAGTCGCTGTGCGCTCTCGAGCCACCAGACGGGCTCCGCGCGGATCGCGCGGATGCACACGCCGATGGGCAGTCGGGCGGGCGAGGACCCCACCCCCCTCAGAGCCCGGTCTCGAAGAGGCGGATGTCCTCGCGGGCGATCGTGTGCCCGTCCCCGCGCGTCGGTCCGAGCGACGCCGCTGCGCCAAGGGCATCGAGGTCGGCCGGGAAGCGCCCGATCAGGTCCAGCACGACCTTCTGGATCCGCTCGGCGTTGGCCGCGAAGACCTCCAGGACGTCGGTGGCGTTCACCGCCTCGGTGCCTTCGTGGACGCCGGCGTCATAGTCGGTGATGAGGCTGATGTTGACGACCGCGATCCCCAGCTCGCGACAGAGCCACGCCTCGGGGTACTGGGTCATGTTGATGACCTCCCAGCCGGCGTCGCTGAACCACTTCGACTCGGACTTCGTGGAGAAGCGCGGTCCCTGGATGACGACGACGGTGCCACGCTCGTGGACCTCGATGCCGTGGTCGCGGATGGTCTCGATCGCGAGTCGGCGGAGGACCGGATCGTAGGTCTCGGCGGACGAGAGATGGGTGACGATGGGGCCGTCGTAGAACGTGTCGGCGCGACCACTGGTGCGATCGACGAACTGGTCGCACACCACGAAGTCGCCGGGCTTGACGTGCAGCGCCAGGGAGCCGGCGGCGCACGGCGAGATCGCCGCCTTGACGCCGAGCGAGCGCATCGCCCAGACGTTGGCGCGGTAGTTGATCCGATGCGGCGGGATCGTGTGGCGACGCCCATGCCGCGGGAGGAAGGCGACCCGCCGCCCCGCGACGTCGGCGAGGAAGATCGAGTCCGAGGGAGCCCCGTACGGCGTGTCGACCTTGATCTCGCGCACGTCCTCGAGCAGTGAATAGAACCCGGAGCCTCCGAAGACGCCGATCTCCGCCGTATCCGCCACGCATGCCTCCATCCTGGTCCATCGGCCGGCATCGACGGCCGGCCGGAGCCGACCGATTCTAGGCGGGTCGGGCTAGGATGGGGACGCCGCGGTCGCGGCCGCCATCGGAGGCCATCATGACCGACCCGAATCCGACCGTTCGCATGCCCATCCCGGAGGAGCCGCCGGCGCCGACGTCGGCGCCTCCGGCGACGACCGAGGCGACCGCGCCCCCACCGCCGCCCGTGGATACCTGGGCCACCCGGCGATCGCGAGCCGGCGACGGACGCCTCGGTTCGGTGGTCGTCGGACTCATCGTCCTCGGAGTCGGGCTCTGGTTCTTCGCGGAGCAGACCCTCGACCTGGACATGCCGGACATCAGCTGGGGTCAGGCGTGGCCGGTCATCCTCATCGCCATCGGAGCGTGGATCGTGCTGGGCGCCGTCCGCGAGCGGCGGTCCTGACCGCCGACTGGGAACCCGGCGACGGGTCCCTCCAGGACCGGCTCACCCTCGCCGACTGGCGCCGCCGGATCGCCGCGCTGTACGCGGAGGTCCGCGCCATGGCCGCGACCGACCCGCCGATCGCCCTGGCCCATTGGCGGTCGGTTCGCGAGCGGCTGTACCGCGAGCATCCACAGTCGCCCGTCCCGGCCGCCGAACGCGCCGCCTTCCGAGCTCGCCACTTCGACCACGACCCGAGGCTTCGCTTCCTCGTCGCCGTGGATCCAGCGCCGCCGCCCGATCCGGACGCGCTCCCACTCCAGCTTCCGAACAGCGGCGCGGATACCCTCGCGTTCAAGCGGGTCGGGACCGTCCGCCTGCCGTTCCCCACCGGTGCGCGCTCCCTGAGCGTGTTCTGGATGACCGGCTACGCGGGCGGCCTCTTCATCCCGTTCCGCGACGCGACGAACGGCCAGGAGACGTATGGCGCCGGCCGCTACCTGGTGGACGCCGCCAAGAGCGCCGATCTCGGGGCGGATCCGGATACGGGCGACCTCATCCTCGATCTCAACTTCGCCACGCAGCCGTCCTGCGCCTTCGACGCGCGCTGGGCCTGCCCGCTGGCGCCGCCGGAGAACCGACTCGACATCGCCGTCCGAGCCGGCGAACGCCTGGTCTGAGACACCCACCGCGCAGAACCCCTGACCAAGGTACCGGACCCCACCGGACCCCCGGCGTACCGCACCGGAGTCGCGTCGGGCCCATCATTCGAGCTGGGAACGACCGCCACGCCGGCGTGCCGTCCTCGGGATCCATCCGGGAGTCCGCTTGCGCCTGTTCACGAACCAACGCCGCCCGACCGACGAACGGCTGCTGTGGTCACGAGATATCCGCTACGTGCGGTGCCTCGCCGCCGAGGTGCCGGATTCGCGCATCCTCGAGCTCGACTCGGGGGCGGTGCTCATCGCGTCCGCGGCCAGCCTGACCGAGGCGCTGGCCATCGAGGTCGCCGAGGACCTCAACGCGCCCGATCACGGCCTCGTGACCGTCGACTCGACGCTCCCCGAGGCCGACCGCTACCTGATGGCCCTCTCGGCGGCGGTCCAGCTGTCCGGGTTGGCGGACCGGATCGGCATGGCCCAGACGACCCAGGTGATCCAGACCAAGACGCTCGACTACTTCTTCAGCCTGCGGAACCTGCACAGCGTGGCCTACCAGCCGATCGTCGAGCTGGGCTCAGGCACGCTCCATGAGCACGAGTGCCTCTTCCGTCCGCATATGCCGATGCTGCCGCAATCCATCGCCGGCATCGTCCAGGCCGCGATCGATACCGGACGGATGATCGAGCTCGACGTCTTCCTGATCACCACGATCCTCGGTCGCGCCGGGGCGATGGATCGCGAACGCCGCGGCGCCGACCTTCCACCGCTGCGATTCGCGATCAACGTCACCCCGGCCAGTCTGCTCGACCCGCGATTCAACGCGGCCGCACTCGCCGAGATGGTGCGTTCGGCCGATCTCGACCCGCGCCAGATCACCCTCGAATGTACCGAGCAGCAGGCCGTCTCCGACGTCGTCCCACTGCAGCGGGCGGTCAAGGCCTTGCGGCGCATGGGATTCGGGTTCGCGGTGGACGACGCCGGGGCCGGCTACGCGAGCTTCGCGCTCATCGCGGCGCTGCGGCCGACGGTCATCAAGATCGATCGCGACATCGTCGCGGGCATCGCCCGGGATGACGCCAAGCAGGCGCTCGTCGAGGCGTTCGTCTCGTTCGGCCGGCGCATCGGAGCTCGCCTGCTGGCCGAGGGGATCGAGCGCCGCGCCGACCTCGCCGCCTGCACGAACCTCGGTGTGGACCTGGGTCAGGGCTACCTGCTGGGGCGCCCGGCCGCGGAACCCGTCGCGCCGCGCGCGATGGAGACCTTGCGCCTCGACGCTGCCCGCGAGGCCGTGGCCGATGCCGTGACCGATGCCGCCCGCCGGACCGCGGCCGCCGTCCCTCGTCGCGTCCGGACGGTCCCCGGCAACTGAGGACAACCCCGCGTACCATCGCGGGATGACCGACCCCGCCCCCGACACCGTCCTCGCGCCGCCCACGATCTCCGACGACCTCCGGGCGTTCCTCGACGCCCCGCACTTCGCGACGATCGCGACGCTCGACCCCGACGGGACCCCGCGGCAGGCGGTGATCTGGTACACGCTCGACGGCGACGAGCTCATCCTCAACAGTGCCATCGGCCGCCGCTGGCCAGCCAACCTCTTGCGCGACCCACGGATCTCCATCGCCGTGACCGACCATCGCGACGGGTACCGCTGGATCGGGTTCTCGGGGTCCGTGTCGGTCGTCCGCGAGCAGGCCACCGCCCAGGCCGATATCGCCGCGATGGCCCGTCGCTACCACGCGGACGAGCCCGACGAGGCCGAACGCCTCATCAGCGACCGGTTCGAGCGGCAGGAACGGATCAGCTTCCGGGTCCCGATCGCCGGCGTCCACGACCACCGCGACTGACGCGGGCTCCACGATGCGCTTCGGCCTGCAGCTCTGGTCGCAATCGACCGATTGGCCCGCGTTCCGCGACGCCGCGCTGGCGGCGGAGGCGAACGGCTGGGATTCGGTGTGGACCTGGGATCACCTCCTGGCGATCTTCGGTCCGTGGGAGCAGCCCATCCTGGAGGGCTGGACCACCATGGCGGCGCTCGGCCCACTCACCACGCGCGTCCGCCTGGGACTCATGGTAGGTGCCAACACGTTCCGCAACCCGGGTCTCACGGCCAAACTCGCGACGACCCTCGACCACGTCTCGGGCGGGCGCGCGGTGCTGGGCATCGGCGGGGCGTGGTTCGAACGCGAGCACGACGCCTTCGGCATCGATTTCGGGGCGAGCCCTGGTGCCCGGCTGGATCGACTGGATGAGGCGGTCATGCTCATGCGCCGACTCCTCGACGGCGAGCGCTTCTCGCACGACGGCCCGGCCTACACCTTCCACGATGCCCTGAACGAACCGCGTCCCATCCAGGCGCACCTTCCGATCCTCATCGGTGGGTCGGGGCGTCGCAAGACCCTGCGCACGGTCGCGGCCCGCGCCGACGGCTGGAACACCGCCGGGACGGTCGACCAGGTGCGCGACGCGCTGGATGCCCTGATCGCGCACGCCGCCGAGGTCGGGCGCGACCTCGCGACGCTGGAGAAGACGGTCAGCTTCCCCATCGTGATCGATGACGACGCCGTGGCCGCCCGCCGGCGCATGGACGAGCTGATGGCGAGCAACGGAACGGAGAGCATGGGCACCGGGCCGACCCTGGCCGGTCCACCGGCCCAGATCGCCGATGCGATCCGGCCGTATCGCGACCTCGGCTTCGAGACGGTGATCGTGCGCATGCCCGCCCCGTACGATCGCCAGACGATCGAGCGGATCGGCGAGGTCGCGGCGGGGCTCGAACGATGAAGGTGGTCGAACTCGCCGGCGGGGTCGGTGGGGCCAAGCTCGCCGAGGGGCTGGCCGCCCATCTCGGTGCTGACCTGACGGTGATCGTCAATACCGGCGACGACCTCGAGCTCCATGGCCTGGCGGTCTGGCCGGACCACGACACGGTGGCCTACACGCTCGCCGGGTTCGACGACGAGGAGCGGGGCTGGGGCCTGCGCGATGAGACGTGGACCGTCATGGACCGGCTCAGTGCGCTTGGGGACGATCCGTGGTTCCGCCTCGGCGACCGTGACCTCGCGACGCACATCTGGCGGACCGATCGATTGCGGGCGGGTGCCCGACCCACGGACGTCGCCCTGGCGCTGCGCACCGCGATGGGTATCGGGCCCACCATCCTCCCGATGGCCGACGAGCCCGTCCGCACGGAGGTCCGCACGGACGATGGCTGGCTCGAGTTCCAAGAGTACTTCGTCCACCGTCACCAGGCGCCGACGGTCCACGAGGTCCGGTTCGCGGGCATCGAGCAGGCCTCGCCCACCCCGGAGGTCCTCGCGGCGATCGCCGCCGCGGATCTGATCGTGATCGCGCCGTCCAACCCGATCGTGTCGATCGGGCCGATCCTGGCCCTCCCCGGGATGACCGAGGCGATCGAGGCCGCGCGATCCCGCGACGTCCCGGTGATCGCCGTCAGCGGGATCATCGGCGGGAAGGCGCTCAAGGGGCCGGCGGATCGGATGCTCGCCTCGCTCGGCCACACGTCGAATGCGTTCGGGGTCGCAACGCTCTATCG
>CAYVJP010000126.1:0-8093 GCA_964451745.1 uncultured Anaerolineaceae bacterium | reverse complement strand
CCACTGAGCTACGGGGACCGCGCCCGAGTCTACCGCCCCTCGTCACGCGAAAGCCCGCCGCGACCCCGGACATGCCGGAGGCGGCGGGCCGTCAGGCTCGGAGGGTGCCTCTTCGCCGGCGTAGGCCGGACGGTGGGGACGGGGCTGCGCACGGACCGGGCGCCACGAAGTCGGTCTGGGATCGTCTCCCTGGCGCTCGGGACGACGCGGTACCGCGTGTTCCTCGAGCCTGCGCCTAGCCTACGCCTGCTGGCGCCGGCGTGCTGGACGCGGGAATCGCGCGTGCTATGCTCCGCGACCCGTCGGGCCGACCGGTGATCGGACCGAGGGCGAGGGAGGTTCCGACACGCCCATGTCGGTCGGTCCGTCACGAACCCGCGCGCGTGTCACGGCCGTGGGATCGCACGCCTCGACCACGGCGATCGCGGACACTGCGGGCCAGCTCGCCCTCGACCTGCCTGTCGCGCTGCCGGCGATCGGCATCGAGGCCGAATGGAAGACCCAGCAGCGCCTGTGGGGTCACAGCCTGCACCCGATGTGCTCCTACCTCGCGAGCTTCCCGGCGGCGCTGACCCACAGCTTCATCGCCCGGTACTCGCGACCGGGCGACGTGGTCCTCGATCCGTTCTCCGGTCGCGGGACGACCCCGCTGCAGGCGTGTGCGGAAGGCCGGATCGGGGTGGGCAACGACCTCAATCCCTTCGCTCACCTGCTGACAGCGGCCAAGGTCGCACCGGCGCCGCGAGCGGCCTCGGTCACGCGCCTGGCGCAGCTCCGTCTCGCCTGGAACGCCGCTGCCGCCGCCTGGACGGCGCTCGCCGAATCGGTGGTGGCGAACCCGTCCGAGACGATGGTCCCAGCCGCCGGCTCCGGCAGCTCCCCCGCCGCCGGCACGGAACTCGTGCCCCGTGAGGTCGTCGTGGCGTTCCATCCGCACACGCTGGGCCAGCTGCTGTTCGTGCGCACGACGTTGCGCCTCGAGGACCGCACGGACCGGTTCCTCGCTGCCGCGATCAGCGGCATCCTGCACGGCAAGAGCGCGAGCTACCTCTCGGAACTGATGCCCAACACCTTCAGCATGGCCCCGCGCTACGTCCGCGACTTCGCGGAGCGAACGGCATTCGCCTCGCCGCGACGTGACGTGTTCGATGGCCTGACCGCCAAGCTGGAGCGGCTGTATCGACAGCCGCTCCCACCCGTCGAGGGCGTCGCCCTGCTCGGGGACGCCCGCGATGTCGCGCCCCGCGCGCGTGCCGCCCTGCGCGCGAGCGGACGCCCGGATCGAGCGCGCCTCGTCGTGACCTCGCCGCCCTATCTGCGGGTCGTCAAGTACGGCTACTACAACTGGCTGCGGACGTGGTTCCTCGGGTTCGACGCCCGCGCCATCGATGCCACGCTCGACGATGCCCATCACCGCGAGCCGTACCTCGCCTTCCTGCGCGAGATGTTCGCGGGACTGCGTCCGGTCCTGGCCGACGATGCCGTCGTCGTCCTCGTCATCGGTGATGTCGAGACGGATCGCGGCCGACGGATCAGGGGCGGCATCGGCCTCGCCGAGCGGGCCTTCCAGGAGGCCGCGGAGCCGGAGGGCTATCGACTCGCCGGCGTCGCCCTCGACGACGTGGCCGCCGTCCGCAAGATGACCAAGCTGTGGGGCGAGGAGGCCGGTCGAGCGACCAAGACCGATCGCATCCTCGTGGTCGGCGCCACCGAGGCCGGCCGTCGTCGGGCGCTCGCCGGAGCGTCGCTCGACATCGACTGGACCTGGCCACCGAGGTTGCTCCGCGCCATCTGACCGTCGGGCGCGGCCTCGACTACGATGGAGGCCCGTGACCGCGACCGATTCCCTCGACCGATCGACTCGTCCGCTCCGCCTCGCGACGGCGGTCGCAACGCTGCTTTCGATCGTCGCGATCACCCTCCTGTCGATGCCCTTCGCGACCGTCGTCCGCGCCGAGGACATCCTCCAGCTCGACGGTCCCGTCACCGACACGACCGGCGTCCTCGCCGATGGCGAGGCGGCCATCATCGACGCCATCGAGACGACACTCGAGGACGACGGCGTCCAGGTCTTCGTCCTGTTCGTACAGACGACCGGCGAGCGCACCGCCGCCGAGTACGTCGCCGAGACGGCCGAACGCAACTCGCTGGGTGGCGATGACGCGTTGATCATGGTCGCTCTTGACGACCGCACGGACCAGATCTGGGTGGCCGACGGCCTCGACGCCATCACCGACGACGACCTCGACGCGATCATCACGGACACCCTGGAGCCCGGGCTCCGCGACGGCGACTTCCCGGCTGCGGTGATCGCGACCGTTGAGGCCCTCGGCGTGGCCGCCACGACGGCCGCCCCCACCGAACCGCCGGTCACGGCCGTTCCCGCGACCCCCGCCCCGACGGATCCGGGCGGGGCCGGCGGCGGTGATGCTGGGGACGGCGGGATCGGCCTCGGGACCATCCTGGGGATCGGCCTCATCGCCGGCGGCGGCTTCATCGCCTGGCAGTACTGGCGACGACGCTCACGGCCCGCGACCGCCGGGACGGCCGCCGCCGGGACGCCGGGAGCGACGGCACCGCCTCCGGACCCGGAAGCCCTGGCCCGCGAAGCGAACGCGCTCCTCATCGCCACCGACGAGCGCATCCGTGACGCCGCCCAGGAGACCGACTTCGCCGAGGCGCAGTACGGGCCCGATGCCGTCCCGACGTTCCGTGCCGCCGTCGCTGCCGCCCGCGACGACCTCGCGGCCGCGTTCACCGTGCGCCAGCGTCTGGACGACGCGACGCCCGAGGACCAGCCGACGACCATCGCCATGCTCCAGGAGATCATCGCCCGCACGACCGCCGCGCAGGAGCGGCTGGACGCCGAGACCGAGCGCATCCGCGAGCTCCGTGACCTGGAGCGCGACGCGCCGAACACCCTGGTCGAGCTCCCCGCCCGGATCGAAGCGGTCGAGGACCGGCTCGATGGCCTTGCGGCGACGATGGGCCACCTCCAGACCTACGCCGAACCCGTGTGGGCGCCCGTCCGCGGCAATCTCGAGGAGGCCCGCAAGGGGTTGGCTGGCGCACGGACGGCCGTCACGGTCGGGAGCGCCGCCGTGTCCGCCGACGATCGGTCCGACGTCGCCGTCGCCACCCGCACGGCCCTCGAAGGGATCGAGGGCGCGAGCCTGCTGCTCGACGCGATCGACCAGCTGGCGACCTCCGTCGCGGAGGCGCTGCGACGGGTCCCCGACGAGATCACGTCAGCGGAGCGCGACCTCGCCGATGCGAGCGCGGCGCGGGGCGGTCGAGCACCCGATCCGGCCGCCGACACGCGCATCCGCGCCGCGACCGCGGCGGTCGACGCCGCGCGATCCGCCAGCAAGGCGACCCCCGCCGATCCGATCGAGTCACTCCGGCTGGCCACCGAGGCCCACCGCCTCGCCGACGAGGCCCTCGTCGCCGCCCGCGATGCCGCGGCAGCCGCCGACCGTGTCATCGCTGCGGCGGACTCCACGGTCCGCACGGCTGCCGCCGAGGTGGACCGGGCGGCCACGTTCATCGCCTCGCGCCGGCGCGGCGTCGGGGAAGTGGCCCGTACCCGGCTCGCCGAGGCGCAGCGGCACCTCGTCGCCGCCTCCGGCCTGCTGGCCACGGATCCCGCGCGGGCACTGGAGGATGGCCGCCGCGCGCAGGCCCTCGCCCAGGAGGCCTACCGGCTGGCCCAGGACGACTTCTCCGATTGGGACGGTGGCGGTCCCGGCTGGGGTCAGCGCGGCGGGACGAGCGGCGGCGACCAGACCGCGGCCATCCTCGGCCAGATCCTTGGCGGCGTGATCGGGGGCGTGCTCGCCGGTGGCGGCCGATCGGGTGGCGGCTGGGGCGGCTCGCCGTGGGGCGGCTCCGGCGGTGGGGGCGGCGGCCTCGGCGGTCTGGGTGGCGGCTGGGGCGGTGGCGGCGGGTTCGGCTCGGGTGGGTTCGGTGGCGGCGGTGGTGGAGGCCGCTCGCGCGGCGGCCGGTGGTGAGCCCCGTTCGAGCGCATCGGCTTTGCGCGGTCGGCCTCTCGCGCCGTACCGTATCCATCTGAACGCACGAGTACCAAGGGGAGTCACGGCGATGGCACAGACGTCGATCCTGGGACGGGTGAGTCAGCTCGTCCGCGCCAACATCAATGCGATCCTCGACGGCGCCGAGGACCCCGAGAAGATGCTGGACCAGCTGGTCCGCGACTTCACGAACAACATCGCCGAGGCCGAGGAGGCCGTCGCCCAGACGATCGGCAACCTGCGGCTCATCGAGGACGACGCCCGCGAGGCGCGGACCGCGTCCGCCGAGTGGCTCGACAAGGCGAAGGCCGCCTCACGTCGCGCCGATCAGCTCCGTGCCGAGGGCAACGCCACCGAGGCCGACCGCTTCGACGAGCTCGCCAAGATCGCCCTCCGTCGCCAGCTGAGTTATGAGAACCAGGCCAAGACCCTCGAGACCCAGGTCGCGGCGCAGACCGAGCTCGCCGACAAGCTCAAGGACGGGCTCAACAAGCTCCGGGTCAAGCGCGAGGAACTCGTCCAGAAGCGCGACGAGCTGGTGAGCCGGGCCAAGATGGCCCAGGCGCAGTCGCAGGTGCAGGACAGCCTCCAGAGCGTGAACGTCATGGACCCGACGTCCGAGATCGCCCGTTACGAGGAGCGCGTCCGGCGGCAGGAGGCCCAGGTCCGCGGGCGCGAGGAGGTCGCGGCGTCATCGATCGAGGAGCAGTTCGCGTCGCTCGAGAGCGATGAGGACGAGCTCGAGATCGACGTCCGCCTCGCCGAGCTCAAGTCCGGAGGCTGACGCCGATGCAGCAGATGTACCACCCGTCCGACCTGGCATCGATGGACCCCCTGGTCCTGATGAAGAACCTGGACCACGTCCGGATGACCAGCCGGCGGCTGTCGTACATCCTCCAGCAGCAGGTGCACCTCTACACACCCGAGGCCAACCAGCTGCGCGACCAGATCGACCGCTATGTCGAGGCGGAACGCCAGATCGAAGGCGAGATGGCGAGGCGACGGATCCGCGCCTGACCCACGAGAAAGCCCCGCTCGGTTCGCCGGCGGGGCTTCGTCGATGAGTGCTGGAGCGCTGGGGTCAGGCCGGGGCGGGCACCGGCGCGAATCGGACGGGCGGCTCGCTCGTCGTCGGCGTCTCGCTCGCTGCCGAGGCGGCATCGGCGGCGGGCACGGGCGGGGCAGGCTCGGGCAGGACCTCCTCCGCGATCGGCGCCAGGGTGACCGTCATCGGGCGGCGCAGTGCCTGCTCCTCGTCCACGATGCGGCGGGCCATCGTGGCCAGGGCCGGCATGTCGTAGAGGCTGAAGCCGATCCCGAGGGCCGCGAGATCGTCGGTCCCGTACCCGCGATAGAGGCCTCGGCCGGCAACGGCGCACATCTCGTCATACAACTCCGGCCAGCCCACGCGACGGCGTCGATAACAGAAGCGGATGAACTCGACCGCGTCAGGGTCGGGTGGTTGCGTGGCGGCGGTGCGTCGATCCATCGATGGCGTGCCCTCCCTCCCACCGGGCACGCGAATCCTCGGATGGGATCGCGGCGCGCTCGGCGTCGTGACGAATCAAGCCATGCGACGGACGTGGTCGATCACGGCCGACCATCGGCGGCTTGACTGGATCCCCGGTCGTCCATCGCTGGGGGTCGGCGACCGGTAGGAGGCCTATCGTAGGCCCGCCGGCGCCGCGCCGGAAGGGGGCTTGTCCACGACTTCGTCCACCAACTTATCCACACGAACACCCGTTCACCGAACACCTGTGCGGAACGAGCGTGAACCGGTTCAGCCGGGTGTCCGCGTCAACCCAAGGCCAGGGCGATCCGCGAGGTGCCAGCGCTTGTCCGGGCCGAGTTGCAGGCCGGCGAAGGGGTCGTCGGCCAGGAGCAGATTGCCGTCCAGATCGACCCATTCGGCGAGCGATGCGACGACGACCGAGGCCGCGATCCCGACCGAGGTCTCCTCCATGCAGCCAAGAAACGTCCGGAAGCCCATCTCGCGGCCCTCGGCCAGCATCCGGTACGCCGGGCCGATCCCGCCGCACTTGGCCAGCTTGACGTTGATACCGGCCACCACATCCTTGAGCACCGCGAGGTCCTCGGGGAAGACACACGACTCGTCGGCCACGATGGGGAGCGACGAGCGCTCCTGGAGCCAGGCGAGATCCCGGTACGCCTTGGCCCGGAACGGCTGCTCGATGAGTTCGACCCCCAGGTCCTCGAGTTCGGGCAGCAGCGCCTCGGCGGTGTCCCGGGTCCAGCCCGTGTTCGCGTCGACGCGGATCGGGCCGGCGAAGACCTCGCGAACGGCGCGCAGCGTGGCCAGGTCAGCCGGCCCGCCGCACTTGATCTTCAGCGCCGGGAAATCGGCGGCGCGGGCGGCGCGGGCGGCGACCACCTCCGGCTCGTCGATGCCGATCGTGAAGTCGGTCGGCGGGACATCGGGCGACAGCTCGCGCAGAGCGTGGACCGGCAGATCCAGGATCTTCCCGACCAGATCGTGCAGCGCGATATCGACGGCGCACTTGGCGGCGCCGTGCCCATGGATCGCCCGGCTCATCTGGTGATCGGCCCGGATCAGCCAGTGCCGGGTGGGCTCGAACCCCATCTTCTCGAGCCGTTCGAGCAGCAGCGGGAAGACTGCCGCCATCGTCTCGGGCGTCTCGCCGTAGAACCGGTCCGGGTAGCCCTCCCCCACTCCGACGAGATCGGGGTAGTCCGGGTGGCGGATCTCGACGATGACCGTCGTGACCCGGGTCCCCTCGGCGTGGTCGCTGCGAGCGATGCGGAAGGGGTCGCGAAGGGCGAGCGACAGGACCTCGTGCCGCAGGTCGAGTGTCACGCGCCGGCGCTCTCGACCCAGGGCAGCGCGTCGACCCGCTCACGGACCTGTGCCCACAGCCGGTCCGGCCCGAACCGGACGGGATCGTCGGCCGGGAGCCCGGTCTCCGCCTCGATCGCGGCGATCTCCCGTCGCGCATCGGCGTCGTCGGGGAACAGCGAGGTGTTCACCGCGATGGCCACGACCTCCGACGGCGCGATCATCCCGGCGATCCGCTCGTGGAGCTCGATGAACGGACCCAGCTCGGCGATCGGGAACGACGCGTCGGGCAGGTGATCGAAGTCGTGCTCGGTCATGCCCGGCTTGTGGACGAGGATCATGGCGTGGGGCGTCGCCCCGTGGATGAGGCCCAGGGTCACGGAGCTGTACGCCGGATGGTCGATGGAACCCTGGCCCTCCACGAGCACCCAGTCCCCGCGGTGCTCGCCCTGCTCCACGAGCCACTCCACGGTGCCGTTCGTGAAGTCGCTGATGACCCGGTCCACGGCCACGCCCCAGCCCTCGATCATCATCCCGGTCTGGCCGGTCGGAACCATCACGGCCTCCTGGCCGGCTCGCCGCGCCGCGGCCACCAGCTCCAGCGCGACCGACATCTTGCCGATGGCGCAATCGGTGCCGACCGTCAGGATCACGCGCTTACCCGGCAGGTGGCGCCGTCCGACGGTCGTCTCCATGCGGTCGGGCGACCGACGGTAGTCGATGATCCGAGTGCCCGCCGCCGCGGCTGCCGAGGCGAACTCCGGATCGTCGCCGAGGAACTGGTGGAGCCCGGAGTGGATGTCGAGCCCGGCCTCGATCGCGCCGAGGATGATCGAACGCCATTCGGGCGGCAGCTTGCCGCCGGTCGGGGCGATCCCGATGAGCAGCGAGTCCGGACGGACCGGGCGAGCCAGCGCCTCGTCCAGCGTCGCGACGAACGGGATGTCGAACTGGGGGAGGAACTCGCGAAGGTTCCGCCCGGGCATCGACGAATCGAGGATCGCGACGATCTCGTCGCGGCCATAGCGGATCACGCCCATGGCGGTCTTCGCGTGGTGGATGCCGAACTGGCCCTCGGTGAGGATGACGAGTCGGCGGGCATCGGTGGGGATCACGCGCCGAAGTCTACGAAACGAGAGCCGCGAAAGCGCGTCCGCTAGAGTCGTCATCGTGAGCTTCGATGTCGCGGCGGACGCCTACGACCGCTTCATGGGCCGCTACTCCCGGCTCCTGGCGCCACAGATGGC
>CAYVJP010000125.1:0-8146 GCA_964451745.1 uncultured Anaerolineaceae bacterium | reverse complement strand
GTCGCTGGTCCGCAGTCATCCGGGCGCGGGCGAAGTGCTGGTTGCGGTCGGCGGTGAGGAGGGCGCGGACCAGTCCCGCAGCCTCGTCCGGCACCTGGCTCAGGGGATAACTCGCGAGGTCCGGCCCTGGATCCTCGGTGGGCGAGCCTTTCGCCGATGTCGCCCAGCCGCCGAGGTAGATGGCCTCGATCCCCATCCGCTTCATCGCCACGGCCTGCCCGGGGGAATACGGACCGAAGGTGGTGATCTGCTCTCGCCGCTCGAACAGCTCGCGCAAGCGCGCGTGGAACGCCTCCGCTGCCGATCGAGCGATCGCATGATCGACCGTGATGGTGCCCTGCTGCTCGGCGACGTCACGCGCGGTGTGGAGGCGGGTGATGCCGGCGAATCGGGGCTGGTCGAACCAGGCCTGGGCGGCCGCCACGCTGTCGGTGAATGATCCGCGCTCGTCCGCGACGATCCCCGGGAGCGTCTGGGTGGTCATCCGACGGCCATCCCTACTCGTTCGCGTGGTCTCGCTCGCAGAAGTCCGGGCAGGCACAGTCGGCCGACAAGGCGGTCGGGCGATGGCGAGGCAGCGCCTGGACGGCTCCCGAGCCAAGCGACGGCGCGAGCGGGCGCTCGAAGGCGAGCAACTCCACGCGGGTCGGACGCGCCTCGTCGAACCCGAGGATCCACGTTCGCGATGGATGAACGGCGTCGCGGAAGTCGATGGTGATCCGGGCCGGGATGGCGGTCGGGCTCATGGCAGGCTCCTCGATCGTGGCGTCCGTCGGGTGCAGGGTGGGGATGCTAGCCGGGGTCCAATCATCAGTCCAATCGAATGTGGTGATGCGTTTCATCAATCACATGCATGTCACCCTGCTACGATGGCAGCATGCTGACGGCGCAGGTGGAGGGGTTCCTCGAGACCGCTCGCCAGGGGAACCTCAGTCGCGCCGCGGCGACGCTCCACGTCACGCAGCCGGCATTGACGGCCCGCCTGCAGGCGCTGGAGCTCGAACTCGGGTCCGCCCTGTTCATCCGCGGCCGTCGCGGGATGCAGCTCACGGACGCCGGACGGGCGTTCCTGCCGTACGCCGAGCGGGCCGTCCTCGCCCTCGAGGAGGGCGCCGCGCTCGTGTCCGCACTCGGTCGCGGCGGGACGGGTGAGCTCGTCCTGGGCGCCGCCCCCGCGATCAGCACGTACGTCCTGCCGGCGCTCCTCCTGCGCTTCACCCAGCGCCACCCGGGGGTTCGGCTCGTCGTCCGGACCGGACATTCCGAGGAGATCCTCGAGATGGCGCTTCGCCGCGAGATCGATCTTGGCCTGGTCCGCGAACTGCGCAACCCGGACATCGAAAGCCGCCCGCTCTACGACGATGAGCTCGTGCTCGTCGCGCACGCCAGTCATCCGTTCGCGAGCCGGGGCCAGATCGACCTGCGCGAGATGGCGGATGCTCGGCTCATCCTGTTCGACCGAACGTCGAGCTACTA
The DNA here is from genome assembly GCA_964451745.1 of uncultured Anaerolineaceae bacterium. Classification (GTDB taxonomy): domain Bacteria; phylum Chloroflexota; class Limnocylindria; order Limnocylindrales; family CSP1-4; genus SPCO01. Next base: position 6,670 of record CAYVJP010000125.1, on the reverse strand, counting down.
CGACCTGACCAATGCGTTCTTCCGCGAAGCGGGAGTCGCTCCGAACGGCGTGATGGAGCTCGACAACATCGACGCCGCCAAGCAGATGGTCGGCCAGGCCCTGGGGATCGCGCTGCTGCCGCACACGGCCGTGGCGGCGGAACTGGCCGACGGCCGGCTGCGAGCCATCACGATCGAGGGCGCGGCCCCGATCCGCCGGCGCATCGTGGCCATCCGCCGACGCGACCTCGGCGCGGTGACCGGTCCGACGGCCGCGTTCCTGGAGATCCTCGGAGGGGTCGGGGAGATCCTCCCGGGCGCGCCGTTGGGGCGCGCCTGAGGCCTAGCCCTCGCTGGAGTCGCCGCTCCCGGAATCGCCGGAGGCTTCGCCTTCGGCAGCGCCACCCTCGGCCGCCTCGGCCGCCTCGGGCGCCTCGCCCTCGGCGGCGACGGGGGCCTCCTCGACCTCGACGCGCGGGGCCTGGACCTTGGCGACGATCTCGTCACCGTCGGTGACCAGGGTCACGTCATCGGGGACGGTCAGGTCGCGCACGTGGATCTGCGCATCGAAATCCACCAGCGACTCGATCGGGTACTCGATCGACTGGGGCAGGTGATCGGGCAAGGCCTTGACCTTGACCGTGTCGGTCACGTGGAGCAGGGTCCCGCCGAGCTGGTTGATCGCGATGGACTCGCCGACCGGGACGAGCGGTACGTCGACGGTCATCTCCTCGGTCATGCGCACGAGGAACAGGTCCAGGTGCAGGGCGCGGCGGTTGACCGGATGGACCTGGACGCTGCTGATGAGCACGGGCTGCGACTTCTTGCCGTCGATGGACAGGTCCACGAGGGCATTGGGTCCGGTGTGCTTGCGCAGCTGTTCGAACTCGTGCGTGTCCACCGAGACGTTCGCCGAACCCTGGCCATGGCCGTACACGACAGCCGGCAGGCGTCCGGCCTTGCGCATGCGATGGACGGCCTTGCCCGTCACCTCGCGGTGCTCGGCGGCCAGCGTCGGACGGGCGGTGGACATGGATCGGGACCTCAGGTTGCTGGTGGTTCGGGTGGTTGCGGGCTGCGGCTCGCCGGCGGGGCCGGAAGTGGCGAGGCGCCCGGAGCGGGACCGTAGGGTACCACGAGGGGCAACCGTGGGCGGTGGACGGGTCCGGCGCCGAGTCGGTGTAGCATCGCGCCGTGGCCACCATCCTGATCATCGAGGACGAGCACGCCGTCGCGCGCGGGATCCAGTACGCCCTGCAGCAGGAGGGGTACGACGTGGGCGTGGCGCGCTCCGGCGAGGAGGGTCTGGAGATCGCCACCCGCGAGGCTCCCGATCTCGTCGTGCTGGACGTCCGACTGCCCGGCATCGACGGGTTCGAGGTCCTGCGCCGGGTACGCGCAGCCGGCGCCAAGATGCCGATCCTCGTGCTGACCGCCCGTGACGACGAAGTGGACAAGGTCATCGGACTCGAGCTGGGCGCGGACGACTACCTGACCAAACCGTTCGGCCTGCGCGAGCTCATGAGCAGGATCAAGGCGCTGCTTCGCCGCTCGTACGGCGACCTCGCCGATGCGGGGGGCGGTCGGGTGATCCGGCACCGCGACCTGATCATCGACCTGGAGCGACGACGGGTCCAGCGCGGCGCCCGGCGGATCAGCCTGACGCCGACCGAGTTCGAGATCCTGCGGCATCTCGCGAGCCGGCCCGGTCGGGTCTACACGCGTGGCGAACTCCTCGAGCTCCTGCGGGACTACGAAGCGCTCGACCAGGACGAGAAGACCATCAACGTCCACGTGAGCCACCTGCGCGAGAAGATCGAGGACGACCCGGCATCGCCGGCGTTCGTCATGACGGTCCGGGGTGTGGGCTACGCCTTCGCCGAGCGCTGACGCGCTTCCGCCGGGACCCGCCGCCTCGCGCTGGTCGGCAGTGGTGCGCCGCGCCCGCGGGCTCATGCCGCACACGTTCCAGGGTCGCCTGACGATCGCGTTCGTCACGGTCATCGCCCTCACCCTCGCGCTCGTCACGATCCTCGTCCTCAACCGGCTCGACGACTACTTCACGAGCCAGCAGACCGCCGACCTCGAGGTGCGCACCGCGACGGTGGGCGGGTTCGTCCAGGCGCTGGCCGAGGGGGCGGCCGGCGAGGGCGCGCTGGTGGTCGGCCCCGACGGTGCGATGAACCCCAACGTGATCGCGGCGATGGCCGACCCTGGCCAGCGGCGGCTCATCGCCGACCGGCTCGGCCAGGCCGACGTCATCATCCAGTTCGGTCTCGCGGCGTCGGACGGGACACGGACCGTGTTCCTGCCCAGCCCCGACGGACGCTTCCGTACGGACCTCGAGGCGGGGCCGGCCAAGGGCCAGTCGCGGGAGAGCACATTCGTCACCCAGCGCTACCCGGGGGGCCCGGTCTGGGGGCGGTACGTCGTCGAGATCACGCTCGAGAACCCGTACACCTACCGCGAGACGGCCATCGCGAACGTGACCGGGCTGCTGGCCGCGATCACGCTCTTCGCGCTGGGCCTGTCGGTCCTCGTCTCGGCGGCGCTGGCCCGACGGTTCACGACGCCGCTGCGCCAGCTCACCGATGCCTCCCGGGCGCTCGCCGAAGGCGACCTCTCCCGGCGCGTGCCGACGTCGCGGCGGCGCACCGGTTCCTCGGAGATCGCCGAGCTCGCGGTCCAATTCAACGCGATGGCCGATCGGCTCGAGGAGAGCGTCGAGATCATCCGGCGCGACCGTGACCGGAGCCGGGACTTCCTGGCCGACGTGTCGCACGAGCTTCGGACGCCGCTCGCGGCGCTGCGCACGTTCAATCAACTCCTGATGGAGGGTGCCGGCGACGACCCGGAGGCACGGGCCGAATTCCTCGAGTCGAGCGCCGGTCAGATCGAGCGCCTGGACTGTCTCGCCCAGAACCTCCTCGAGCTCTCGAAGCTGGACTCGGGGCTCGTCCTGCTCGAGCTGCGACCCGACGATCTGCGCGCCGCCGTCGAATCGGCGACCCATCAGCACGATGCCCTGGCCAAGCGCCGCGGCGTCACCCTGGACCTCGATCTGCCGGACACCCCGATCCGCATCCGTCACGACCCGCCACGGATCGGCCAGGTCGTGGCGAATCTCGTCGGGAATGCCATCAAGTTCACGCCGCGGGGCGGGACCATCCGCGTGGAGGTCGGGGCGACCGCCGACGGTGCGCGGATCGACGTGCGCGACGACGGCGTGGGGATCGACCCCACCGAGCTGCCCCACATCTTCGAGCGCTTCTACCGGGGGTCGCGTGCCAACGAGGCGCGCGGCAGTGGGTCGGGCCTGGGGCTTGCGATCGTCCGCAGCATCGTGGACATGCACGGCGGGACGGTCACGGTGGAGAGCGGCGCCGGAGCGGGCAGTCAGTTCACGGTCCACTTGCCGCGCGATCCCCGCGAGGTTGCCGGGACCCCGGCGGCCGCCCGCGCGGACGTGGCCTCGGCCGCGGAGGGGAACCGCCGGATCGCCGCGGCCGCCGAGGATCCCTCCCCGGCCGACGGCAGCGCGGTCAACGTGACGGAAACTTCACCGTCCGACGCGTCGCAGATGAATCCGGCTTCGGCACCCTGAAGCGTACAGAACCCATCTCCGGCCGCTCACCGGCCGATGCCTCCAGGGGAACGACCGATCCATGACCGACTCCATGCGACCCGATGACGCCGATCAGACACGGCGACACGATCTTCCGGCGAGCGAGCCGGCGTCCGAGCCCGTGATCGAACCACTCGCGCCCATCGTCGAGCGCTACACGCCCCAGCCCGAGCCACGCTCGGATTGGTCGCGCCGCGACGACGTCGCCGCCACCCCGACCCAGGAGCGCTGGTACGAGCCCGCGCCGCAGACGGCACCGGTCGCGACCACGGCGACGGCCGCGAGCGGTCCCCGCAACGGCACCGGCACGATCGTCGCCGCGGCCCTGCTGTCGGCCGTGCTGGCGTCGGGCGGCACGCTCCTCGCTCTCGGTGCCACAGGTGCCCTGGATCGCGACGAACCGACGCAGACCTCGGCCACCGGGCAGACCGTCGGCTCGGCACGGCCGGTGACGATCGACGAGTCGTCGGCGACCATCGATGTCGCGGCCACCGTGAGCCCCGCGGTCGTGCGCATCACCACCGGCGACCTGACCCCCGACCTCGGTGTCATCCCGTCGACGGGCGTCGGCTCGGGCGTCATCTACGACAGCGACGGCTGGATCCTGACCAACCGCCACGTCGTCGAGGGCAGCGACGAGATGCAGGTGGAGCTCAACGATGGCCAGGTCCTGAGCGGGACCGTCTACGGCATCGACACGCTGACCGACCTCGCGATCGTGAAGGTGGAAGCGACCGATCTCCCGACCGCCGCCGTCGGCAGCTCGGGCGCCCTCAAGGTCGGACAGCTCGTCATCGCCATCGGCAGCCCCCTGGGCACGTACTCGAACTCGGTCACGAGCGGCATCGTCTCGGCGACCGGCCGATCCATCACGACCGATGACGGCCAGAACCTCAACAACCTCATCCAGACGGACGCGGCCATCAATCCCGGCAACTCCGGCGGCCCGCTCCTCGATGCCAATGGCAACGTCGTGGGCATCAACACCGCGATCGCCGCCGACAGCAACGGGATCGGGTTCGCCATCCCGATCGACATCGCGCGCCCGATCATGGAGCAGGCGGTCGCCGGTCAGGAGCTCGCCCGTCCGTACATGGGCGTGACCTACACGACGATCACGCGCCAGCTCGCCGAAGCCGAGAGCCTCCCGGTCAACGATGGGGCGCTGATCGGACGCGGGGCCAACGGCAGCCCGGCCGTCCAGCCGGGCACGCCCGCCGCCGACGCCGGACTCCGGGAGGACGACATCATCGTCAAGGTCGACGGTCAGGCGATCGACGGCGACCACCCGCTCGACGCGACGCTCAGCCAGTTCTCCCCCGGCGACACGGTCACGATCGAGATCCTGCGCGACGGCGCGACGGAGTCGGTCACGCTGACGTTGGGGACCCGGCCCGGATCGTGAGCTCGAGCCGGCGCCGGGGCGTCGGTCAGCGGTCGGAGCGACGGCGCCAGATCTCCACGGCGGCGTAGTCGAGCGGTCCACCGAGCTGGACCGCGGGCTTCCGAACGCGGACGCCCACCTCGACGACCTCGAAATCGACCAGCAGCTCGTGGGCGATCGCCTCGGCGAGGGCCTCGAGCAGCCGGAACGACGTGGACTCGACGATCTGGCGTACGACCGCGTAGACCCGGCTGTAGTCGATCGTCTGCTCGAGGTCGTCGTCGACGCCGGCCGGCTGGAGGTTGCGGACCAGCTCGACGTCCACCTCGAACGGCTGCGTCTGCTCCTGCTCCCACTCGTGATAGCCGTGGCGAGCGTCGAAGCGCATGTTCGCGAGGATGATCCGGTCGCTCAGCTCGAGCCTCCTTCAGCCGCTTCAGCGTGCCATGTGCCGCGGACGATGGCGTCGGCGACCCGCGCCGCCCGGACGTTCGCGCGGACATCGTGGACACGGACCAGGTCCACCCCGGCCGCCACGCCGAGCGCGGTCGTGGCGAGCGTGGCTTCCAAGCGCTCCTCGGGCGGCAGGTCAAGGATGCGGCCCAGGGTGGACTTGCGCGACGTCCCCAGCACGATCGGGCGACCCAGCACCCGCAGCGCCTGCAGGTCGCGCAGGAGCGCGACGTTGTGGTCGGCGGTCTTGCCGAAGCCGATTCCCGGATCGACGATCACGCGCTCGGGCGTGACGCCGATGCGCAGCGCGCGCTCGACCGCCGCGCGGAGGTCAGCGACGACCTCGGCGACGACGTCGTCGTAGACCGGTTCGCTCCGGTTGTGCATCACGACCAGCGGGACGTGGCGCTCGGCCGCGACCGCCGCGACCTCGCTCGCGGATGGACCGGTCCCCCACACGTCGTTGACCATGTCCGCCCCCGCCGCGATGGCGGCGTCGGCAACGATCGCCTTGGTCGTATCGATGCTGATCGGCGTCCCGGGCAGGGCGGCCCGGATCGCACGGACGACGGGCACGACCCGTGCCGCCTCGTCGCCCGCCCTGACCGGCTCGTGGCCGGGACGCGTCGATTCCCCACCGACGTCGAGCAGGTCCGCGCCCTCCTCGACCATGCGCTGCGCCTGGGCCAGGGCGCGATCGATCGGGTCGCCCCCGGCGAGCAGGCCGTCGCCGGAGAAGGAATCGGGGGTCACGTTGACGATGCCCATCACGAACGTCCGTGACCCCCAGGCGAAGGTCGCTGGACCGATCCGTGTGGCGCTCGGATGGGTCACGGTACCACCGGGTCGCGCAGGTCCGGATCGTCGACGAGGACGGCACGGACGGCGCCGACGAGGTACAGCGATCCCGCGACGACCGTGAGGCCGCGCCCGCGTCCCGCCTCGATCGCCCGTCGCGTGGCCGCGATCGGATCGTCGATCGCGAGGATCTCGCGCGATCCCGGGGCGACACGGAGCCACGCCGCCGCGAGCTCGTCGGCGGGCAGCGTGCGCGGGACGTCGCCGAGCGACGTGGCGATGACGGTGGCGCCGGCGAGCGTCCGACTCCGCTCGAGCGCGCGGATCACGCCCTCGACATCCTTGTCGGCCATCGATGCGGTCACGAGCGTGACGTCGCCCGAACCCTCGACGCCCACGAAGCCGGCGAGGTCGTCGAGGGCCGTCGCGAG
>CAYVJP010000124.1:0-8229 GCA_964451745.1 uncultured Anaerolineaceae bacterium | reverse complement strand
GATCCCGATCTTCTTGTGATCGGTCGTCGTCACCCAGTCGTACAGCGTGCTTCGGTAGGTGGGGGCTGCCGGGTGGAGCGTGGTGGTCGCCAAAGGACGTTCCTCAGTTCGCCGTGAGGGTGCCGGTCATCGCAGGATGGACCGAGCACAGGAAGGTGTAGGCGCCCGCCGCCAGGGCCGGCACGTCATAGGTGCGCTTCTCGACGCCGTTGAAGATCTCGCCGTTGAATACGCTCGTTCCGGCCCCGTCCTTGATCTCGACGTTGTGCGGGATCCCGGCGTCCTTGTTGTCGAACTCGATCTGGAACGGGACGTCGGCCGGGGCGGTCAATTCGGTCTGCTCGAACTGGACGTTCAGGGCGCTGACCGCGACGACGGGTCCGGCGGGTGGCGCCGACGCTCCTGGGTCGCCACTCGGGGCCGGCGAGGGCGTGGCGCCTGCCCCTTCGATCTTCTCGGCGAGCCACGCGTCGAACTCGGCAGGGGTCACGGCGACCACGTCGAACAGCATCTCCCGATGCTTGGCGCCGCAGAGCTCGGCGCATTGCCCGCGGAAGACGCCGCCCGCATCGTCGGCGTTGACCTTGAACTCGAAGAAGTTGACGCGCCCCGGGACCACGTCCCGTTTGAACAGGAACTGGGGCACGTAGAACGCGTGGAGGACGTCCGGGCTCTCCAGGGTCAAGAGGACCGTCCGGCCCGCCGGGACCACCATGCCGCCATCGCCGCTGTCCTGATGGGTGGGCAGGAACTCCGAGTAGACGACGTTCTCGCCACTGGCGTCGAGGTAGTCGAACGTCCACTGGAACTGGCCGGCCACCGCCCGGATCCGCGTCTCGGGGTTGGCCGAGACCGCTTCGACGGTGTTGAGCGTCTGCCACGAGACCACGAAGAGGAACGCCACGATCAGGGTGGGGACGATGGTCCAGACCAGTTCGGCGATGTTGTTGCCGTGGGTCTGCGGGGGCAGCGTGTCGTCGCCGGGCTTGCGGCGATAGCGCAGGACCGTCCAGATGATCAGCGCTTCCACGACGAAGAAGATGACCACGGCGATCCAGAAGACGATGGTGTACAGGTCGCGGATAGCGGCGCCCTGCTCGGTCACGGCAACCGGCGGGTAGAGGCTGTCGACGATGCGACCGGGCACGCCCAGCGGATCGCCGCCGCTCATGAGCAGGACGGCGGCCACCCCGACGAGCAGGACGGCGCCGATGATCAGCGCGGGGATGGCGGCGGCGGAACGGCCCGACCTCGGGGAACTCGCCATGCAGGTCCTCAGCGGGTGGGTTGGGGGACGCACCCGGACCAGGTGCATCTCCGCGTCGATCGCGTCCAGACCGTCCGGGACCGGACGGCGGCCATGATACCCGAGCGTCGCGGTCGCGCGTCGCGTTCAGGAGAGATGGCGCCGATCGGACCGGTTCGTGGGACGATGTCGGCGATGAGCGCCGTCGCCTTCCGTCCCTCTCCGGCGCGCACGTCCGCGGCGGTCGTCGGGGCGTTGTCGTGGCTCGCTGCGGCGGCTCCGGTGGTCGGTCATGGCCCGACTCCGGCCGAACCGCCGACAGCGGCGTCGCTGCTGCTCGGTTGGACCGTGGAACCGCTGCCGACGCTGGCGATCGCGGCGTCGCTGATCTGGTGGCGATGGGCCGTGCGCCGGGTGGATCGGCTGCATCCCGACAACCCCGTTCCGCGGCGACGGACCTGGGCGTTCGTGCTGGGCCTCACGGCGATCGCCTTCGCCCTGCTGTCCGGCATCGAGGCCTACGACACGACGCTCTTCTCGGTCCACATGGTCCAGCACCTCCTCCTCGCGATGGTGGCCGCGCCCCTGATCGCGCTGTCGGCCCCCATCACGCTGATCCTTCGGGTGTCCTCCCCGGCGACGCGACGACGGTGGATCCTGCCCGTGCTCCATTCGCGGATCGTCCGGATCCTCGCGTTCCCGGTCGTGGCCTGGATCATCTTCGCGGGGGTGATGTGGGTGAGCCACTTCTCAGCCCTGTTCGACGCGGCGCTGGAGGATCCGCTCATCCACGACCTCGAGCACGTGCTGTTCCTCGCGAGCGGGTTGCTGTTCTGGTGGCCGGCCGTGGCCCTGGACCCGGCGCCCTGGCGGATGCCCCATCCGCTTCGGGCGCTCTACGTGTTCCTGCAGATGCCGCAGAACACCTTCCTCGCCGTGGTCATCCTCGGAGCCACGAGCGTGCTCTATCCGCACTACGCGACGAACGTCCGGCCGTGGGGACCCACCCCCCTCGAGGACCAGCAGACCGCGGCCGGCATCATGTGGCTCGCGGGGGACGTGATCTTCCTCATCGCGATCCTCGCGATCCTGTACGGATGGATGCGCAGCGAGGCACGTGACGCGGCGCGATCGGATCGTCGCGCCGCCGCCGAGCTCGGGGAGATCCGGGTTCGGGAGGCCCGCCTGGCCGAACGGCTCGCGCGCGAACGCGACGAGGCTCAGTCCGGGAGCGGTGCCTCGAGGTAGCGCCGGTAGTCGGCCGGGTCCACGTTCCCGCCGCTGACGATGCCGACGACCGGCCCGGGATGCTCGGGGAGCCCGACTTCGCGGGATCGGAACGTCATCGCCGCCACGACCAGGGCGCCCGATGGCTCAGCGACCAGGCGCGAGCGCTCCGCCGCCAGGCGGACGCCGGCCGCGATCTCCGCCTCGCTGACGGTGACGATCCCGTCGAGGTGCGCGAGGAGGTGGGCGAACGTGCGTCGGCCCAGGGCCTGCGTCCGCGTACCGTCGGCGATCGTGCGCGAGACATCGGCGGCGGACCAGCGGACGATCTCGCCTCGCTCCAGCGACTCGCGGGCATCCGCGGCGAGCTCGGGTTCGACACCGATGACGCGGGCCTCCGGCCGGAGCGCCTTGATGGCGGTCGCGACACCGGCAGCGAGGCCGCCGCCACCGATCGGGACCAGGACGGTGGCGACGTCGGGCAGGTCGTCGGCGATCTCCAGACCGACCGTGCCCTGGCCGGCGATGATCCGATCGTCGTCGAACGGCGGGATGATGGCCAGCCCACGCTGCGCGGCGATGGCCTCGGCACGCGCCTGGCGCTCGTCCGACGCCGTTCCGACGGTGACGATCTCGGCCCCGTCCGCCGCGACCCGATCGCGCTTGATCGCGGGCGCATCGCTCGGCATCACGACGACCGCCGGGGCTCCCAGGAGTCGTGCGGCCCGTGCGACACCCTGGGCGTGATTGCCCGAGGAGTAGGTGATGACCCCGCGACGGCGCTCGGCGTCGGACAGGGAGGCGACCGCCACGTACGCGCCGCGGAGCTTGAAGGCGCCGATGGGCTGGAGGCTCTCCGCCTTGAGGTAGCGCTCGTCCTCGGGTGGACCATAGGCGACGAGCGGGGACCGGATCGTGATCCCGCGCAGGACGGCAGCCGCCGCCCGGATCGCCTCGATCGACACCAGATCGGATGGAGCGGTCGTGCTCGTCACCGCCGCTCGCGGTCGAGCGCACTCTGGCACTCGATGCAATGCGCCGCCCACGGCAGCGCCTCGAGCCGACCGGCGGGGATCGGCTTGCCGCAGCGCAGGCATGTCCCGTAGGTTCCCGCATCCAGTCGCGCGAGCGCGGCGTCCACGAGCTCGAGGTGCTGCGTCGCGCGATCGCGCAGGGCAAGATCCCGTTGCTGCTCGAAGACCTGACTGGCGGCGGCGGCCTGCGAGCCGTAGGTCATCTGGCCGGGCGCCTGGATGGTCTCTGCGACGTCCTCGAGGAGTCGACGTCGCTCGTCGAGGAGCGCCGCCCGGATCGCCTGTGTCGCGGACTCGTCCATGACGCCGACTGTACGCTCCGCATCGCCCGGACGCACGACGGCATATACTCCCAGGGAGTACGGATCGGAGGTGCACCCATGGCTACGGCGATCGACCCGGTGTGCGGGATGGAAGTCGACACGGCGACGTCCCTGCTCTTCTTCGAGCATGACGGCACGACCTACTGGTTCTGCGGCAAGGGCTGTCTGCTCGAGTTCAAGGACGACCCTGAGAAGTTCCTGTCCGAGGACCACGTCCCGTCGATGTGACCGTCGCATCGCGCAAGCGGCGAGCGAGGCTCGGATAAGTCGCAGCTAAGCGGTCATCGCGATACTGCTGCCCCGCGCTCGGATCGGGCACTCCTCGGAGGGATCCGGCGACGGCTTCGATCCGGCCAGCGGCCGGTGGAGGTCCCCGGTGGCACGTATGCGCACGACGATCGTCTCGCTCGGCTGGAGCCTGGTCCCCGTCCTGGCCGTCGTCTTCGAGGCTGGCCGCCGCTGGGGCCCCTGAGCCCCCTGGGATGGGCTATTTCGCGCCGGCCACGCCGGAGCTGATCCGCGTCGCGATATAAACGGGGATCACGGAGATCAGGATCAGGATCAGCGCCACGACGTTCGCGACCGGCAGTTCGACGGGCCGCTGGATCGCCGAGAGGATCCACATCGGCACGGTCTGGGTACCCGCGCCCGCGGTGAAGTTCGTCACGATGATCTCGTCGAACGAAAGCGCGAACGCGAGCAGCGCGCCGGACAGCAAGGCTGTGCCCATGCCCGGGAGCGTGACGCGACGGAACGTGGTGAAGGCGTCGGCCCCGAGGTCAGCCGAGGCTTCCTCCGGCGACCGCGGCAGCCGCCGGAGCCGGGCGATCACGTTGTTGTAGGCGATCACGACGCAGAACGTGGCGTGACCCACGATGATCGTGAACAGCCCGAATTCGATGCCGAGGGTGACGAACGACGTCCGCAGCGCGAGCCCGGTGACCACGCCCGGAAGGGCGATCGGGATCACCAGCAGGAACGAGATCGTGTTCTGCCCGAAGAACGAGTACCGCTGCACGGCGAGGCTCGCGAGCGTGCCGAGGACGAGGGCGAGCGCCGTGGCGATCGTGGCCACGATCAGCGAGTTCACGATCGCCTGGCTGACCGTCGGGTTCGCCGCGGCCTCGAAGAACCATTGGAGCGTGAAGCCCGAGGGTGGCCACGCCATGATGCGGCTGGGATTGAAGGCGTAGATCGTCAGGATGACGAGCGGCAGGTAGAGGAACGCGAGCACGGCGGCACTCGCGACTCGAAGCGCGATCCTGATCCCGCGCGACTCGATCATTCCCGCTGCCTCACAGGGAATCGAACGCGCCCAGGCGGCGCGCGATCAACAGGTACACGGTCATGATCACGATGGGGAGGAGCGAGTACGCCGCGGCGAGCGGCAGGTTCCCAAGGCTCGAATTGTCGTAGATGACGTTGCCGATGAACTTCGCATCGGCGACGAGGTCCGGGGTGATGTAGTCGCCCAGGGTCAATGAGAAGGTGAAGATGGACCCGGCCACGAGGGCCGGGAAGACCAGCGGTAGCACGACGCGACGGAACGTCGTCGCCGGCCGGGCCCCAAGATCGCCCGATGCCTCGAGCAGCGATGCGGGGATCCGCTCCAGTCCCGCATAGATCGGCAGGATCATGTACGGCAACCAGAGGTAGCTCAGGACGAGCCAGGCGTTTGCCAGTTCGTCGGTCCCCGGTGCCTCCAGGCCGAACGGCGCGAGGAACCAATCGAGGGGTCCATTGCCCTGTAGGAAGATCCGCCACGCATAGACCTTGACCAGGTAGGCCGCCCAGAGCGGTAGCAGGACGCCCACGACGAGCATCCCGCGCACGCGGGGCGAGGCGACGCGGGCCATGTAGTAGGCGATCGGGAACGCCAACAGGATGTCCGTGATGGTGACGAGGATCGCCATCCCGATCGTCCGGATGGCGATGGTTCGGTAGACCTCCGTGCTGAACAGCTGCTCGAAGGCGGCCAGCGACCAGGTGAATGGTTCGACATTGCCGGTGAAGCCGTCCTTCTCCCAGAAGGCACTCAGCAAGAGGATGAAGAGCGCACCGAAGTACGCGATCGTCAGCCAGCCCAGCGGCCCGGCCAGCAACAAGCCGACCTGCAGCTTGCGCCGCGGGTAGAGCCACGCCGCGAACCGGCGGCCCAGGCTCGCTGGTGCGGACGGCGCGGGATCACTCATCGGCAGGCTGGACGGAGGGCTCCCCGGCGTCGCCGGGGAGCCCTCCAACTCGATCTCAGGTGCGTGTGGCGCGCGATTACGCGCCGCGCAGGTTGGTCCAGGCTTCGATCCATGCGTCCTGGTCCTTGCAGGTCGTGGCCGCGTCGTCGTCGCCGCAGTCCGCCAACGGCGTGGCCCAGTAGTAGATCTTGTCCCAGTAGGCTTCGTCGGTGGCGTGGGTCAGTTCGCAGTGACCCGGCGAGATGGTTTCGGCGTAGTCGCAGGCGGCCTGGCTGGTGGGAGCCTCGCCGAAGTAGACCGTCGCCTGGCCGTTGGCCTCCGCCGATGCGATGTGGTCCATCCACATGTACATGCAGTTGGGGTTCTTGGCCTCGGAGTGGATCATCCACGTGTCGGACCAGCCGGTGGAGCCCTCGTTCGGGACGACGGCGGCGATCGGCTGATTCTCGGCCTGTAGGAGGTTCGCCTGGAGCTGCCAGGACGTCCCGGTCACGACGTCACCGGCGGCGTACAGCGCCATCTGATCGGTATAGACCGACCAGTACTGCGCGCCGGCGTCGCGCTGCCCCTCGAGCAACGTGATGGCTTCAGCGAATTGCGCATCGTTCAACTGATACGGGTTGGTGATCCCAAGCTCGGGCTTGGTGGACATCAGTCGGAGTGCCGCGTCGGCGATGTAGTCGGCCGAGTCGTAGATGCTGACCCTGTCGCCGAACTCACCGGACCAGACGCTGTCCCAGCTTGTCGGGGGCGTCGGGAACGACTCGGTGTTGTACATGAGGATGTTCGGGCCACGGCCGTGAGGCACGCCATACGGCACGCCATCGAGCGAGTTGTGGTCCTGCAACTTGAGCCCATCGAAGATGTTGGCGTAGTTCGGGATCAGGTCCGTGTTGATCGGGGCGACCGTGCCACCGGCCATCAGCCGGACGGTCGCGTTGCCGGAGAAGGACCCGCCGTCGTAGTCGCCCGACTGCATGAGCGACACGCCATTGGCGCTGTCGGTCATGTCGGTGGTCTTGACGATGCAGCCGGTCTTCTCTTCGAACGGGGTGACCCAGTCGAACTCGGGGTACGTCGCCCCTCGCTCGGCATAGCCGTTCCAGATGACCATGTTGAGCTGGCCCTCGCCTTCGCCCAGCTCCGCCTTGGCGCTGGGGCCAGCCGAGCCGCCGGCGCCGCTACACGCTGCGGCAAGCAGCGCGCTCACGGCGAGCAGACCGACGATCCTTCGATTGCGCATCCGATCCTCCTCCTTATCCGACCCGCTTCTCCGCGTCCGCGACGGGGAGTTCATGCTGTCGCTTCCAGACCAGGCGGACAGCCTTGCCTTCCTGGGCCAGCGCCTCGCTCGAGGTCGTCGCCAGGTTCTGTTGCGTCACGACGAGCCGGGCGCCCGCCTCCAGTTCCACGATGTACCGCGTATCCGGACCCAGGTACACGACCGAGAAGATCCGGCCCGGAGCGGCGGTCTCGTCCGGGCCGAGCGCGCCGCCCGGTTCGCCGAGGTGGATCTTCTCCGGTCGGATGGTGTACGTGCCCGCTCGGCCGAGCACCGTCTCCGCCACGTCCCCGGTCAGCAGATTCGACGTCCCGACGAACCCCGCCACGAACCGTGTCGCCGGGCGCTCGTAGACCTCGGCCGGCGTCCCCAGCTGCTCGATGCGGCCGGCGTTGAAGACCGCGAGGCGGTCGCTCATGGTGAGCGCCTCCTCCTGGTCGTGGGTCACGTAGATGAACGTGATGCCGACCTGCTGCTGGATCGACTTGAGCTCGATCTGCATCTCCTCGCGGAGCTTGAGGTCCAGGGCGCCCAGCGGCTCATCCAGGAGCAGCACCCGTGGCCGGTTCACGAGCGCGCGAGCCAGGGCCACCCGCTGGCGCTGTCCGCCGGACAGCTGCGAGGGCTTGCGCTCCTCGTAGCCCTCGAGTCGGACCATCCGCAGCGCGTCCCCGACTCGCTCGACCCGCTCGGACTTGGCGACCTTGCGGACGACGAGCCCGTACCCGACGTTCTCGCGCACGGACATATGGGGGAACAGCGCGTAGTCCTGGAACACCGTGTTCACATCGCGATCGAACGGCGGGACCTTGGTGACGTCCTCCCCGTGGAGCAGGATCCGACCGGCGGTCGGCAGCTCGAACCCCGCGATCATGCGCAGGGTCGAGGTCTTGCCCGATCCCGAGTGTCCCAGCATCGAGAAGAA
>CAYVJP010000123.1:0-8285 GCA_964451745.1 uncultured Anaerolineaceae bacterium | reverse complement strand
TCGATGACGACGCGCCCGGTGCCGTCGGGGGATCCTGCGTCGCTGTTGACGACGACCGGGTGCAGGTCCGGGAAGTACTGGACGAGCCCGGCCTGCGCCGCGCGCACCACGTAGCCGATGGTCGCCGCGTTCTTGAAGCTAGGGATGCCGACCATGATGTCGGCCTTGCCGAGTCGCGCGATCTCGTCGCGGACCGCCGGGGTCAGGGCTGTCTCGGGCACGACCCCACCGTACCACTCCGGGCGGGTCGCGCGCCCACGCGGCCGGTCGTGCTCTCGGTGTCGGTCAGCGGCGGGGCATGTCGGCGGTCGTCCAGTCGGCGGCTTCCTCGCCGGGGCGGTAGCGCGAGTTCGCCTCCTTGAACGTGAGCCGGGTGAACCCCTGGGCGCGCCACGAACCCATCCACGTCGTGTAGGGCGGCAGCACGTACGGCCCGGTCCGGACGAGTTCCTCACCCGGGATGACGCTCTCGAGGATCCGCTTGCGCTCCAGCAGCGGGACGTCGAGCAGCCACTCCCCGTCGAGCCAGAGGAGGTCCGTCGCCACGAAGTTGACGACGTCGTTCTCGCTGAACGTGCGGGCCGCCGCGTCGGCCTCCAGCTCGCGGATCCGTTCCTGGTTGCGGTCGCGGCGGATGCCCACGAGCGACTTGGTGACGAGCTGGTTCCGTGTCGGGAGATCCTCGGTCCCATCGAGCGTCGGCAGCGACTCGACCGCCACCTGCTTGGTGACGTAGCCGTCGAGGATGGCGCCCTCGGACGTGCGGGCGATCGACCCGCGCAGGACCGTCGCGACGCGATCGAGCCCGACGGCCGGCTCGCCATCCGCATAGAGCACGGCTCCCTCGGCATCGGCGGCGGCGATGACCCGGAGGCCCCGCCATTGCGGCTCCACGACTGGCTGCCGCATCCGGTCGGCGCGGGCACGACCGTAGCCCTGTGGTCGAAGCGTGCGCGCGAGGGCGATCGGGTCGTCGGACGACATGGGCGCCCATCGTACGGGAGTCCGCGCCGCGTATCATCCGCCGGTGGCCACTGCCGCCCCTTCCAGCGGTCCCGCGACGCGACCCGGCGGCCTGGCCGGGCTGACTCCCAGCGGCCGGGCGGTCGAACCGGCGGCGTGGGCGCTGTATGACTTCGCGAACACGATCTTCAGCTACGCCGTCGTGTCGGTGGCGATCGGCCTGTGGCTGACCGACGACGGCCGCTTCGGCGCCGGGCCGGGGCAGCTGCTCCAAGGCGTGGCGATCGCCATCAGCGTCGGCATCAACGCTCTCGTGTCGCCCATCCTGGGGGCGCTGAGCGATCGCGGCGGCCGGCGCCTCCCGTTCCTGCTCTTCTTCACGATCCTGTGCATCGTCCCGACCGTGCTGATCGGGCCCTCGCCGGCCGCGCTGGGCGTGCTCCTGTTCATCATCGCCAACTTCGGATACCAGGCGGCGCTCATCTACTACGACGCGACGCTGTCGGTCGTGAGTTACCACGAGACCCGCGGCAAGTTGTCGGGGATCGGCGTCGGGGTGGGTTACATGGGCACGATCTTCGTCGCGCTCGTGCTGATCGTGCTCGATGCCGGGGCAGACCAGATGTTCGTGGTGGCCGGGGTGCTGTACGCGATCTTCGCCGTCCCGATCTTCCTCTTCGTGCGCGAATCGGCGGCCCGCGGCGAACCCCTGACCCGCGACGACGTCATCCGCTCGCTGGGGCAGCTGCGCGAGACCATCGCGCATGCCCGCGCGGTCCCTGGCCTGGGCCGGTTCCTGCTGGGGCGGTTTTTCTACAGCGACGCGGTCAACACCCTGATCGTCGTCATGAGCGTCATCGCCGTGCGGGCCATGGGCCTGTCCGAGACCGAGTTCCTGTTGCTCTCCCTGATGCTCACCGTCGTGGCGATCGTGACCAGCTTCTTCTGGGGCTGGCTGACCGATCGGATCGGGCCGAAGCGAGCGCTCATCGCGGTCCTCGCGTCGTGGTCGATCGGGCTGTTCATGGGGATCGTGGCCCTCGGGATGGCCGGGACGACGCCGGGGATCGCGATCTTCGTGGTCGCGGGCGCGATCCTGGGGAGCGGCCTCGGCGGCGTCCAGGTCGCGGACCGCGTGCTCATGATCCGGCTATCGCCGCCCGAACGGCTGGGCGAGTTCTTCGGCGTGTATGGGCTCGTCGGCAAGGCGTCGCAGGTCGTCGGATCGCTGATCTACGGGCTGATCGTGTTCCTGCTCCTGGATCCACTGGGGAACGGCGCGTACCAGCTCGCGGTGCTCAGCCTGTTCGGCACGATGCTCATCGGGCTGTGGCTGGTCTGGCCGGTGCGTGACGACCTGCCCGGTCACGCCGAGGCCAGCGCCCACGACGTGCCGGTGCCGCCGGAACGCCTCGCGCCGGGATCGGGGCCGCTGGAACCGCGCTGACGCTCCGATCCTCCGCGCTTTGCCGAACGACCCGCCCGCGATGTTCGCCTGACCACACACGATCGCCACAGCCCAGCGTGGCCGCCGACGGGATCCTGCACTCCTTGTCAGATCTGCCCGATCTGCGTGCACCATCATCGGGAATCTGTGTGGTATGGCGCACCACGCGCCGGTCGTGCCGAACCCGCCGCGACTCCGAGGCTTCAGCCCTCGTAGCCGCCTGGGTGCGCGCGCCGCCAGGCCCAGGCCGAGCCCACCATCTCCTGGAGCGTGGGTCGCGCGGGGCGCCAGCCCAGGATCGCTGCCGCCCGTTCCGCCGATGCGACCAGGACGGGTGGGTCGCCAGCCCGACGCGCCCCCACCGTGACCGGGATCGCTGCCCCCACCACGGCCTCGGCGGCCGCGATGACCTCGCGATTGCTGAAGCCATCCCCGTTCCCGAGGTTGCAGACCAGGGCGCCGTCGTCGGTGCGCGGGTCATCGGGCGCCGTGGCCTCGATGGCGCGCAGGTGGGCGTCGGCGAGGTCCGCGACGTGGATGTAGTCCCGGATACAGGTGCCATCGGGCGTCGGGTAGTCGTCGCCGAAGAGCGTCAGGGGGCCGTGGCCCTCGGCAGCCCGCAGCACGGCCGGGATGAGGTGGGTCTCGGGATCGTGGTCCTCGCCGAGGGCGTCGGTCGCGCCCGCCACGTTGAAGTAGCGCAGGGTGACGCTGCGCAGGCCGTACGCCGTCCCGTACCAGCGCAGCGCGCCTTCGAACGAGCGCTTGGTCTCGCCATACGGGTTGATCGGGCGCAGCGGGGCGTCTTCCGGGATCGGGGTCGCATCGGGGACGCCGTAGACCGCGGCCGTGGACGAGAACACGATCCGCCGGACGCCCGTCGCGCGTGCCGCGTCGAGCAACGTGACGCCGCCCGCGACGTTGTCGCGGTAATACCGGCCGGGCTCCGCGATCGACTCGCCGACCAGCGAGCGAGCGGCGCAGTGGAGGATCGCCTCGACGCCCGCGTCCACCAGCAGGCGCGAGACGAGCGCCGCATCACCGTAGCTCCCCACGTGGAGGGCGGCACCCTCGGGGACGGCCGACCGATGCCCGGTCGTGAGGTCATCGAGGACGACCACGGCGTGCCCGGCGGCGAGGAGGGCGGCGACGGATACCGACCCGACGTAGCCCGCACCGCCGGTCACGAGGATGGTCGTCATGGCCACAACGATAGGGTCTCAGCGTCGGCGGCGGAGCAGGCGATCGAGCGGCGAGCGCCGGCTTCGCCCAGCCGGCTCCGGCGCGGCCGGCGCGGAGGGCCCCGACGCCTCCGGCGCAGGAGGTTCGGGCGCCGGCGCCACGGGTTCGCGTGTCGCGGCGACCGGCGCCCGGTCCGCCGCCGGCAGCGGGTCCGCGACCGGCTCGCCACGGGTCGCGAGGACCTCCTCGAGTCGGGTCACCAGTCGTCGGGCCGCGTCGTTTTCCGGGTCGATGGCCAGGGCCCGCCGCGCCTCGAGATAGGCGGCGAGGTCGTCCCCGCGCTCCAGCGCGACCCGCGCCAGGCCGACCACCGCGATCGAGTTGTGCGGATCGGCGTCGGCGACCTGTCGATAGAGCTGCTCGGCACGATCCACGCGGCCGAACGAGAGCGCCCGTTCGGCCTCGAGCAGCAGCTCGATCATGCGAGCCCGTCCGCCATGAGCGATCGGGCCAGTGCGAGCAGGCGCGATCGCTGGTTGATGGCGGGATCGGCGATGGCGCGTTCCAGCAGCTCGTCGAGGAGGCGGCCAAGGCGCGGCGACGGCTCCAGGCCGAGCTCGGCCATCAGGATGTCGCCGTCGATGTCGAGGTCGCGCACGTCGAGGACGATGCCCGCCGCGAGCTCGGCGGCGACGCGCTCCCGGATCTCGGCCAGCCCGCCGCCGTCGCGGATGCGACCCGACCCGACGTTGTCGGCCTCGCGCAGCAGGAACAGGTCATCGAGGTTCTCGCGGCCCACCTTGGCGATGAACCGCCGCACCGCGGCGTCGGACCAGGTCGGGACATAGCCGTACATGTGGTGTCGCACGATGTGGTCGATACGGTCGCGCTCGTGGCGTGGCCAGCGGAGACGCTCCAGGAGCGCGTCGGCGATCTCCGAGCCGACGATGTCATGTCCCAGGAACCGACCCTCCGCCATGGTCGCCGGCTTGCCGATGTCGTGGACGAGTGCCGCCATCCGGATATAGGGAGGGTCGGCTGCGGCCCCATCCACGGCCCGCAGCGTGTGATCCCAGAGGTCCTCGCCCTCGATCTTGTTCTGGGGCACGCCGCGCTGCGCCGCGAGGTCGGGCGAGAAGGCCGCGAGGACCCCCGTGTCGGCAAGCAGGCGCAGGCCGACCGACGGCACCGGGGCCGCCAGGATGAGCGAGAGCTCCGCCCGGATCCGCTCCCCGGAGAGATGGCCGACGAGATGCGCCTGCGACTGGATCCCGGCCAGCGTCGCCGCGTCGATGTCGAAGCCCAGCGTCGTGGCGAACCGGATCACGCGCAGCATGCGCAACGCGTCTTCGGCGAACCGGGCCCGCGGATCGCCCACGGTCCGTAGGATCCGCGCCGCGACATCGTCGCGCCCGCCGAACGGATCCACCACGTGCGGCGACCGACCTGCCATGGGACCGCCCGCGGGCGCGCCCCAGGCGATCGCGTTGACCGTCACATCCCGGCGCGCCAGGTCCAGCTCGATCGAATCGCTGAACTCCACCCGATGCGGCCGGCGGAAATCGGCGTAGTCATGGTCGGAACGGAAGGTGGTGATCTCCACCTCGCCGACGGCCGGATCGTCGGTCCCCACCGCCACGGTCCCGAAGGCATTCTCATAGAGCGTGTCCGGGAACAGCGCCTCGGTCTGATCCGGCCGTGCGGACGTGGCAAGGTCCCAGTCCACCGCGTCCCGACCCATCAGCACGTCGCGCACGGACCCACCCACCACGTAGGCGGCGTGGCCAGCCCCCCACAACGTCTCGAGCAGCTGGAGCACCGACGCCGGGACCGCCGCTGCGATGTCCGTCTCGGTCGCCGGCCCGTCGGGCGTCAGTTCTTCCCCATGAAGAGGTACATCCGCCACGCGTCGTTGCGCTCATCGGCAAGGTACGGGGTGAACAGGGAGTACAGGTCGCTGCGCGGCTCGTGCGGTTCGCGGTGGAGGCGCAGGCGCGCTTCCTCCAGCGTCTTGCCGCCCTTGCGGTGGTTGCAGGGCTTGCAGGCGGTGACCAGGTTCTCCCACGAGTGGTTCCCGCCGCGATGGCGCGGGACGACGTGATCCAGGGTCAGGTCGTGGCTCTGGCGGCCGCAGTACTGGCACGTGTGCCGGTCCCGGGCGAAGACCTCGCGACGGGACAGCTTGACCCGCGGCCGCGGCCGACGGATGAGGTACTGGAGGCGGATGACGGAGGGCGCGCGGTATTCCGTCCGCGGCGTCCGCACCATCTGGTGGTCGTACTCGATCACCTCGGCCTTCTCGCCGAACACGAGACGGAAGGCCCTGGGCAGGTTGCAGACGTTGAGCGGCTCGTAGTTCTGGTTCAGAACGAGAACGACGCCGTCCATGGTGGCGGGAGGATAACGCAGACGCGCCGGGAGGCTACGCGCGCGCGACCGGTTCTCCGGTCCGCGGATCCCAGCCGCCCGCCTGGCCGACCTTGGTCGTCAGCGGCCGGCCGAGCGTTCCGGCGATGAAGCGAGCGGCCGCGAGGACACCCGGAAGTGAGACGCCGCTCTCCCAGCCGGCCGCGTCGAGCAGGTAGACGAGGTCCTCCGTGGCGAGATTCCCGGCCGCTCCGGGGGCGTACGGGCAGCCACCGGTCCCACCGGCGGCGCTGTCGAAGGTCCGCACGCCGGCGGCCAGCCCCATCGCGACGTTGGCCAGTGCCGTCCCGCGCGTGTCGTGGAAGTGGAAGGCCTGCCGCTCCACCGCGATGCCCGCCGCCTCGGCGAGCGCGACGATCTCGGCCACCTGGTCGGGGACGCCCACGCCGATGGTGTCGCCGAAGCAGATCTCGTCCACGCCCAGGTCCATGAGCCGCTGCGCGACGTCCACCGCGGTCGCCGGCTCCACGGCGCCGGTGTACGGGCAGCCGAACGCCGTCGAGACGTAGGCCCGGCGCCACCACCCGCGCTGGCTGGCGCGTGCCAGGACGGGCTCGAACGCTGCCAGCGACTCGGCGACGGTCTTCCCGATGTTCCTCGTGGTGAACGCGTCCGTGGCTGCCGTGAAGACGGCGATCGCCTCCACGCCGGCGGCCTCCGCCCGGGCAAGGCCGCGCGCGTTCGGGACCAGGGCGGGATAGCGGACGCCGTCGCGGCGGGGGAGGGCGGCCATGACCGCTTCCGCATCGGCGAGCTGCGGGATCGCCCGCGGGGACACGAATGAGGTCGCCTCGATGTCGCGCAGGCCGGCGTCGGCGAGCAGCTCCAGGTAGCGGAGCTTGTCCGCCAGCGAGACCGCGGTCGATTCGTTCTGCAGGCCGTCGCGCGGCCCGACCTCGTAGACGCGGACGCGGCGATCGTCGACGCCCGCCGTCATCGCCGTATCCCGTGCCGCGGGTCGCCCGGCACCCTAGACGAGCGGCGGGTCCATCGCCCGCTCGAGGCGAGCGATCTCGACCTCGATCCGCCCGATCAGGTCGATCGCCGCCACGTGTTCCTCGCTGCCGTGGGGGGCGGCGTTGCGCCGCTTGCGCGTCTCGCGATGCAGCACCTTCAGGGCCTCAAGCGTTTGCGGCAAGGGTGCGTCGTTCGTCGAGTCATGGTGCGCCATCGGATGGGATCTCCTCGCGATCGGTTCGGATCGGAGCGTACCGCGTTCGAGGGCGTCAGGGTTCGATGATGGCGAGCTCGTCACCGCGCGCGACCTGGTCCCCGATGCGGACGTGGACCTCCACGACGCGACCCGCCACGGACGCGACCACGCCGTGCTCCATCTTCATGGCCTCGAGCGTGACGACGGGCGAGCCTGCGTCGACGGCCGTGCCCGGAGGCGCGTCGATCGAGAGCACCGCCCCGGGCATCGGGGCGTGGAGGCGGAGCGTTCCGCCATGGTGGCTCGCCGCCGCCGCCTGGGCCGCGCGGTCCACGTCGGGTGGTGGGGCCAGGGTGATCGGGATGCTCCGGCCGTCGACGTCGACATGGACCGTGTCGCCGACTCGCACGGCCACGACGCCGTCCCCAGGCATCGGTGTCGCCGAGCGGGTCGTGTCGCCGGCCGCCAGGCGGATCGATGACGGGGCGTTGAGTCGCCAGCCGCCGGCCCAGGCGTCCGCAACAGATGCCGCGAGCTCCGCCGCCGCCGTCGACCACGCCGACTCGGGGATGGCCGTGCGATCGGCCCAGTCCGACGGCGGCCAGAAGCGATCCAGGCTATCCGTGCGGACCGCGCCGTCGATGACGATGGGTTCGCGAACGAGCCAGCGCAGGAACCGCAGGTTCGTCGTGAGGCCCAGGACCAGCGTGTCATCGAGGGCGCGGGTCAGGCGCTCCAGGGCCGTGGCGCGATCGGGACCGTGCGCGACGATCTTCGCGAGCATCGGGTCGAAGCGTGGCCCGACCTCGTCCCCTTCCACGACGCCGGCATCGACCCGGATCCCTTCGCCACGGGGCCAGTGCAGGCGCTCGAGGCGACCCGTCGCGGGCAGGAAGCCGTCGTCGGCGTCCTCGGCATAGAGGCGGACCTCGACGGCATGACCCCCGATCGCGACATCGGCTTGCGCGAACCCGAGCGGTTCGCCGGTCGCGATCCGGAGCTGGTCGGCGACGAGGTCCCGTCCGGTGACGAGTTCGGTCACCGGGTGCTCGACCTGCAGGCGGGTATTCATCTCGAGGAACGTGAAGGCGCCCCGGTCATCGAGCAGGAACT
>CAYVJP010000122.1:0-8387 GCA_964451745.1 uncultured Anaerolineaceae bacterium | reverse complement strand
GGCCGCGCTCGTGCTCCCGCTGGACGCCCTGGTCGTCGTGATCGAGGGCGTCGAGAAGCCAGGCAACGTGGGCGCCGTCCTGCGCAGCGCCGACGGGGCGGGCGCCGACGCCGTGATCGCCGCCTCGCCCCGGACCGACCTGGCCAACCCGAACGTCATCCGGGCCAGCGCCGGGACCGTCTTCACCGTCCCACTGGCCGCCGCACCTGCCGAGGACGTGCGCGACTGGTTGCGCGACCGCGGCATCCGGATCCTCGCCACGCGCGTGGACGCCGCGACGACCTACACGGAGACGGACCTCACCGGTCCGGTGGCGCTCGTGCTCGGCGCCGAGGACCGTGGTCTCACGGACACCTGGACCGGCGACGACATCGAAGCCATCCGGCTCCCGATGCACGGCGTCGCGGATAGTCTCAACGTATCGGTGACGGCAGCGATCCTGCTCTACGAGGCCCGGCGCCAGCGCGAACGCCACACGGGGAAGGCGGACTGACCACATGGCAATGTTCGACATCATCGTCATCGGTGCCGGTCCGGCGGGCGAGGCCGCCACGTACAAGGCAAGCGACCTGGGCGCCAGTGTGGCGGTCATCGATCGGCGCTGGTTCGGGGGGAGTTGCCCGCACATCGGCTGCCTGCCGTCCAAGGCCCTCCTGCACAGCGCGGCCGAGCACCATGCCAACCCGCTCACCTACGACTGGCCACGGGCGTCCGCGCATCGCGACTGGATGATCAACCGGGCCCCCGATGCGCCCGAGCCTGACGACTCGGGCCACGTCTCAGGCCTGGAGGCGGCCGGTGCGACCGTGTATCGCGGCGTCGCGACGATCACCCGCCGCGGCCGCGTGACGGTCACGCACGATGGCGTGGAGCACGCGCTCAACGGGCGCAATGTGATCGTGGCCGTGGGTTCAGTGTCGAAGGTGCCCCCGATCCCTGGGCTCGACGCGGTCCCGACGTGGACGAACGAGCAGGCGACGCTCGCCCGCGAGCTACCCAAGAGCCTGCTCATCCTGGGCGGCGGACCGACCGGCTGCGAGCTCGCCCAGGTCTACGCCCGGTTCGGGGTGCCGACGACGATCATCCAGTCCGGTCCCCGCCTCGCGCCGACGGATCATCCGCGCAACTCGGAGACCGTACGGGCGGCGCTGGAGCGGGACGGCGTGACGGTCCGTCTCGGGGTGCGCGCGGTCGGCGCGCGGGCCGGCGCCGGCGACGACGGCGCACACGTGATCGATCTCGACGACGGCTGGACCGCACAGGGTCACGCCGTGTTGCTGGCGGTGGGTCGCGAGATCCCGCTCGAGGGGCTGGGGCTGGAGCGCTACAAGGTGGGTCTCGACTACCCGCGCGACGGCGCGCTGCGCCTCGCCGATGGATTGTTCGTCGCGGGCGATGCCGCCGGCCCGGAGCTGCACACACACCAGGGGCACTATCAGGGCGAGCTCGCAACGCGCATGGCGATGGGCGAGGACGTCACGCCCGACTACCGGGCCCTCCCCCGCGCCACGTACACGGACCCCGAGGCGGCGTTCGTCGGCGTCACGGTCGAGGGCGCCCGCGAAGCGGGCATCGACGCCTTCGAACTCGTCGCCGACTACACGAGAAGCGGCAAGGGCTTCGCGATCGAGGCGAAGCTCGGCCACGTGACGATCGTCGTCGACCGCAAGTCACGCCGGCTCGTGGGCGCGGCGATGGCCTGTCCGGACGCCTCGGCGGCCATCCACGAGTGCGTCCTCGCGATCAAGGCGAAGGTCAAGGTGGACGTCCTGGCCGATGCGATCCATGCGTTCCCGTCCACGTCGCGAATCCTCAACGGGCTCTTCGCCGATGCACTGCGCGAGCTGGACCAGCCGGGGAGCGTCGTCGAGACCGCTTCCTAGACCTCGAACACGACGTCGCCATCGATGAGGACCATCTGCGGGCGCGTCGTGGCGAGCGGCCCGCCCGGGGTCACGGGTTCATCGACGCTGGCGGCCGGGATCACGACGACGTCGGCGCGCTGGCCGACCGTGAGACGGCCACGGTCGAGTTCGCGCGCCGAGATGGGCGGGTCCACGCAGTTCCCCCGAAGCGCCCGGTCGAGCGTGAGCGCCTCGTCCGGCGCATACGGCGCCGTCCCGGCGGGCCAGCGGGCCTCCTCGCGCCGCACGGCGAGCGCGAGCCCAGGCCACGGATCGAACGACTCGACCGGCGCGTCCGTCCCGAAGGCCAGCACCGCCCCCGTGTCGGCGATGCTCCGCCACGTGTAGGCCTCGCGCTCGGCGCGATCGCCCCACAGCTTGCGGGCCTGCGCGGCGTCCGAGCCGAGGTGCACGGGCTGGACCGACGCCACGATGCCGGCGGCCACGAACCGCGGCCGGTCGTCCGGATGGAGCATCTGGACGTGCTCGATGCGGGGCATGAGCGGCCCGGCCGGGCCGGCCTCGGTCAGCACGTCGAGGGCGACCCGCACGGCGGCGTCCCCGATGGCATGGATCTGCGTCGTGATGCCGCCCGCCGCTGCCCGGGCGACCCGCTCCGCCAGGCCGTCGCGATCGGTCATCCAGACGCCGCGGCGCAGCTCGGGCGCGAGCGGTCGGTCGGGTTCGATCTCGATGTCTTCGAGCAGGGCGGCCGTCCGCGAGCCGAGCGAGCCATCGGCGAAGCACTTCTGCCAGCCGACGCGCGCCCGGCCCTCGGGGTCCTCGCCGAGGACGGCGCCACTGCGGAAGCCGCGCTCGATCGCCGTCGCCACCGCGTCGTCGCGCATGCAGGCATGGACCCGGAGGGGGAGATCGCCGGCGTCGGAGAGCCGGGCGTAGACCGGGTAGGAGTAGCTGAGCTCCGGATCAGGAGCCACGCCACCGGGGTCGTGACAGGCCACGACCCCGAGCGCGACGAGTTCGCGCCCGACCGTCTCGATCGCCGACGCCAGGTCGTGCAGGGTCGCGGGCGGGATGTGGATGGTCACGAGGCGGGTGGCGCTCTCGTGCATGACGCCTTCGGGCGTCCCGTCGTCGCGGCGCCGGACGACACCCCCGGGCGGATCCTCCGCGCCGAACCCGGCGAGGGCGATCGCCGCGTGGCTGGCCCACAGCGCGTGGTGATCGTGGGCCCAGATCGCGACGCGACGGCCGGGTGCCACGTGCTCCAGGTCGTCGGCCGTGGGCCAGCCGCCCCATCGGTCGCTGTCCCAGCCGTGGCCTTCCAGCCAGGCATCGGGGTCGCGCAGGGCGACGTGGGCGGCCCGGACGCGCTCCAGGCCGTCGGCGAGGGTGGCGGCGTCGGTCAGGTCCACCTGCCGGGTCGCGAGCGCGGCCTGGGCGAGATGGAGGTGGGCGTCGGTGAGCCCCGGGATCGCCACCTGATCCGGCTCGAGCCGGATGCGTTGCGTGAACGGGTCCGCGCGCGTCTCGAGATCAACTTCCGAGCCCGCGAAGGCCACGCGCCCGTCGCGGATGCCGATGGCTTCGACCCAGCCGAACCCCGTCGCGCCCGCGAGCGTGGCGATCCGGCCGGTGATGAGCGTGTCGAGCGGCATGTGCCGGTCAGCCTAGCGGGTCGGCCATGAGCGCCGCGAGACCGTCGCGGTCCAGCCCGGCACCCAGGCCCAGCGCCAGCGCCACCCTGGCCTTGACCGCGCACAGGTGACCGGCCGGGATGGCCCCGGCACGGACCCAGGTCGCCCCACCGCCGGGGAACGCGTAGGCCGTGCCAACGGGCCCGGCGGCACAACGCGACGCCAGCACGACGGGCACCTCCGCTTGCATCGCCACCTGCGCGGCCGCCAGCATTCCGGGCGCCGTATTCCCCGAGCCGGTCGCCGCCACGACGATCCCGTCCGCACCCGACGCGACGGCCGCCGCCAGCAGCGCTCCATCCGTGTCGATCCCGGCCGTGATGAGATGGACGCGCGGCGCGGCGGCCTCCGTGGCGACGTGGCGCCGCGGACCGCGGGCACGATCCAGCGTCACCGCCCCCTCCTCCACGCGGCCCAGGCTCCCGCCGTCCGGGCTCCCGAACGCGGTGAATGCCGTCGTGTGCGTCTTCTGGACGGCGTCCGCGGCCTCGATCGTCCCGGCCAGCGTCACGACGACGCCGACGCCCCGCGCAGCCGGTGACGCCGCAACGGTCACGGCGTCGCGCAGGTTCGCGGGACCATCGAACCCGTCCTCGTGCGGCGCCCGCATGGCCCCGGTGACGACCACCGGCTGGTCACCGTCATGGAGCAGATCCCAGGCGAAGCTCGTCTCCTCGATCGTGTCGGTGCCCTGCACGACCACGACACCATCGATGGACGAATCGTCCAGCGCGCCACGGACATCGGACCAGATCGCGAGGAGATCATCGAACGTGAAGTGGCTGGCGGGCGTGAGTCCGCGATCGATCGGCACGACCTCCGCGATCTCGGACAACCCCGGCGTCCTCGCCAGGATCGCGGCGCCGTCGAGGGCGGGGACGTTGCCGCCGGCCACGGGATCGAACCCCATGCTGATGGTCCCGCCAGTGAACACGACCGCGACCCGTGCCATGGTTCGTGGTCCGCGCCGCTCAGTCGCGGTCGGCCGGGTCGCTCGGACCCGGCTGGTCGACGATCGCCTGGTCAGGGGTCGGAGCGAGCCGGCTGGACGGCGCGGCCGGATCCTCGCGCCATCGCGGCAGGTCCGCCCCGAGGGCCGCCGCGAACGGGTCCTCGGCGTGCGGGTCGGCGGAGGCGCCAGCCACGCCCAGGTTCGGGTCGCGGAACAGGACGCTCGCGATCCCGACTGCGAGGACCGCGATGGCCACCAGGAGCATCACCGTCGCCGTTCCGATGAAGTCCGAGATCGGCCCGACGATGATGATCGGCAGGAAGCTCGAGACCGACACCAGCATGTTCAGGACGCCGAAGACCCGGCCACGGACATCCTCGGGCAGGTCCTCCTGGAGCTGGGTCTGCGACGGGATGGCGACGGCCCCGTAGGCCACGCCGGCGATGAAGGCGATGAACACGACGATCGCGAGCAGCGACGTGAGCGCCGAGAGGTCCACGAACCCGCTCGCCGCGTCGGCGCGCTGGAGGAACCGGCTGATCGGCCCCGAGATCGACAGCAGCGCGAGCATGATCCCGAGCGTGATGAGGCCGCCCTCGATCACGCGGCGTCGCGGCAGGTATTTGCCGTAGGCGTTGAGCAGCAGGATGCCCATCACGATCCCGCCGCCCAGCGGAAGCACGATCACCGCGAAGTCCTTGCTCGTCAGGCCCAGGGCCGTCTCCGCGAAGTCCGGGCCGAGCACGCCGAGCACGCCCACCAGCGACGCGGTGATCCCGAGGTACACGAGCGACCACGTGATGGACCGGTTCAGGCGGATGAAGGTGAGGCCTTCGCGCAGCTGGTCGAACGTCGAGGTGATCGCCGCCTGCGTCTCGCCCACCGTATCGGAGCCTTCGGCGGCGGCGATCGCGGCCGGCGGCGGCGAGGCCGGCAGGGTGAAGCAGAAGACGGCGGCCAGGAAGTAGAGCGTGGCTACGACGAGGATGACCGCCTGGGGCCCGGCGAGGTTGATGACGAGCGGACCGAGCAGCGCGAACCCGATCGCGAAGGCCGCGTTGAGCGTGAGCGTGAAGATGCCGTTCGCAGCGAGCAGCTGGTGGCGCGGCACGACCTCGGGGATCATCGCCGCCTCGGCCGGGGCGAAGAACACGGTGACCGTGGACACGAAGATGTTCAGCAGCAGGATGAGCGCGAAGTTGTCGCCCACGAGGACCAGGCCCACGATCGCGAGACCACGCAGGACGTTGGTCGCGATGAGCACGAGCCGCCGATCGATCCGGTCCACGTAGACGCCCGCGACCGCGGAGAACAGGACCGCCGGCACCAGGAACGAGAGGATGAGCAGGCTGACGGCCGTGTTCGACTGGGTCTCCGACACGATGACCGTCAGGCCGAACAACACCATGTTCCCGCCGATCTGGGTCGCGGCCTGCGACAGCCAGAGGCGGAGGAACGGTGGGTTCTTGAAGACGGCGAGGGCGCCTTCGGGCGTTTCGGGAGACGGCGGCTCGGCTGGCGGCACGACCGGCACTGCCGGCGGGGCAGCGGCCGCTTCCCCGCCCGGCTCGGTCACGGCGTCCGACCAGGTTCGAGCGCCGCGGTCAGCGCCGCGTCTCCGCGTTCGATGAACGCCACGATCCGGCGCTCGAGGGCGACGCGGTCGATGAGCACGTGACGCTCGCAGGTGATGCAGCGGAGCCCGATATCGGCGCCGAGGCGGTCGATCCGCCACCGGTCGCCACCGCACGGATGCGCCCGGCGCAGGCGCACGACGTCGCCGAGGTAGAGCGTCAGGACGGGTCGGGCCGGCACGGCGGGCAGGGTATCAGAGGAGCGGCCTCCCGTTGGCCGGCACGAGGTCCCGGTTCGTCGCGGGGACATCGAGGTGATCCACCGGCGTGACCTCCACGACGACATCTGGCTGCGTCGCCGCGAGCTGGGCGATGATCCCGCCCGAGCGGGTCAGCGACCCCGTGAGCTTGTCTGGCGGCCCGATCGCCACGAGTTCGAACGGGTCGTCGAGGGCCGTGCCATCGATCGCGGCGCTTCCGGCGGCGCCGGTCACGACGACGCCGGGCACGACACGCGCGCCGGCTAGACCGATCGCCTCCGCGCCCGCGTTGCGCAGCTCGTTGACGAGTTCCTCCACGCCGGAACCGTCGATGGGTCCGCGGACGGCGATGACGACGCCGGGCCCCGTCGCCGCGTCGATCCCGGCGTACAGGCGGACGCGCCGAAGGTCGGCCCGCAGCTCCCCGATGGAGGCGTCGCCGCGCTCGGCGTTCTGGGCCAGCCGTGAAAGGTCGCCCTGGAGCGTGGCGATCTCGCGGCGCAGCTGGTCGTTGCGGTCGTTGAGGTTCGCCACGAGGACCGTGAGATCCTGCGACGACAGGCCGGCGAACGCCGCCCCGCTCGCCTGCGTCCGCAACTGGACGATCACGAGCAGGCCCAGCACGAAGGCGACGGCCGCGATGGTCAGCTGGTTGCGTCGCTGATGCACGGCCTACTCCCCCGACGCCGTCGGTGACGGCGATGCCGCGGGCCGCGCGTAACGCAGCGTGACGGTGCCCGCGAACGCGGGGATATCGACCGATTCCGGCTCCGCGAACGAGACGCGCACGCCGTACGACTGGGCCCGGGCGCGGATGAAGTCCACGAACCCGGGCGACGCCGCCAGCCGCGAGTACAGGTCGCGCGGCCCCAGCGCGGTCACCTGGTACGGGGCCGCGAGGTAGGCCGAATTCACGAGCACGGACGGTCCGATGTCGATGACGGCGCTCGTGGGCGTGATCCGCTCTCCGTTGATGGCGATCGCTTCGGCGCCCGCGATCCACAACTCCTCGACGACGGTGCGCAGGTCCCGTCCGCCCACGAGGTAGTCGGCTTCGTTGGCATTCGGGGCCACGGGCTCCAGCGAGTCGTCGAGCAGGAGGACGATCCCCGTCCCCGTGAGCGGGATCAGCCCGGCGGCGATGCGCGCCGCCTCCAGCTGGTCGTTGAGGTCCCTGACGACCGCGGCCGAGCCTTCCCCGGACCCTTCCATGGCCTGGATCTGCTCGCGCAACTCGAGGATGGTGGCCTTGAGCTCCTCCTGCTGAGCCTGCAGCTGGGTCGCGGTCTCGACGAGCGGCGCCCGCTCCTGGGTGGTGTAGCGGACCCGCGGGCCCTGCGCCGCCAGCTGGGCCGCGACGAGGAACCCGAGGCCCAGGAGGGCGACGCCGAGGGTGAGTTGCCAGCTGGGGATGGACCGGAGGCGCCCCATCACGGTCACGGAAGCACCTCCCGCTCCCGGGCCTGCTCGAGGGCCTGCGTCGCCTCCTGGCGCCGCCGCACGACGACGAGCGCGACCACCCCGACGCCCACGACGGCCAACAGCGCGGCCAGCAGGATCGTCCGGTCCTCGCCGGCGGTGCCACCCTGGTCGCCCGGCACCGCCGGCACGTCGCTCGCGCCGCTGGCCGGCTCCGTGGTCGCGCCGGCGCCCGGGGCCGAGGTGGCCACGGGTCCACCAGTCCCGACCCAGGCGGCGGGTTCGGGGCCGGGCGGTGCCGGCTGTGGCCCGTGGCGGACGGGGGTGTCCGCACCAAGGTCGGCGAGCCACGCCGCGTCGAAGGCGGCGGCGTCCATGCCGATGGCGTCCCGGAACGCCTCGTCGTCGGTGCGTCCATCCGCGTACGAGGAGATCAGCGCCACGAGCGCGTCCTGGTCGTGGGTGCGGATGAAGTAGTCCACGGCGCTGACGCTCTCGGCGTACGCCAGGAAGAACTGCTGGGCCGATGTCGGGAACTGACCGGCCAGACCGTCCAGGGGGATCAGCGTCCCGTCCTCGGCCGCGGTCTCCACGGCGCGCCGATCCGAGGCGTCGTATCC